>NZ_BOLV01000001.1 GCF_016861845.1 Lacticaseibacillus suilingensis
CGACAAACAACATTCTACGCTGTCTCCTAGTGGGCCAGTCTTTTTATTTGATGTTCCACTTCAATTGTAAATTCAAGCATTAAAAAAAGACCGCAAAGGGCGGCCTTATGTCTGAAGGCGGCAATCCTCTATAGAGTTTCACCGTTACTTTGAATTGTCTGGCGCAACCATGAGTAGCTCTTCTTAGGCACCCGCTTTAGATCGCGCAGGTCATCGTTAGAGCGGTTCACATAGACAAAACCATAGCGTTTTGTCATGTCGCCTTTAGAACTGAGAATATCAATGAGCCCCCAGACAAGGTAGCCCATCACGTCAACGCCGTCATATTCAACGGCATCCTTCAATGCTGAGAGGTGCTCCCGGTGATAAGTGATGCGGTAATCATCCTCGATTGGGTGATTGCCGTCCCAGTCTTCACGCACGCCAATCCCGTTTTCAATTGGGAAGATTGGTAAGCGACACCGGTTGTAGATATCGTTTAACGTCGTACGGAAACCCAGTGGATCAATTTGCCAGGCCCATTCTGTTTCCTGCAAATATGGATTTTGGGCCTTACCGTTCACGAGGTACCAATTTGGAGCGGAGTTGACCGGGATTTTTGTGCTATCAATGGTGGTGGTCGAGTAGTAGCTCAGGCTGATGAAGTCGCTGCGACATTGACTAATAACGGCCATTTCGGTTGAATCCAGAATGGCATCTAAATGCTCACGATGCATAAATGCGAGCACTTCACTGGAGTATTCGCCTTTCGTAAACAGAGAGAGGAGATTGAAGTTGGCAAACTCACCAAATTTTCGTGCGGCGGCGACGTCCTCAGGCAGCGGGCTGTGTGGATAGACAGTCTGATAGGCGAGCATTCCACCAATTTGAAGGCCAGGGTAGTTGGCATGAATCTCATTAGCAATGGCAGCATGCGCCAGCATCACATGTTGCTGAATTTGATAGAGCGCAGCCACGGTCTTAGGACCACGATACCCGCTGATATTGAATACTTCAGGCACACTGTAGTGATTCTGCTCATTAAAAGTCAGCCAGAGTGGGACCCGCGAAGCAAAACGGTTCAACATTTCCTTCCCAAACCGAATAAAGGCCTGAACGACCTCATCAGCGATAAAGCCATTATATTCTTCAGCCAGGTGCTCAGGCATATCAAAATGATAGAGACAAGCGAGTGGGGTAATGCCAGCTTGCAACAGGGCGTCGATTAAATCTGAGTAGAACTGAATACCTGCTTCGTTGAACTCACCATCGCCTTCCGGGCAGACCCGGCTCCAAGAAATCTGAAAGCGGTAACAATTTACGCCTGCGTTCGCCATCAGCGCAATATCTTCTTGATAGCGGTGATACTCATCGATAGCATCGGTCCAAGTTGTCTGACCGCGGACATCATAGACAGAAGGTCCTTTGCCATCAACGCGAGCCGCGCCTTCAGTCTGCATACTTGAAGTGGAATTACCCCAGAAAAAGTTGTCCCTAAGAATTGTCATTGTTTAGCTCCTACTCTGAATTGTTGGTTGCATATTTTGACTTTACATATCACAAAGGTATACTCGTATATGTATAACTTGTAAGTTCATGTGTTGAAGGAGGCCACTATGGCTAAATATATTGATATCGCGAATGATCTAAAACGAAAGATCAAGGATGGCACCTATGCCGCTGGAGAGCCGCTGCCTGGCCAGAAGAATTTGGCAGAAGATTATAAGACCAGCCGGATGACCATTCAAAAATCACTTTCGCTACTGAAGGCTGAGGGTTATCTCTATTCTCAGCAGGGGTCGGCAACGTTTGTGAAGAAAAATATCGACAGCCTCTCTAATCTAGACATTGGCGTTGATCAGTATGTTGGCATTTCTAAGCTGATGGAAGGTAAGCATAAGGTTACCAGTAAAGTCTCAAAGTTCGAGATTCGCTATCCAGTTGAGGCAGAGTGCGACAAACTTTCGCTGGGACCAACAGATGCCGTATACGATATCCTACGACTGCGTCTGGTTGATGAAGAGCCCTACTCGATTGAACACACCATCATGCCTATTAGTATTATCCCTGGACTAGATGAGAACATTTTGAACCATTCAGTCTATGAATATATCCAAGGAGAGCTGGGGCTGGAGATTGGCGGTGCTTATCGGCAATTTAGTGCTAAAAAGTCTTCCGAAGCTGACATTAAGTATCTCGGCAACGAAAGCACAGATCCGGTGTTGGTGATTACCAACGTGGTTTACCTCGAGAGTGGCACTCCGTTTGAGTATTCCATCGTGGATCAAAAATACGATAAGGGTCGTTTCGGCATGTTTATTCCCAGCCAGGCCAAGTACTAACCAAGTCTGCATCTAGTGATAGATGCAGACTTTTTTGCAATGTAGCTATCAACAAGCCCAGTATAACGGCAAATGTGCGTCATGTAAACATTAATTATAAATTTGGCTTTACAAGATTATGCGAAGCGCTTACAATGACCTTGGCTTTAAAAATAATTTATTCAGGAGGTTAACATGGATAAGCCGAATGCATTTGTTGATAAGCTGACGATGTTCGCGTCAAAGTTCGCCAATAATTTATACATGAGAACGCTGCGCGATGCTTTCGTCATGATCATGCCATTGTATACACTTGCCGGCTTTGGGGTGCTGCTAAATAACGTTGTCTTTCCACTTGTGGTTAAAGGTGACGCTTTAGCTAAGATACAAACGTGGGGAACACTGATTACCAACGGGACTTTGAATGCTGGGGGGCTGATTGTAGCACCTGTGATTGCGTTCATGCTCGGCCGTAACAAGAATTTCACCAATCCAATCATGTGCTCGATCGTGGCCATGGCTGCTTTCATCATGACCATGCCCTTGACGCTGGACCTGCTGCCAGTTGGTGGGAAAAAGCCCGTTTCAATCTCAGGGGTTTTGGCCTACAGCAACATCGGGGCAAACGGTATGTTTACAGGCTTGCTGATTGGGTTATTTGGGACTTTGCTATTCCTGAAGGTCTCCAGCATCAAGCGCCTGCATGTCAACCTTGGCGATAACGTACCACCTGCAGTGGGCCAGTCATTTGACTCATTAATCCCAGCAATGGTAACTCTGTCTGTGATTGGAATCATCGGGGCTGTGTTGATTGTCTTCTTGAACAGCAGCATCATGACCTTTATCACCACGATTATTCAGGAACCACTACGCCGAGTTAACACTAGCTTGCCGGGTATGCTATTCATCTATGGGATTGGGAGCTCGTTTTTCTTCTTTGGGATCCACCCATTCGTGAACAGTACGCTGCTTGACCCAGTGCTTCTGATTAACATGAACAAGAACATGCTCGCTTTCTCTCAAGGCAAGCCAGCGCCTTACATTCTGACGAACACTTTCCGTGATATTTTTGGCCAGATTGGTGGGACTGGGAGTACCATTGCGTTGTTGATTGCTGTCTTCATCTTTTCTCGGGTACGGGCAAAGCGTGACATCGCTAAGTTAGCGATTTTACCAAGTATTTTCCAGATTAATGAACCGACTATCTTTGGTTACCCAATTGTCTTTAACCTGCCGTTGTTTATCCCGTTCTTCATCATTCCGGTGTTGAACATCTTGATTGCTTATGGGATTACTGCCATCGGCTGGATGAGCCGCGTTGTTGTCATGGTGCCATGGACCACGCCACCAATTATGAACGCTTATCTCGCAACCGGTGGTGATTGGCGCGCGGCGGTTGTTCATACATTAATCATTGCACTTGATGTCTTGATCTACTTCCCATTCATGAAGATTGCCGATCATATCTTTACACAGAGCGCTAAGGAGGAAACAGTTTGACGCAAAGTACGAAGGACTATGACGTCATCGTCGTTGGCGGCGGGCCTTCGGGCACAATGGCTGCGGTCGCAGCCGGCCGTAACGGAGCCCGGGTGCTCCTAATTGATCAGGCCGGATTTCTCGGTGGATCTTTAACTTCGATGGGTGTAGGGCCGATGATGACCTTTTTCGCAGGCGAAAAACAGGTGATTAAAGGACTTGCGCAAGAACTGATTGACCGCCTCGTTGCGCAAGGTTTTTCGCCAGGTCATGTACCGGATGCAACAAACTACGTGTCTTACAACACACCATTCGACTCAGAAGGACTCAAACTAACGCTGGATGCCATGACGCAAGAGGCAGGGGTGGAAGTGCTTTTTCATACCATGTTGGTTGATGTGGCGGTTGACGATGGAGAGGTTCAGAGTCTGACCGTGGCGAACGAAGATGGCCTGACTACCCTTACGTCGCATATCTTTATCGACGCCACCGGCAATGCCGATTTAGCGCTGAAGGCGAGGGTTCCATTCCAGCTGGGACGCGAAGAGGATAACCTGACGCAGCCGATGACGCTTAACATGAAGCTGTATAACGTGGATACCGATGAGATTCGACGCGATGTTTTAGCTCATCAAGATCGCTTCCCGCGGGCGGAGAGGGACTTAGACGCCTTCAATAACGCGGCTCGCGTTGCGGTGAGTGGCTACGAAGAGGAGTTTCGGCGGGCTAGAGAAAACGGCGAGCTTTCAATTCCCCGGAAAGATTTGCTGTTCTTCGAGACCAATACGCCTGGCGAGTATATCGTGAACGCTACCAGAATCCTCAATCACGGTGTTTTCGATGCGAAGACTTTATCTGACGCTGAGATACAGGGCCGGATTCAATGTCATGAGTTGTTTGTCTGGCTTCGCAAGACAATTCCTGGTTTTGAAGACTGTCGGATTGAGTTTACTGGGCCGAATATTGGGGTTCGTCAGTCGCGACAGATTCGTGGCACATATTACTTAACTGCGGAGGACTTTGCGACGCATAAGCAGTTTGCCTCAACCATTGCCCATACTGGCTACCCTATGGATATTCATAGCCCGCAAGGTAGTGGCTATGGAACACCGAACGATTATCACGAGTCGAAGCCGTCAGAATTTGATCGCAGTAAATTGAATGATTATCATGACATTCCGTTCGAGGTCATGACCACGCCGGCATATAAGAACTTGGCGGTAACTGGGCGTTGTATTTCGGTTGATTTCAACGTGCAAGCCTCGGTTAGAACGACGCCAACGGTGATGGCATTGGGCCAAGCCTGTGGGACGGCGGCTGCACAGGTCGTTAATAACGATACAGATTTAACACAGCTTGATGTTCAAGCACTCAGACAGACGTTAAAAGAACAAGGTGCATATTTAGATTAGTACTTAGATAAACAGAGCCAGTGCTGGCGTGGAGGTCCACGTCACACTGGCTCTGTTTCTGCTTTGTGGTTTATTGTTCCGGGTGGTACCTAGTCGAAAATGCGTGGCCGTGGCTGGCATCAAAAGTAATATCGGTCCCTGGATGCACCAGATGATGCGTATCACGGTACTCGATCGACAGGTTGGTATGCGCCTTGAGATCTTTGAGCACCTGCCCGTACAGCGCCGGATTGTGCTGAATCTCTAACAAGTCATCACAAGGCGCTTGATAGCAAAGAAACAGCACTCAGCATGAAGGCTGGGTGCTAATCTAATTCATCCAATATTTTTTCCAGAGCAGCATTCATCTTATCCTGGGCTTCTTGATTCATCTTAATGGGTTTCGTCAGGCGCATCTTATCTGTGCCTTCGACAAACTTCTCATTAATTCGCTCCTGCTCAGTTTTCTTCTCCTGCATTTTGCATCACCGCTTTCAAGATCAGGTCTAATCATACTGCATTTGGGTATTTCGTGCATCTATCCTGTACCTGGGCAAAATCTTTGGTCGGCCACTATTTTTGTGGATGGTAGCTGGTCGAGAACGCATGTGCATAGAGTATTACAACTTTTTTGACGAAAATCAAAGTGACGAAAATCGATTTTATCAAATCAATCTTCGTCACTGAGGTTTGTCTATTTGTCCTTGCTTGAAAATTGGGTAACTGGAGAATTCTTTCGGACGTAAATTTTTGGCTGTACTTCAACGCGGGGGAAATGAAGCTAGATACTTATTCCATTTGATGCAATAACTTTTTGATACCAGTAAAAAGAATCTTTCGGATAGCGCTTGCCGCTACCAGTACCATCATCGTTAAGGTCGTTATAGATGAAGCCGTAACGTTTTTTCATTTCGCTGGTGCCAGATGAGACCATATCAATTGGGGACCATGCACAGTAGGCAAATACATCAACGCCTTTTTCTACCGCGTTTTTAAGCGCTTGAAGGTGCTGACGAAGATAGTCGATGCGGTAATCATCATGGACGGTATCATTCTCGTCGAGTTCTTCGATTTGCCCAAATCCATTTTCCGCGATCATCAACGGAGAATGATATCTATCCCAGTATTTTAGAAAAGAGTCATATAGGCCTAACGGGTTAATGGTCCAGCCCCATGGGTTTGCCTTGAGGTAAGGATTCAATTCTGAATCGCCAATTGCCATGGAATTCTTGTCCGCAGAAACAACGTTGGAGTTGTAGTAGCTGATTGCAAGAAAGTCTAGGCGGTTATCACGAATAAGCTGGAGGTCACCATCTTGAATGGTGAAGTCTATCTGATGATCTTTGAGATAGCGTAGAGCGTATTTCGGGTATTCTCCGCGAAGTTGCACATCGGCAAAGAAATACATTGTCATCTGGTTCTTTTCGGTTGCGAGTGTGACATCCTCAGGCTTGCATGTTTCGGGGTTAACCAAAAAGTCTGCCAACATGCAACCAAACTTAAATTCGGGATTGATTTTGCGCCCAATTGCTTTAATGCGGGCACACATCACAAATTTATGGTGAACCGTTTCGAACTTTTTTTGGTCAAGCTCAGTTACCTGATCTCGAACGATACCCAGAGCGCTAAGCCCTACGCGAGTGAGATTGATTTGATTAACCGGGATCCAGAATTTCACCCGATTCTGGTAGCGAGTCAGAACGGTGGTTGCATAATTCACGAACCAATCACAGACTTGCTCATCCAGGAATCCATTATATTTTAGCGCCAGGTCGACAGGCATATCATCGTGATACAGAGTGACAATCGGTGTAATACTCAGTGACTGCATCGTGTCAAAAAGCTTGTCGTAGAAGCTTAAGCCCGCTTCTGATGGCACAGTGTAATCGCCATTTGGGTAGATACGAGACCAACTAATCGATAGCCGAAAAGCTTTCAAGCCCATCTGCTTTAAGAGTTCCAGATCGGAGCGGTACTGATGGTAAAAATCGATACCCTTCTTTTTAGGGAAGATGTACTGATTTGGATGCTCAACTCGCTCCAAGATTTCCTCGCGGGTGAAGTCGCCTTTCACCTTTGCATGATTGTTTGGATTGTAATCTTGGATATCGGCGACAGTTAATCCACGATCAGCACTCCCTTCGGCTTGTTTGGCACTAATTGCTGCGCCCCAGAGAAAGTTACTCGAAAAGCCGTTTTGTAGTTCTTGCTGGGCGACGGTACTGATTTTCATGATTACTGATCCCTTCTAGTTCAGATGATTATGTTCGATTGCTTCGAAGCGGCTATTCAGACCGTTAAATAGCTGAATTAGTCGCTCGGTAAGATTGACCTCAGTCATGATGGTCATCAAGGTATCCTGAGCGTGAGTAAAGAGCAGGCATGGCTCATAGACTTCGCCTGCAGCCTCACCCTGGATAATGTCGGTTTGCGCCTGATGGGCCTGGGCAATATTTTCTCGTGCCTCTTTAATCAGCTTGGATGCTTTTTCGTAGTCGTTGACTTCAACCGCATCCAAGGCCTGATTAGCTTTGGTGCGTGCGTCGCCAGCATGTAAGATGATTTGCATTGCAACAGGAATTAACTTATTATCTTCGTCCATTTAAAAGTCTCCAGTATCTAAAATTAAACGTCTTTATGCGTTTTGTGCAGTTGGTTCAGCCGTACGGGTTACTGCCTGTTCTGCTGCGGCTTGTTCTTTTGCCAGTACTTGTTGATCATACTTCATCAAGAATGGGTACCAGATGAGCGTGTAGATGACAAACAGAACGGCGAACCAGAGAAAAGCACGCGTATCATTAGTCGTCAGCCAAGTGCAGATAGGAGCGGGGATACGGGAAATATTGTTGACACCGGCCGGAATATTGAGCCAGCCAAGTTTCATAATGAACCAAACCACTAAAGCACCAACGATAGAGTTCATCCACATTGGAATCATCAGTAGAGGATTAAAGACGACTGGCGCACCATAGACCAGAGGTTCATTGATGTTAAAGATTGACGGTGCGATGCAAATTTTGCCCATCGTCCGTAGCTTCTTTGACTTGCACCGGAA
The DNA here is from genome assembly GCF_016861845.1 of Lacticaseibacillus suilingensis. Taxonomy (GTDB): domain Bacteria; phylum Bacillota; class Bacilli; order Lactobacillales; family Lactobacillaceae; genus Lacticaseibacillus; species Lacticaseibacillus suilingensis. Next base: position 8,226 of record NZ_BOLV01000001.1, read on the forward strand.
GAGCATCAGAATGTTGAGAGGCAGGGTACCACCCAGACCACCCATGGCAACCAAGGCAGTGGTAAAAATGGTTTCAGTTGTAACAATGTAGATTGGGGCGCTGCCGGCTAATGCTAACTGTGCATTGGCAGCAATACCAGCCATCAGAATTGGTTTAACAATCGCATTGAGCGACCACGCTGATACCCCAACGGTGTACAGCAGAACATAGAGAAAGTTGATAACAAGAAAACCAGGTAAAGATTGTCCCAGATTGACAACTGGCTGGAAGATAAAATTGATGACAGCCACTAGATCAACGTGGAGAGAGAAGGTCGTAATCCCGAACAGAAGGTAGATGACCGTCATGGGAATGATATTGTTAATCCATTCGATGACGAAGTCAGGTACCGCTGCACTGTCTTCCAGAACATGTAGCTTGGCGTAAAGATGGAAAATTAGCATAACGACCAGCGCTGAGATGATTGAAATAAATAATCCGCTACCGCCCAAGTAGTTGATGTCTGAGACAGTAATGCTGGTGAGGGCGGTTTTTGCGTTTTTAACAAGGGCGAGAACATTTGGAGCTAGTGCCATTAAGAAGACAGTAACTGATGTAAGGCCTGAGGTGATGGTGTACTTAGGATGATCAAGCTCAATCATGCCGAAATATGGAACCATGAAGGCAACAATTAAGGACATCATGCCGAAGCTAAATGTATTCACATAGCTCAGGTCAGGCAGTGAAGGAATGTAGCGAACAAAGACATTGTAGATTGAAACAACTGATCCTACCAAGATGAAAGGCAGGATTTTCTGCATGGCGCTTGCAACGGCACTAATCCACGGATTTTTGAAAACCTTTTGCATGCCGGGGGCAAGCTTATCGGTGAACCATGACATAATCGCATTCATTTGTATTTGCCTCCTTAGGCAGTCTTTTCAATTTCGTTAAGCGCGAGTTGGAGCAGACCGTGCCCATCCAACATGGAGTAAATGTCTTCGGGAATGACAATGACTGGTACTTTATAAGGTGCTGCAATCTCGCGAAAAGCATCTAGACGAAATGCGTAATGAGGACCGATGCAGAGAATGTCCATTTTAGGAAGGAATGTAGTGACTTCTGATTCGCTTTTTGCTTCAACGGTGACATCCAATTTTTCTTTTTTTGCGGCGCCACGTGCTTTCTGAGCCAGAAAGCCAGATGAGAGACCGCCGCCGCAGCAGAGGTAAATATGTTTCTGTGCCATAAAGATTATCCCCTTTGAGATTATTTTGGTTTCTGTCATATGACTACGGTTATATTAAAGCGCTTAATTCTGGATGACCTCAACCAGATAGCCGCACCGTGCATGATGCAAAATTGCACCGTGCAAGAATCTACCGATGTGATGTTGTAGACTCGAATATAATGAACTTATAAATAATTATGGAGGGACTTGTATGCGCCAAAAGCAGATAACGATGTTACAGTACTTAGCCACGCAGCGCGAGCGAGTAACTTCAGAGGTGTTGGCCCAGTACGTGGGCGTTTCCGTTCGAACAGTGAAATCGTATATTGCCGAGATTAACCTTGAATTTCCGGAACTAATTTTGTCCTCAAATCGGGGATACAAAGTAAATCCAGAGCAAGCAGCCAGGGCGCTCAAGATGAAGGATCGCATTCCGCAAGACTATGAGAGCCGGTGTGTGTTTTTAGTCAAAAGAGCATTATTAGATCGTCATTCGAGCGTCAATGTTTTCGATTTATGCGAGGAATTGTTTGTCAGTTTTTCGACACTTAAGAGTGACATTGCTAAGATGAATACAACCTTTGCCGGTTTCAACCTGACTTTCACCTGTACCGATAGCAAGTTTCAGATTGTGGGTAGTGAGTCCGATAAGCGCCGGCTAGTGACGCACGTGATGTCAGAAGAAGTCAGTGGGCAATTTCTTGATTTGACGTTCATTCAGGACAGTTTTCCAGAATATCGCGTTGATATCGCATGCGAACAGATTCGCGATATCATCAGACAGAATGACTACTATGTGAATGATTTTTCCTTCATCAATCTGGTGCTCCATATCATGATTATGGTTATTCGGATTCAGAATGGTAATCATACACACAAGAACGAAGCTTCAATCGACCCTCATTCAGAGTCCGCCAAGATTGTCGAACAACTATGTCAGTTTTTAAGCGACTTTTTCTCTATCAACTTTAACAATGAGGATAAGCAGGAGATACAACTACTGCTGAAAGCCAATAATGGTATCCAGATACATGAAGCGACCGATGATACACAAGCCTTGGTCCCTGAAGACATCTGGAATGAGGCCAACGACTTAGTAACCGCAGTAAACAACCATTTTTATGTAGATCTGTCATCTAATGACTTTCTGACACCCTTCACTTTGCACCTCAAAAGCCTACGTAATAGAATTCGGGCTCATTCAGTTGTCAGGAACCCAATGTGGGAGTCGCTCAAGCTCTCTTGTCCTACGATTTATGATATTGCAACGTTCATGGCTTACCAGCTGGGCAATTTCTTCGGTGCAAAGCTTAGTGAAGATGAGATTGGCTTTCTAGCCTTACATGTGGGTACCGAGATTGAGCGTCAGAAGCGCGATGAGGTTCGTGTATCAGCCGCAATATTGTGTCCCCATTACCTAGGCATCAGAGACAGCTTGTATAAGAACATTATCGATGATTTTTCGGGCCATATAACTATTAAAAAATTTGCTGCCTTGGAAAACGAGGTACCCACATCCGGTATTGACATGCTGATTACGACCGTACCGGTGCAGCCAAAGGCAGGAAGGACGGATGTACTGCTACCACCGTTTAGTGCAAATTATGACGCCAGTAAGATTTCCGCAGCCATTCAGGCCATTGAAGAAGGGAAAAAAGTCGATTTTTTGGCCGATAATTTTGATCTGTATTTCAGTAAATCGCTTTTCATGTATGTTCAAGATCCGCTCAGACAGGCAGATATTCTCAAAGAATTGGGGAATAGTATGATTGCGCTTAGGCATGTGGAACCTGATTTTCTGGATGAGATATGGAAGCGTGAGAGAGCAAGCTCGACAGCATTTATGAAGGTGGCAATCCCTCATCCGATGAAGATGAATGCGTTGCGGACAAGCGTGGCCATAGCAATTGTGCCACGAGGCGTAGAGTGGTCTAGCAATCATGTTGTCAACGTAGTATGTATGACGGCTTTTAACCGTATGGATAATCAGAATTTTCATAAGGTGTATGAGATTCTAATCGATTTGTTTAACCGACCGGACTTCATGGCTAATGTGCAACGTTGTAAGACATTTGCCGATTTTAAGACTGCAGTAGTTGACTACTACCGTGGCTAATCAATCTATCGGTAAATGTTTTCGAGGCGATTGCAGAAGGTAGATAGGAAAATTGGTAAACACAAAGAGCCGATGTTGGTCGCGTGGAATTCACAACCAGCATCGGCTCTATCTCTAAAAATATCATGCAGAGGGTGAGAGAGAGCTCCTCCTGCTTTAACAAATACCTGTGAGTGTTATTTCCTTCTTGAAAAGGGAGATTTTTCTTTTTCATCGAAGAATGCTGTTATAACAGCTCACATTCAACATAGAAAAACGCCAGTGCATCGACTGACGTTTCTCCAATCTCAGTCAAGTTGCGTTTAGTTACTCAGATCCTCGCCATTATTGGCAATGACCTTCTTGTACCAGTAGAACGAATCCTTCGGGTACCGGTTCAGGGAGCCTTCGCCTTTATCATCGCGGTCGACATAGACGAAACCGTAACGCTTGCGCATTTCGCCGGTCCCAGCGGAAACGAGGTCGATGCAGCCCCACATGGTGTAGCCCATCAGGTCGACCCCGTCGATGGTGACGGCATCGCGCATCGAGGCCAGGTTTTGCTGCAGGTATTCGATGCGGTAATCATCGTGAATCTTGTGGTCCGCAGTGATTTCATCGGCCCAGCCAATGCCGTTTTCGACAATCCAGAGCGGCTTGTGGTAACGGTCATAGAGGTTGTTCAAGGCGATGCGCAAGATCTGTGGATCGGTGGCCCAGCCCCAGGCGTTGGTCTTCAGGTAGGGGTTCTTGACGCCAGTGACAAAATTGCCGCCGTCTTTGCCGTCAACGTCATGGGTGGTGACGGTGCTGGAGCCATAACATGAAAAGCTCAAGAAATCGGCTGGGTAGTGGGCCAAAAGCTCGTAATCTTCTGGGGTGTCATCCAGCTTGATGCCGTCGCGTTCATACTTTTTGATGCGGTAAGCTGGGTAGTGGCCGCCGGTTTGCACGTCGGCGTAGAAGTAAGTATTTTGCATATCCACTTGGGCCTTAAGCTGGTCGTTCGGATCGGCGGTCAAGGCGTAAAGGGGACCATAGGCCAACATCTGGCCGACTTGCACGCTGGGGTCAATTTTATGCGCGGCCCGCACGGTGAGGGCGCTGGCGACGAACTGATTATGGGCGCCTTGGGCTTTGGTTTGCTCGGTGGCATTGATGATGCCACCGCCCATGTAGCCGCTCATTTCCATCATGTTGATTTCGTTGAAGGTGAGGTAGTAGTGCACCTTGCCTTTGTAGCGCTTGATCACGGTGGTGGCGTACTTCACGAAGAGGTCGATCAGCTTGCGATCGGCCCAGCCGTTGTACTTGATCGCCAGGTGCAGCGGGGTTTCATAGTGGGACAGGGTCACTAGGGGTTCGATGTTGTACTTTTTGCATTCATCGAAGACGTTGTCGTAGAACTGCAGGCCTGCTTCGTTCGGCTGGGCATCGTCCCCATTTGGGAAAATGCGGGCCCAGTTGATGCTCAGGCGGAAGACCTTGAAGCCCATTTCGCCCATCAGCTTGATGTCTTCTTTGTAGTGGTGATAGAAGTCGGTGGCGGTGTGGCTTGGGTAGTATTCACCGTCTAAGACTGCGGGTTCCGCGTCTTCTGGGACTTGGCAGTTGCTGGCACCAAAGCCAAAGGGCGTCGAACCGGTTTCGCCGGTGGTGGGATTCTTCCAGGTGACGCGGCGCGGCTGGTCCACGGCGCCATTGGTCATGACGTCCGCAGTGCTCAGGCCTTTGCCACCTTCAAGGTAGCCACCTTCATATTGGTTGGCGGCGGTGGCGCCGCCCCAGAGAAAATTATCGTCAAATGCCATGGAAAAACTCCTTTCATTGTGCCGTTTTATAGTCAAGTATTGTCGCTCGCTTCAGGCTGATCACTAGGAAAAAAGGCCTAAGTAGGCGGCTGACTTTTTCATTATAGCGCAAAGCAGGTGCTTCTAGTAAGCGGATACAATTCGAATAGTCTTATAGCATAATCTGGTCAGCACTTATTATTGCAACCCACCAAGAGCAAAATCGTGATTAGCATTATTTTGTTGCCGGTTTTATACACAAAAGCCCACTCTTTTTCGCTCAACGGTATGGTTTAATAAAACCTGAACCTAAGTTGGGAGGAAGCAAACATGAAATTGAACAAGGTCAAAACCTGGTGGGTAGCAGGTGGCAGCTTTTTGGTCGTGATTTTGATCATCATCGGGGTGTTCTGGTTCCGCGGCCATCAAAGGCAGGCCGACGCCGATGCGCAAGTGACCAAGGCGCTGAAGCAAGGCCAACAGCTGGACACGAAAATTACCAAGCACTGGGCGCAAAAGAACGTTTATGTGACCGCCAGTACGACTAACCAAGCGGTGACGGCGCTGAACAAAAATGCCACGAAGCTGACCCAAACCGTCGCTACGTACAGAGATAAGGCCCCGCAAGCGGTGGCGAAAAAAATCACGTCATTCGATGCTACTGCCACCAAGCGGCAACAGGCGTTGAAGCGCTTGACGCGTGCCACTAAAGCGACGGTTGCCGTCAATGCGTTGACGAAGCCCCAAGCCTTGAAAGGGAAAAAGGTGAACGATGAGGCCGTGATCAAAGCTAGTGCCACCGCGGCCAAAATCAAAAAGGCCACGAAACTGGTGAAGGCCAGCAACAAGACTTTGAAGCAGACATTAACGTCCATCTTGGCGACCTGCACGGCCCAGCTGAAAGAACGAGAGGCACTCGTTGCCGCTACCGCTAAAGTGGCGACGGATGGCAAGCTCAAGGTTGGCGTTGGTCTGGAGGCGTTGACCGCTTATCAAGCCTTCATCAAAGGGATGACCTATCCCAAGCTGGCTGCAGGCCAGGCTGAATTAACCGCTGCAGTGGCGAAGGCGATTGCGGCTACCAACATCAAGGGCATCTCATTGACGGAGTTGCAGCGGCGCATTTTCTACATCTACTCGGATGGCAAGGCGGCGGATGCGGCCTACATTGAAACCAATGATGGCCTCAGCGCGTTTAAAGGCGACCACTATCAGGCTTCAGTCTGGGGCATTTACCTTTCCGGTTATGGCCTGTCGACGCGGGAGCTGGCTGACTTTGACGTGGCGGCCAATGGTGATTACACCATGAAGCATGGCTTTGATACGATTAAACAAGGCAATGTGCTGAAGGATGTCTCTGCCGCGCAGCTCAAAACGGTGCGGGCTGATGTCACCAAAGGCATTGAGCCGAAAAAGCGCGCCTTGACGGCAATTTTTCCCAGCGACAAAGCCTTCTACGACTGGGCGCTGACTCAGGTGACCGCGCCAGATGCGGCGCCAGATGAACTTAAGAGCAATGTGTCTGCTGAGTTTAGTTCAGTGGACTCGGATGACTTGGTCACTGTGGATGCCCAGTATGATGTCTCCTTTAACTACAGCAATGGCCCAGACGGTGATCCGTCGATTGGCCACTTTGGCCGCATTATTTTGGCCAAGGATGGGACGGTTTATAGCGGCTTACCCGGCGGTGTGCTGGGGCAGGATACGAGCTTGACCATGGCCGTGATGCAGAAACAGTATGGCGATCAATAAGCTTCGCTGAAGCGCCTAATCGGCCGATTGGGGGGATGGTTGTAGTCGCGCTGCGCTGGGCAACGCCCGAGCAGATAGCTACGCCCAATGCCTCGCCGCCAAAGCCCAGCGGCAATGCCTTGGGCTAGGCTACCTATCGGGTTAAGTGCGCCCAGCTCCGCAGCCTGCGCTTTTTGCGCGGCCGTGGCGCCAGGCCTATAATGAAAACATCAACCAAAAAGAAGGCCATTGCATGAAAATTGAAGAAGGCTACATGCCGTTTCACGGCTATCAGACTTATTACCGCATTGTCGGCGAACGCACGCCAGGTAAGGCGCCACTGCTGCTGATTCACGGCGGGCCGGGGTCATCGCATAACTATTTTGAATTGATGGACGATTATGCCAAAACCGGCCGTCAGTTGATTATGTATGATCAGGTCGGCTGCGGGAAGTCGTCGCTGCCGGAAGACGAAAGCGTCTATGTCCGTGAAACCTGGCGCGAAGAGCTGGTAGCGCTACGAGAATATTTGCACTTAGATGAAGTCCACATGCTGGGCCAGTCTTGGGGCGGGATGCTGGAGATGTACTATCTCACTACGCTGGATCCTCAGGGCATCAAGTCGGTGATGATCGATGGTTCGCCGTCGTCCATTAAGTTGTGGATTGCCGAGCAGCATCGCCTGATCAGCTATCTCAGCTATGAGGACCGGACGGCGATTGCCGAAGCCGAGCGTACCGGCGATTTCACCAACCCTAAGTACCTGGCGGCCAACGACCGCTACATGGAGCGCTACTGCTGGGATGATCCGGATGAAAACTCCCCAGAACCACTGCGCCGGCCAACGAATGGCAAACGCGCCAGCTTGATTGCTGAAGGCCCGAATGAGTTCACCGAAAATGGCACGATTTCTGACTTTGAAGTCACCGCTGACCTGCACAAGATCCATGTGCCAGTGTTAGTGACCAACGGCACGGATGATCTGTGCACGCCGTTGATTGCCAAAACTGTTTACGACCATATCCCTGGCGCCAAGTGGCATTTGTTCGCCAACAGTCGGCATTTGGCCTTGCTTGATCAGCATGATGAGTTTATCTCGGTGCTTGATCAGTGGCTCAATGCCAACGACTAAACCAAAACGCGACCAGCTGATGAGCTGGCCGCGCTTTTTAGAAGCCGGTGCGATTGTAATACCACAAGTACCGCTGTCCGGTAGGCGTCTGCGTGATTTTGGTGACGCTGGTGTTCTCGGGTTCGGGCAGCGTCATCGGGTCATTGGGCTGCAGCACCGCCAGCGCCGCGGCTTTAACCGTGAAGCCGTGGGTGACCACGATGACTTGCTGGTCAGGCCGTCCGGCAGTCAAGGCGGTCATGAATTGCGCCATGCGAGCCACCACCGCGGCAAAAGGCTCGCTGCCTTGAGCAACTTCGCTGTAGGCAGGGAGCACATCATGCAGCGTGTGATCGTACAAGGCGGGGTATCGCCGCTCCAGCGCATGATTGTTTTGGCCGTCCCAGGCGCCATACGAAATCTCCAGCAGCCGTCGATCTTCAAGCACCGGCAGCTGGGCCTCAGCATTCAAAATGGTCGCCGTTTCCCGGGTGCGCTGAAGCGGACTAACGTAAAGCACATCCGCAAAGCCGATGGGAAACGCTGCGGCTAACCGGATTGCTTGCTGCCGGCCGGCTTGCGTCAGGTGGGTGCGGGCATCATCGATGAGGCCTTGTTTGATGAATTGCGTGTTCGCCCAGGTTTGGCCGTGGCGAATCAAATAAAAAGTGGTCATAGTTGCCTCCACAAAAATCGTCTGCTTGTATTATCGCACACCGGTATACTAAGGTTAACGGAGAAAGCAGGTGCAAGATGACGTTAGCTTTTACTTTGGCAGGGGAGTCGCAAAACGCCGCGCCCATGGCTGCCTACATGAAAAATCGCTTTGTGTTTCTCGGCGTCAAAATGCCGGCGCGGACGGCGCAAGCAGCGCCACTGTTGAAGCAAAGCTTAACGACGCCTTGGCCTGAGGTACTGGCCTGGATCCATGAGCTCTATGCGCGGCCAGAGCGCGAATATCAGTACGTGGCGATTGCTTTGGCTCAGCGTAATGTCAAGCGGCTGACCCTGACCGAGCTACAGGCGCTGAAGCCATTGGTGACGCAAAAGGCCTGGTGGGACAGCGTCGATGCCTGGCGTAAGGTGAACGGTACGTTTGTTGATCGCCAGCCTAGCACTAAGCAAACGGTCTTTGACTGGTTCGAATCCAGTGCTGATTTCTGGGACCGGCGGGTGGCCATCACCTTGCAGCTGATGAGCAAAAGCGCCACCGACCGCAGGCTGTTGACTGCCGCCATTGCCCGTGACCGCGAAACCGACGAGTTTTTTATTCAAAAAGCGATCGGTTGGGCTTTGCGGCAGTACAGTAAAACGGACTCGGCCTGGGTGGCGGCCTTTATTGAACAAAATCAGTTGAGCGCCTTGGCAACGCGGGAAGCCGCCAAGTATTTAACCACCGCCGGCTTGCCTTCCACCAGAAAATTACCGATACTAAAGACAATCGATAGGGAGTGATGATGTGAGTCTGAAAAAGTGGAATACTATTTTTGTGATTGCGGTGCCGGTGGGGGCATTTGCGATTTTCTGGCTGATTCGTCTGCTGTTTGGCGCCCATGTGCGGCTGGTGGCTTGGGTGGCCTTGTTCGCTTGGCTGATTGGGTCGCAGTGGTGGCAAAGTCGGACCTTAGGCGTTCGCACGCAGGCCCTCAAGGATATGTGGGGCTTGGCCGACCAGCGGCAGTTGACCGCTGAAGATTTGCATCAGCTGGCGCCGCAGTATTCGACCGCCCAACTGCAGCAGACGGCTGGCCAGCGGCCGCAGTTCTTGCCGCGGCCGCAAGTGGTGGCGCAAATCACTGCCGCTTTGAAGCAAAAGCCGATCACGAAGAAGCACCATCGTAAGTAGGAGGCAGCGCATGAAACCTGACCGGAAAGAAAAACGGATCATGGCCACGAAACTCAAATGGGCCCACTGGTTGGGCCTGGCAGCAGCGGCCTTGTTTGTGGTGGCGGCGGTGGTGGCATGGTACCGGCACCATGGTTTTTATGCCATCCTGTTTGCCTGTTTTGCCGTGGCAGAATTATTGATTCAGTATCGCTTCATGCGGGCTGAACGTTGAATGGAGTTAGCAGATGGCGAGAATGAGTAAGCATAGCGTGCGCCAAAATAATGAGAAAAATGTGCTCCAGGCGGTCATCAATGACGGTCCGATTGCCCGTAGCCAAGTGGCCAAGGCCTTAAAGCTCAACAAAGTCACGGTTTCAGATATTTTTAGCCAGCTGCTGGATGAAGGCTATCTTGAAGTGGTGGGTAGCGGGGAAGGTTCGCAGGCTGGGGGTCGCAAACCCACGCTGCATCGGTTCAATCCCCACTATGGCTATGTGGTCAGCTTTGATTTAGGCTTTCACGCCACCGATATGATGGTGACGACCTTAACTGGGCAAGTGCTCCATAGTGCGAATTTCTGGGGCGAAGGGGCGCCCATCGCTGAGCGGTTAGCCTTCATGGTGCAGCAGGTGCAGGCCTTTCAGGAGGCCATTGCTGGGCAGACTTTGCACGGCTTATTAGGCGTGGCTATTGGCGTACATGGCATTGTGAATCACAACCAGGTGGTGGATTCGCCGTTTATGGCCCTTGATGGCATTGAGCTGGCGCCATATTTTGAGCAAGCCCTGGCGGTGCCTGTCGTGCTTGAAAACGAAGCCAACTTGGCCGCGCTGTATGCCCGAGATTTCACCGAACTTGCGGCGGCCCAGCAGGATCTGGTGGCGCTGAGTATTCACAAAGGCATCGGGGCCGGGGTCGTCATTGATGGCCAGCTGTTCCGCGGCGCTAATGGTGGCGCCGGCGAAGTAGGCCGGGCCTTGGCACCAGACGACCAGGGCCAGCTGGTGAAAATTGAAACGCTCTGTTCCGAAGATGCGGTGCTGGCGCAGCTGGCTACGGTCTGCGGTCATGCGCTCAAGGCCGAGGAAATCGCGAGCTTAACCAAGACGGCCACCCCAGCAGTGCAGCCGGTGCTCGCCCAGTTCGTCATGCGCCTGACGCTGGTCATTCACAATTTGGTGGCCAGTTACGATCCTAAAATCGTCGTCATTAATTCTGGGCTCATTGCGGCTAATCCTGACTTGCTCACTGACCTCACCCGCGCGCTGACGGCGGCCGGGCATGCGGTGCCGCTGACTTTGGGCGAGGCCGGTGAGCACGCGATTACGCTCGGCGGCACGACGTTGATTGTGCATCAGGTCCTGGGGTTAGGCAGCCGCCAGTTGCACTTTTAGCTTGCAAGCACTTTCAAAAAGGGGGTTGACCTTGCTCCCGGCCGGTGGTACCTTTGTCCCGTAGTTAGTAAGTTATATAAACAAACTAAACGGAGGCTTTTTGATGTATAAGCAAAGTTATTTTCCGAATGTGGACAGTATCAAGTACCTCGGCCCAACCAGTCTGAAATCGACCCTGGGTTTTCAGTACTACAACCCGGATGAACTCGTTGGCGGCAAGAAGATGCGTGATCAGTTGAAGTTTGCGGTGGCCTTTTGGCACACCTTTGACCAGCAGCTGGTGGATCCTTTTGGGGACGGCACGGCGCAGCGGCCGTACTCCGAATTCACCGGTATGGACCTGGCCAAAGCGCGGGTTGAAGCGGCGTTTGAATTCTTCGATAAGCTCGGCGTGGACTATTTCTGCTTCCATGACCGTGACATTGCGCCAGAAGGGGACACGCTGCGGGAAACCAACAAGAACCTCGACGAAATTCTGGATATGATTACTGATTACCAGAAGACTTCGGGCAAAAAAGTGCTGTGGAACACGGCGAATATGTTCACCAACCCACGGTTCGTGGCTGGGGCTGCTTCTTCACCATTTGCGGATGTTTTTGCCTATGCAGCGGCGCAGGTCAAGAAAGGCCTGGAAACGGCTAAGCGCGTCGGCGCTTCAAACTATGTGTTCTGGGGCGGGCGTGAGGGTTACGAATCCCTGCTGAACACCGATATGAAGCGGGAACAGGATCACCTGGGGCAGTTCTTCAACCTGGCGGCGGATTACGCCAAGGAAATCGGCTTTGATGGTCAACTCCTGCTGGAACCCAAGCCGAAGGAACCAATGACGCATCAGTATGACTTTGACGCCGCCACCACCATTAACTTCATGAAGACCTATGGCTTGGCTGGTACTTACAAGCTGAACTTGGAAGGTAACCATGCCAATTTGGCGGGCCATTCCTACCAGCACGAAATCCGCACTGCCCGCGAAGCCGGTTTGTTGGGTTCACTGGATGCCAACCAAGGCGATGAGCTGATTGGCTGGGATATCGACGAATTCCCATCTAATTTGTACGAAACCACCTTGGCGATGTACGAAGTCTTGAAGAACGGCGGTCCACACAAAGGCGGCCTGAACTTCGATGCCAAGCCGCGGCGCTCCTCATTTGAAGCCGAAGATATGTTCTACTCGCATATTGTCGGCATGGATAGCTTTGCCGCTGGCCTGCGGGTGGCGCAAAAGCTGATCGATGATCATGTCTTCGAAGATGTGATTGCGGACCGTTATGCCAGCTATGAATCTGGCGTTGGCGCCACCATTGAAAATGGCACGGCGACCTTCCAGAGCTTGGAAGCTGAGGTCATCGACAAGCCGCAAAGTGACTTGATCGCGGCAACGCATTCCGGTCACTTGGAACAGCTCAAGGACACGCTCAATCATTACATTATTCAGACGTTAAAGTAACGGAGGACCAACATGGCAACAGTGATTGGGGTGGATTTAGGCACCAGTGCCGTCAAGGTGCTGTTAGTGGCGCAAAGCGGCGAAACGCTCGCCACCGCCAGTGCCGATTATCCCTTGGCGCAGCCGCAACCTGGGTACAGTGAACAGAATCCAGAGGACTGGATTCGCGGGGTCAAAACGGCCTTGCAGAAGCTGCACCAGCAACCTGACGTCGATTTCAGCCAGGTAGCAGGGTTAAGCTTTTCGGGCCAAATGCACGGGCTGGTGCTACTCTCGGCCGCCATGCGGCCGCTGCGGCCAGCGATTTTGTGGAATGATACCCGCACCACCGCAGAAGTCGAGCAGATCAAGCAAAAGATGGGCGATGACTTCATCGCCATCACCCGCAACCGGGCGCTGGAAGGCTTCACCTTACCGAAGTTGCTGTGGGTCCAAAAGCACGAACCTGAGAACTTCGCTGCGGCAAAAGTTTTCCTGCTACCCAAGGATTATGTGCGCTACCGCATGACCGGACAGCTTGGACTGGATTATTCCGATGCCGCGGGCACGGTGATGCTCGACGAAAGCACCCGACAGTGGTCCACGACGATTTTGCAGACCTTTGGCATTCCTGCAAGCATGTGTCCGCCATTGGTAGAAGCCACCGCTTGTGTCGGCACCTTAATTGCCGACTTTGCGGCGGCGGTGGGCTTGCCCCAAACCGTGAAGGTCTTTGCCGGCGGCGCCGATAATGCCTGCGGGGCGGTAGGGGCTGGGGTGCTCAACGCTGACCAATTGATGGTCAGCATTGGCACCTCTGGTGTGGTTTCGACTTTTGAGCCGGACCCCACCACGACTTATCATGGGCAGTTGCACTACTTTGACCATGTGGTGCCAGGCCAGCACTACTCCATGGGTGTCACCTTGGCGGCTGGACACAGCTTGAATTGGTTCAAGCACACCTTTGCCGCAGATGAGGATTTCACCAGCTTGGTGGCCAGCGCCGCAACCTCCAAGCCTGGCGCCAACGGCTTGCTGTTCACGCCGTATCTGGTGGGGGAGCGCACGCCTTATGCGGATGCCAAAATCCGCGGTAGTTTCATCGGGATTGATAGTCGCCAGACCCGGGCGGATTTTGTGCGTGCGGTGCTGGAAGGCATCACCTTCTCCTTCCGCGATTTGCTGGGGCTATACCAAGCCAGTGGGCGGCAGTTTGCCTCGGCCATTACGATTGGCGGCGGGGCGCAAAGTCCGCTGTGGCTGCAGATCCAAGCCGATATTCTCAATTTAAAGATTGTCAGTTTGGCCACTAATCAAGGGCCAGGCCTAGGCGCGGCGATGATTGCGGCAGTGGGGCTGGGTTGGTTCGCCGACTTTAAGGCTTGCGCGGCAAATTTCGTGCAGGTGGCAGCGACTTATGAACCAGACCCAACGGCTGTACGCAACTATGACCAGTACTATCAGCTGTATCATCAGGTCTATGGGGCAACAGCCAGTTTGACAGCTGGCTTGTTGGCAGCTGAGGAATAAGGGAAAAAGCCGTCCTACGCTGGACGGCTTTTGCTTAGCCATAGGCAAAGTGAGGAGAAAATAATGACGGTTACCATGAAACGTTATGGCACACTGAAAGGTGAGCCGCTGTATGAAATCACATTAGTCAACCACCAGGGGATGACAGTCGACCTCCTGAATTACGGTGCGACGCTGGAACGCGTGCGGGTGCCAGCCGGCAATCGACTCGTTGATGTCATTTTGCATCTTGCGCAGCCAAGTGATTACAGTGAGGCGCGCAACTTACTCGGTGGCACCGTGGGGCGCATCATCGCGCGCGTGCCAGGCCACACTTGGCACCGGGGCGAGGCAGCATTGACCCTGCCGGCCAATGAAGGGGCCAACACGATTCACGGCGGCCCCGATGGTCTGGATATGCAGGCCTGGAACTTGGCTTACCGCGAAGGTCCGGCTGCTGATCGGGTGACCTTCACTTTAGTGGATTTCGCCGGTCACAACGGCTTCCCGGGCAATGTGAAAACCACCGTGAGTTACCTGCTGGATGATCATAACCGGCTAACGTATGCCTTAACTGCGGAGTCGGATCAAATGACCTTGTTTAACGCGACCAATCACGTGTACTTTGCTTTGGATGGCCCAGATTCGACGGTGGCTCAGACCACTTTGCAACTGGCCAGCGATTACTACGGACCGCTAGCAGCTAATCATCTCCCTAGCGGTTGGGCGGCGGTGGCAGGGACGCCATTTGACTTCCGGCAGCCGCGGCGGCTGGGTGAGGTGATGCCGCAGGTGCTTGGCGGGGCCGGGCTGGATCATCCATTCTTACTCAAACACGACCAGGCTGCCACCTTAACCGGGGCGTCAGGGCGGGCCGTCACCATGACCACTAGCGCGCCGGCCGTGGTGGTCTACACGGGCAATCATTGGGATGAGGTGCAAGGCGTGGCGGCGCACTTAAGGCGCCACAGCGGCGTCACCTTGGAAGCCCAAGTCGCCCCGCCGAGCGGTCAGGATTGGTCGGCGATCACCTTGATGCCAGGTGATCCGTATCAGTTGCAAACGACCTGGCAATTTAAATTCTAACCACAGTAAAATGCCAAGTGCGGTCTGCGCCGCACTTGGCATTTTGATTCGAGCTATTTTCGAGCTTTTTTCAGCAGTTCGGCTAAGGCGGAAATATCCTTGGCTGAGGTCTGGGTATCATTCAAATGCAGATGTGGGAAGCTCTTCAGCCACCGCCGCTGACTCCAACTGAGTTTTGGCAAAGTGGCCTGCGCGCCTTGATTGCGGCGATAGTCAGCTAACCAGCGCGGCTCGTCTTGGCTCAGCTTGGCGGTGGCCGTGTCGACCTGCGTAATCAGTTCCTGCTTCTTGGTGTCGATGGCATCGCCGATGCGCTTGGTCGCGGCGCCGAAAGCCAACACGTTGGCGAGGCTGAAGCCGAAGTCAAACATGAAGATTGCCAGCATGACGATTGCAGCAAAAATGCCATAGCGTACATCGAGGCGGGTGACAAAATTGGCGACCATTGGATGGACGAACTTGATGACCAGCACCACCCCGACGCCCCAAAAAGCCGAGATGGGCAGGGCCACTCGGCCGTTTAGGTTGAGCGGTATTTTGGAATAATCCCACCACCGAGCGTGGAAAAGTTTTTCCATCAGCCAGGAAGTCACATATTCAATCACCGTGATCACGAGCGCCGAAAGCAAGTACAGCAGCACCAAATTATGGGCGAAAGGCTGCACCAAAGCCAGCACAGCAGTGATGCTGAAGCCGTAAACCGGAATGACGGGGCCGGCGAGAAAACCGGAATTGGTCCATTGCCGCTTTTTGACGCTGACATAGCCACTTTCCCAGAGCCAGCCGACGAAGGCATAGGCAAAAAAGTAGAGCACCCACAAGGTGAAGGTTTGTTCAAATTCAGTCGCGGTCATCGGCCTCGCCTCCTTGCCTTATACTCTAGCACAACCCTAAATGGCAAGGCTAGGCGTCTAGGGCCTGGAGCAAGGTGCTGGCCACTGCTTTCGGGCTCCAAGGATTTTGCCCAGTGATGAGCTGGCCATCCTTGACGGCAAACGGCTTGAACGCCCGCCGTTTTTCAAATAACGCCCCGCGGCTGGCGGCCACTTGCTCATTCAAAAACGGCACCAGGTTGCGCTTGCCAGAGAGAATCTCTTCCTGGGTCGTGAAACCAGTGATGTGCTTGCCTTCAATTAGATAATGGCCGGTTTCATCGCGTAAGTTAAGCAGCCCCGCAATCCCGTGGCAAACCGAGGTGACATAGCCGCCGTGCTGGTAGATTTGCTGGGCAATCGTTTGTAAGGCGGCGTTTTCGGGAAAATCAAACATCACCCCATGGCCGCCGGTATAGTAAATCGCGGCGTAATCGAGGGGATTAATGACTCCTGGCGCCAAGCTGTTGGCCAAGGCGCGCTGCTGAAAGTCAGGCTGGCGATACAGCCCAAAAGCGGCCTCATCGGCATACTTCATGCCGCGGGGATCGAGTGGGACATAACCGCCGCGCGGGCTCACATAATCGACCTCATATTGTGGGGTCACGGCGTCAACAAACTCCGTCGCTTCGCCGAGCCACAGCCCGGTGGCTTCCGGCTTTTTAACGAAGCGCGTGGTATTGGTTAAGACAACAAGGATTTTTTTCAAGATCTTGCCTCCCAAAAGTGGTTATCTGGGAATAGTTTAACACAAAACGTGAAAGCGGTTTATCAGGCTGCGGAGGGTGGCCGTATTTAGCTCGACGATTAGTCTAGCAACAGGCATTGCTGCTGGGTTTGCAGCGAGGCCTGTTGCGTAGCTAAGCGTTCGAGCGTTGGCCACCCGTAGCGCGACTACAGGCTGTGAGGCCAGCCCACGATGCCTCGTATTTCCCTTTTAATAACAACCCCGGTATACTGAAAGCGGTTAATTAATTGTGCAATACGAAAGGAAGAATCCTAATGAAATCAGCAAATATTGTCCTGATCGGCGACGGCGCGATTGGCTCCAGCTACGCCTTCAACTGTTTGATCACTGGGGTCGGCAAAAGCATTGGCATCATCGACGTCAATATGACGCGGGTGCAAGGGGATGTGGAAGATTTGAGCGACGCCTTGCCTTATGTCGCTCAGAAAAATATTTATGCCGCGAATTATGCCGACTGCGAATACGCCGACATCGTGGTGATCACCGCTGGCGTGGCGCAGAAGCCAGGCGAAACGCGGCTTCAGCTACTGGCTAAAAACGCCAAAATCATCACTGAAATCACCAACAACATTATGGCCAACCATTTTGACGGCATCATTTTGGTTGCCAGCAACCCAGTCGATGTGTTGACCGAGCTGGTGCTGCGGCTGTCCGGCCTGCCGCGCAATCGGGTGCTCGGTTCAGGCACGGCGCTGGACAGTGCCCGGCTGCGGTCTGAAATCGGTCGCCGGTACAACATCGATGTCCGCACGGTGCACGCCTATATCATGGGCGAACACGGCGATTCGGAATTTCCAGTGTGGGATTATGCCACGGTTGGCGGTCAGCCGTTGTGCGATTTTGTGCCCAAAGCCCAGCAAGACCAGGACTTCGCCACCATTAGCGAGCGCGTCAAGACGGCGGCGTATTCCATCATTGAAAAGAAAGGTGCCACCTTCTACGGCATTGCGGCCAGCCTGACGCGGCTGACGGCAGCGGTGCTGAACGATGACCATGCCGCCTTTGCGATGTCGGTGCACCTCGAGGGTGAATATGGCCTGCATGATGTTTCGATTGGGGTACCGGTGCTGCTGGGCGGCAACGGGCTGGATCGCATCTTGCAACTGGACTTGAACCCGGCCGACCTCAAGCGACTGCAAGACTCTGCCCAAGTGCTGAAGGACAATTTGCAGACCGTGCTTTAATGCAGTAGGCTAGGCGGTATCACGTACTGGAAAGGATACCGGATGCAAACTGCCGAGGAAATCTTCAACGCCATTCAAGCCGATGAGCAAAACGCTGACTACACTGCCGCCGGCGTGAAGCCACTGTACAAAGCGCCGGCCACTGCCGAGCTCCTGATTATCAGCCAGGCGCCAAGTCGTAAGGCGCAGGAAACCGAATCGTTTTGGAACGACCCTAGCGGCGATCGTTTGCGGGCGTGGATGGGCGTCACGCCAGCAGAGTTTTATCAATCAGGTAAAATTGGCATTCTGCCGCTTGATTTCTATTACCCCGGCAAGGCCAAGTCTGGCGATTTGCCGCCACGCAAAGGCTTTGCTGAAAAATGGCACGAACCGATTTTGGCGCTCATGCCGCATGTGCAATTGACGCTGCTGATTGGTATGTATGCCCAGCGCTATTACTTGGGCAAGCGGCGGCAGAAGACATTGACCGCCACGGTTGAGCACTATCAGGACTATTTGCCGCAATACCTGCCGTTGGTGCATCCCTCGCCGCTGAATTACGGCTGGTTCCGGCGTAATCCTTGGTTTGATGAACAAGTGGTACCAGATTTGCAAAAGCGGGTACGGGCGCTGTTGTGAACCGGCGCTGACGACGAAGATAAAAGAAGACCCAGTCGACTTTTTCGACTGGGTCTTTGCGTTACAACTGGGCCTGATGACTCCCTTGATGGAACCATTTGCTGACGAGCGGCCGGTTCAGTAGCATCAGCGGCACCAGCAAAACCAACGCCAAAATCCCGCAAGCAGGGAAGCCCCACAGCCCGCCGGCAATGTCCATTACCGTGCCGACATAAAGCGAGCCAATCGGCGTGCTCCCTTGGTTGAGCAGCACGTAAACGCTCATGATGCGGCCCCGCAATTCATTGGGAATGTTGAATTGGAAAGAAGCGTTGGACTGGTTAAGGAATATCATGTTGCAAAAGCCAATCAGCACCATCACCACCATGGCCAGCGCGTAGTTGCGCACGAACAGCATCCCGGCTTGCAGCGTGGCGGTGCCGATGCCGACCCATAAGTAGATGTTGCGCTGAAGGCCAAAGCGCGAAAGATAGCTCATCAAAAAGGCGGCGATTAACGAGCCCACCCCAGTTGCCGACAGCAGGTTAGCGTAAGTTTGAGCGCCGCCGTGAAACACGGTTTTGGCCATGATGGGGATGATGACATTGTTGTTGAAATTCAGCGTGCAAACAATCAGCATCAGCTCGGCGGACAGGCGCACGGCTTGATGCGACCAGACATAAGCCAGGCCTTCCTTGAGATCGGTCCAGACTTTGCGATGGGAGTGGGAAGCCACCACATGGTCTTGATGAATCAGGAACAGCCCCAGCAAAACTGCTAAGTAGGAAATCGCATCGACCAAAAAGCAAAAGCCAACGGAATACTGCGCCATCAGCAGGCCGGCCAGCGAAGGCCCGGCGATTTTGGCCAAGTTGAAAATGGTGGAATTCAGGGAAATGCCATTCATCAAATTCTTTTGCCCGACAAGTTCGACCACAAAGGATTGGCGGGTGGGGGTGTCAAACGCCTGAAAGCAGCCGTACAGAAAGGCAATCAGGAGAATATGCCAGTACTGGACTGTGCCGGTGTAGACGAGCACGGTCATCAGCGCGCCTAGCACTAAGAATGCGGCTTGCGTGACAATCAAAATCGTCCGCTTGGAAAAGCGGTCAATTAAAGTCCCGGCGACCAGCGTCAAGCCCAAAATCGGGATAAATTGGAAGGCTGACAGCAGGCCGACCTTGAACGCCGACCGGGTCATTTCATACACGAGCCAGGTTTGCGCCGTGCGCTGGACCCAAGTTCCCATGGTGGAGACACACTGGCCGAGCCAAAAATAACGAAAGTTACGTTCACTAAGCGAGGAAAACATACTACGCAGGACGTTCATGGGGGTCACGGCTTTCATCAAAATCAATCTGGCTTCATTTTTGAGCAACCCGGAACCGATGTCAATCACGCAGAGCGCAGTGTCATTTGTCAAGCAATTAGCACTCACTGAAATAAAGTGCTAATTTTTTGACGCGGTGGGGCAGTTTTGGACTATAATGGCTTTGTACTCAAGTAAGAAAACAATGGAGGTAATGATCATGGCAGCAGATCCTGAAAAGACTTTGGTGCTTGATGAACCAATGAACGCGGTGTTTGATTGGAGCGATGATGAAACCCCAGTTCGTGATGCATTGTGGGATTACTATATGGAGAACAACAACCACAATACCATTGAGACCGAAGAGACGATGAAGCCACTGCTTGACCAAAGCGATGACGAAATCAAGGCCTTGGCTGAGAAGTTGCTGAAGAAGTAATTTAACATCAAGTACTGCAAAAAGAGGCCGCGTGGCTTCTTTTTTTTGCAGAAAACCCGCCTGCTGAATGCTATGATAGAAAAAGCACGTTTTCAGGAGGCGAAGCGGCAATGTTGGCCGTCTATTTTCGCGCCATGGTGATTTCCTTGGCGTTGGTGAGTTCCATCGGGATGCAAAATATCTATGCGTTTAACAACGCCATGAGCAATACCTTGCGCCGGGCGCTACTGGTGGCTGGCTTCATCTGGATTGCCGACACGCTGCTGACGTCGATTGCCTTTCTGGGCATGGGCGCCTTGATTGCCGCCAATCAGGTGATCAAAATCATTGTGATGGGCCTAGGCGGCTTGGTGGTGATTTGGATGGGCTATGGCATTGTGCGCGGCGCCAACGCCGCGTCTTTTGGCAACGACCATCAGGAACAATCACTGAAGCAATGGTTCACTGGGGCCTTTGTGGTGTCTTTTGCCAACCCGCAGGCCTTAATTGATACTAGCGTGACGTTAGGCGCTTTGCGGAGCCCTTTGACCATGACTGAGGCCTGGGTATTTCTTGGCGGCATTATCACCTCCACGGCACTGTGGTTTCTCGTGGTGACAACGGTGATTAACTTACTCCGCAATCGCCTGCCGCGGCGGGTGCTGATGTGGATCAACATCGCTTCTGGGATTGTCGTGATCTTTTATGGGGTGTGGCTGGTAGTGAACGCCGTGCTGGCCGTGATTTAAGGAGACAAGCATGAAACAACCAATTAATCGCGATCAACTCTTTTTGCAGCAGCCAAGCCAGCCGGCCACGCCGCTGGATGCACCGGTGATCCAGAATTTGCAGGACACCTTAGCCGCCAATGCCGACCGCTGTGTTGGCATGGCAGCGAACATGATTGGGGTGGCCAAGCGCATCATCATTGTGCAGCGCGGGCCGCTCGCTCAGATTATGGTCAATCCAGTGCTTAAGGCCAAGCAAGGCGCTTACCAAGCGCAAGAAGGCTGCCTGTCGCTATCCGGCGAACGACCAGCCACGCGTTATCAGCAAATTACCGTGGCGTATCAAGATGCAAACTTTAAGCCCCATATGGAAACCGTCAGTGGGTTTGTGGCCCAGATTATTCAGCACGAAATGGATCACCTTGAAGGCATCCTCATTTAATTCAACACGCCAAAAGCCGCCGCTCAGCCCATCAGGTTGAACGGCGGCTTTTGGCGTTAATGGAACCAGCTCATGCCCAAGAAAAACAGCGGGGGAATCAGGAGCGCGGGCAGGAGATTGAGGGTTTTGATTTTGGCGAGGCCGAGAATGTTGACCCCGGACGCAAAAATCAGCACGCCGCCGACAATGGAAATCTCAGTCAACAGCGGGGTAGAAATGGCGCCTTGGAGCAACTTGGCCAGCAGATACAAGCTCCCTTGCCAGCACAGCAGTACCGGGGCGGTCAGGATAATCCCAATGTCGAAAGTCGAGGCGAGCACCATCGAGGTGATCAAATCCAGCGTGCCATTGGTAAACAGGAACGTGTAATCCTGGTGCAAGGCCGCTTCCATCGGGCCCACAATCGACAAGGTGCCGATGCAAAATAGCAAAATTGCTGTCGACAACCCCTGTCCCAGCTGACTGCCTCCTTTGCCGCGGGCCAGTAGGCGATTGAAGCGGTCATCCAAATCCAGCAAACTACCGATTAAGGCGCCTAGCGCCATACTGGCGATGAAGAGTACCGGATATTGGCTATGGGGCATTTTTTGCACCGAAGTATTGATGCCTAGCATCATCACCGCCAGCCCCATGGCCGTCATCAAGGCGTGATTAGCCTTATCGGGGATGCCTTTTTTGAAGACACTGCCCACGGTGCTACCAATCATAATCATCAGAACGTTGAAAAATGTGCCTAGCATATAAAATCCTCCAGCTTGAATGGTCTTATTATACGCTAAGACATCATTGATTTATGGTTGAATTACTAACTGCGGTGATGGCTAGCAAGCGGGGCGGGCTCATCACCTGCTGCTGAGGCCTTTCTTCCCGCCGGCTTCAATGCTACAGTGAACACACAGAGTTTTGCCAAATGGGCGAGAGGGGTAATAAGATGACAGAACAAATCAAACGCAGTGAGGCGCCAGTGGCCATGACCTGGGATTTGACCGCATTATTTGCCGATGAGGCGGCCTTCACCGCAGCGGTGACCGCAGCACAGGCCAAGACGAAGGCGTTGGCCAAGCAGGAGCAAACGTTTACCGCTGATGCTCAGCAGTTTGCCAAGACGCTGGCCAGCTATTACGAAGCCAGCGAGGCGCTGGATCGCATCGGCATGTACAGTATGCTGGCGGTGGCGCAAGACACCACCGATCCTCAGGCTCAGCAGCTGGAAGCAACCGCTGAGCAAGCCTCGACGGCCTTTGCGCAAGCCGTGGCCTGGTTGGAACCGGCGATTGTGGCCTTGCCGGAATCGCGGCTGACAGCGTTCGAGGCGGCTGAACCCACGTTGAAACAGTACCGCCATGCCTTGGCGGCGATTCGCACGCAGGTGGGCCATGTGCTGGCGCCAGGCGAAGAGCGGGTGCTGGCGGCACTGGGCACCACCATCGATGCGCCAGAGTCGATTCAATCCACGCTGGATGATGCCGATTTGACCTTTGGCACGATTGAATATGATGGCCAAACGCAGCCAATGACCAAGGGCCTGCGCCGCGTCATTGCCGAAAATGGCGCCCGGCCAGTGCGTAAGCAAGCGGCCGAACAGTTCGATACCGCGTATTATGACCATCGTTTCACCTTTGCCCAGAGCTTGCAGGCCCATGTCCATGCCCAAAACACCCTGGCGCAGATTCGCCATTATTCGTCGGCCCGGGCGATGGATCTGAGTCAAAATCAGATCCCGGAAGCGGTGTATGACACGCTGCTCACCGAAACTCATGCGCACTTGGATCTGGCTCATCGCTACTATGCCCTGCGTAAACAAACGCTGGGCTTAGATGTGATGCATCCCTACGACCTATCGCTGCCGCTGACCGGTGGCAAGACGCCATTTGCCCCAACCTATGATGAAGCCACCGCCACAACTTTGGCGGCGCTGGCGCCACTGGGCAGCGATTACCAGGCACACCTGGAGGACGAATTTGCTCATCGCTGGGTCGATGTGCTGGAAACCAAAGGCAAGACCTCTGGCGGCTTTGAAGATGCGGCGTATGGCGTGCATCCGTATATTTTGCTCAACTGGGCCGATAACTATGATGCCATGAGTACCTTGGCTCATGAATCCGGTCACGCGATGCAAAGCGTTTACGCCAATGCCAATCAGCCATATTGGGATTCGCAGTACCCGATTTTTACTGCGGAAGTGGCCTCAACCACGAATGAAAGTCTGCTTAATGCTTATCTGCTGAATACCACCCAAGACGATCGGGCCAAGCAGATTTATCTGTTAAGCGATGAAGTCGAGAACTTTTTAGGCACCTTCTACACCCAGGCGCGGTTTGCCGAGTTTGAGCTGTTCATGTATCAAACCGAAGCCAGCGGCCAGCCCTTAACGGCCGAAGCGTTAACGGCGAAGTGGGATGAGCTGGAAGCTGCTTACTACGGTCCCAGCGTCACGCCAACGCCTTGGCCAAAGGCGCAGTGGGCGCGGATTCCGCATTTCTTTTACAATTACTACATGTATCAGTATGCTACGTCCAAAGCGATTGCGACGACCTTCGCCAAGCGCATCTTGACGGAAGGCGAACCGGCTGTGGCGGCGTATAAGGCCTTCTTGAAGGCCGGTAATTCCGACACCCCAGTCAACTTGCTCAAGCGGGCCGGGATTGATGTCACCAAGCCAGATTACCTCGATGCAGCGTTTGCGCATGTGAAAGGCCGCTTGGATCAACTGGCGAAACTGTTGAATGCTTAACCGGTCAAACTGAAAAGCAAAATGAGCGCCATCAGTCAGCATCATTGTCTGGTGGCGTTTTTTGCTGGCCAAAAATCAATTAATATCAGATATTCGTTATAAAAATAATTAACCTAAGCTACTGTTTTTGCTTGCACAAGGCAGAGTCAGTTTGCTACGCTTAAATTATTCCATGGAACCGTTTTCTTCGACTGACTTTGGCGCGCAAGGTCAGTTCATCTCAGCAAGGGGGCGCCGCATGAAAATCCACAAAGTCCTGAACAACAATGTGGCCATTGTCCGCACCGGGAATGGCCAAGACCAAATTGTCTCTGGCCGCGGCTTGGCGTTCGGCAAGCGCCCCGGCGATGAGCTCGATGTGGCCGCGATTGCGCAGACCTTCACCTTACAAACCAAAAGTACGGTGGCGTACGCGCAATTGTTGGCTGAAATTCCGTATGTCTATTTGCAACTGACAGGTCAGATTTTGACCCAAGCCAAACAAGCGGGCTTGAGTCTTCATTCTGGCGTCGCGCTGACCTTGGCCGATCACTTGGCCACCGCGGTGCAACGCACACAAGCGGGGGACGTGTTGCCGAATGTGATGTTTTGGGACACCCAGCGCTTTTATCCGCGGGAGTTCGCCGTCGCAGAAGGCGCCTTGGCATTGGTGCAAGCCAAGCTGAATGTGAGTCTGCCTGCCGATGAGGCTGGATTTATCGCTTTTCATTTGGTGAACGCCGCCACTGACAGTACCGGCTCTGATGCGGCAGTGGTGACGCGGCTGATGCAAGAAATTTTGAGCATTGTCCGCCACCATTTTCACTTCGAACCGGATCCAACCACGCCGGATTACGGCCGGTTCATTACCCATCTCAAATTCTTCGCCCAGCGGCTGTATCGCAACGAAGCGATGGCCACCGTCGATGAGGAATTGCTGGCGCTCATCAACCAGCGGTACCAAACGCCGGCGAGCTGTGCCCAGAAAATCAGTCACTTTTTAAATGTGCGTTATGGCTTTACGGTGACGCCAGCTGAGTGCGGGTATTTAACCTTGCATATCGAACGGCTGGTGTACCGCAAAGCGCAGTAGGCTGCCTCGCAGCCAGTCAGATCGTTGGATGGTGACATTAAGTTGGCCAAACCTTCGGAAAGAAAACTTCTTTCAGGAGGAACTATCATGACAAAATATGAACAGTTAGCAACCGATATTATTGCCAAAGTCGGTGGCCGGGAAAATATTCTGGGCCTGACGCACTGCGTCACTCGGCTGCGGTTTCAACTCAAAGATGAGGGCAAGGCAGATACCGAAGCCCTCAAGGCCATGGACGGGGTGGTGACCGTGCTGCAATCAGCTGGTCAGTACCAAGTCGTCATCGGTAACCATGTGCCTGATGTGTACGATGAAGTGGTGCGCGTCGGCGGCATTGACACCGGCGACACGAGCACGGCGCCGAAGAAAATGAAATTCGGCGACCGGGTGATCGACTTAATTTCTGGCATCATGATGCCCGCTTTGGCCGTGATGTGTGCCGGCGGGATGATCAAAGGCCTAGCGGTGATTTTGATGGTAACCGGCGCTGTTTCTGATAAAGCCGGCGCTTATATTCTGCTTAATGCGATTGGGGATGCCTGCTTCTACTTCTTCCCGATCATCATTGGCTTCAATGCCGCCAAGAAATTCAACATGACGCCGTTTTTGGGCCTGATTATTGGGGCGGCGTTGGTGCATCCCACCATTAACGGCGTGGATTTGAACTTCTGGGGCATGAACTTCAATGCCAGCTACAGCTCCACGATTTTGCCGGTGATTCTGATGGTGGCGTTAGCGGCACCGCTTGAACGCTGGTTGAATCAGGTCATTCCAGATGTGGTTAAAACGTTCCTGGTCCCAATGCTAACCCTGCTGGTGATCGTGCCGATCGGCTTCATGCTGATTGGCCCAGCCGCCAACGCGGTGTCTATGGTCATCATGCAAGGCGTCGAAGCCCTGACCAACTTCAGCCCGATTTTGGCTGGGCTGGTGCTCGGCGCCACCTGGCAACTGCTGGTGATGTTCGGCGTCCACATGATGATTGTGGTGATGGCCATGATTCCACTGGCCGCGGGGCAACCCACTGCCATTATGGCTGCCATCACCTGGGTGTCCTTCGCGCAAACCGCGGTTGTCGTAGCGATTTGGCTGAAGACGCATGATAAAAAGCTCAAAGGCATTGCTTTACCGGCCTGGATTTCTGGGATTTTCGGCGTGACGGAACCGGCGATTTATGGGGTGACCTTGCCCCGGGTGAAAATGTTTGTGCTGTCCTGTATCGGTGGCGGCTTGGCCGGCGCAGTTAGTGGGGCTTTGGGCATGATGGCTTACCGCATGGGCGGCATGGGCCTGTTCGCCTTACCGAGCTTGCTGAGTGTTGAAAATCCGAGTCGTGATCTGATGTATGCCGGGATTTGCTTAGCGGTCGCGATGATTCCAACCTTCATTGCGGCTTATGTGATGTATCAAGATGATCCAGTGGTGAATGCGATTGAAGATGAAGGCATTCCAGGCGCTCCAACGTTGGAACGCGATACTGTGTTGGCCAGCCCGATGAATGGGCAGCTGATGCCGCTGCGCGATGTGCCAGATGGCGCTTTTGCCGACGGCGCGCTGGGCGCAGGGATTGCGATTGATCCAAGCGATGGCAATGTGGTGGCGCCGGCTGACGCGACCGTGATGACGGTGTTCCCGACCAAACATGCGATTGGGCTGATTACCGACACTGGCGCTGAAGTCCTGCTACACCTGGGCATGGACACCGTGCAATT
The DNA here is from genome assembly GCF_016861845.1 of Lacticaseibacillus suilingensis. Taxonomy (GTDB): domain Bacteria; phylum Bacillota; class Bacilli; order Lactobacillales; family Lactobacillaceae; genus Lacticaseibacillus; species Lacticaseibacillus suilingensis. The sequence goes on from NZ_BOLV01000001.1 coordinate 35,226, forward strand.
AGGCGGGGACCATTTTGACGTGAAAGTGGCGCCGGAGCAACATGTCAAAGCTGGCGACTTGCTGGCCACGATTGATATTGACGCGATTCGCGCCGCCGGGTACTCCATGGTGAGCCCGATGGTGGTGACCAATACCAATGACTACCTCGATGTGATTGCGGAACTGACGCCAGATGCCCAAATCGAAGCAGGCACGCCGCTGTTGACTGTCGTTGCCGATACCCAAGAAGCGATGGGAGGGGCTGTCCATGCCGTTTCCAACTGATTTTCTCTGGGGCGCCGCTTTGGCTGCCAACCAATGTGAAGGAGCCTGGAACGAAGGCGGCAAGGGGCCAAGCGTGGCGGATCATTTAACCGCCGGTAGTCGCACCCAGCCGCGCCGCTTCGTGGAGGATTTGGACCTCGATGACTATTTTCCTTCGCACACCGGCGTGGATTTCTACCACCGCTTCGAAGAAGACATCGCCCTGTTTGGCCAAATTGGCTTGAAATGTCTGCGCCTGTCGATTGCCTGGAGCCGCATTTTTCCCAACGGTGATGATGCCCAGCCCAATGAAGAAGGACTCGCGTTTTACGACCGGGTGTTCACCTTATGCCGGGAAAACAACATCACGCCGCTGGTGACCTTGAGTCACTTCGAAATGCCATACCATCTGGTGACGGCTTATAACGGCTTCGCGGACCGGCGGGTGATTGACCTGTTCGTGCGCTACGCCGAGACTTGCTTTACCCGCTACCGCGGCCTGGTGACGCACTGGCTAACGTTCAACGAAATCAACTTCGGTACCCTCAGCGCTGGCCGGTTGATTGGTCTGGGCTTACGCTCGGCCGCCCAGGCGGATTACTTCTTTGGCACAGGCGATGAAACCGAGCAGTACCAGGCGCTGCATCATGTGTTCTTGGCTTCGGCTAAAGCTGTGATCGCCGGGCATCGCATTGATTCAGCTAACCAAATTGGCTGTATGATTGCTAATGGCCTGTCTTATCCGCTGACGCCCCAGCCGGAAGATGTGCTGGCGACGCAGCAGCGCACCGATTGGTTCAATCACTTCTGCGGGGATGTCCATGTCCGCGGCGCGTACCCAAGTTTCGCCAAAGCCAAGCTGGCTAAAATGGGCGTCACCTTGGATCTGGCCTCAGAGGATGAAGCAACGTTGCTGGCAGGGAAAGTGGATTTCTACTCGTTTTCCTACTACTCCAGCTCATGTTTGGCCGCCGAAGCTGGTGAAACCAGTGAGGCTAACCTGCTCGCCGGCCAGAAGAATCCGTATCTGGAAACTTCAGCCTGGGGCTGGCAAATTGACCCAATTGGCTTGCGCGTGACGCTGAACCGGCTGTATCAGCGCTACCAAGTGCCACTGTTGGTCGTGGAAAATGGCCTCGGCGCCGTCGATGAACTCAAAAATGGTGTCGTCGATGACCTGTATCGGATTGATTATCTGCGGGTGCACATCAAAGCCATGCACGATGCCATCGTGGAAGATGGGGTGGATCTGATGGGTTACACCATGTGGACGGCGCTAGATCTGATTTCCGCCGGCACTGGTGAAATGGCCAAGCGCTACGGCCTGATTTATGTCGACCGCGATGACAGCGGCCACGGCAGCCTGGCGCGGACGCCGAAAGCCTCGGCTGCGTGGTACTCAGATGTGATTGCCACGAATGGCGCTTCAGCCTTGGCCGAACTGGCCCACCAGAAGGCGGCAGTGGATTAAGCCGATAATGTTAGGCACCAGCGTGATCGCCAATTTGGCGGTGGCGCTGGTTTTTGTTTTGCTCCTCAAAAATTACCTGTATACTTTAAGGCTGGTTCAAACGTCTTATTAAGGGAAGGAGGGGTGAGATGGTAAAGTCAGACTTTGATGCTCACTTGCTGACATTAGGCCAGCAAGTGGTGCAGCGCCTGCAAGCGCGGGGCATTCAACGGGCCGATGCCGAGGATGCCGTGGCCACGGCTTATGAAAAAATCATTATCCTGCTGCCCAACTTGTCAGTGCGCAATTTTGATGGCTGGTTTTACCGGATTGCCCTGAACGCCTGCCTCGATGAACTGCGCAAACACCGCCGCGAAACCTTGACGCAGCAGCTGCCGGAAGCCAGTACGCTGACGCCGCAAAGCTTTGCGACATTAATTGCGCCGCTCCCGGCCAACCAGCAGGAGCTCGTGGCGCGGAAGTATTACTACGGCTTTTCATATGAAGAAATCGGGGCGCTGCTGGCCATCAAACCGGCCAGTGTCAAAACGATGTTAGCCCGCGCACGGAAGCAGTTGCGCGGTCAATGGGAGGAAACATAAGATGTTAGATCAAGCCTTACGCAAAGCCAAATGGCGCCAGCGCCTGATGATGGTGCTGATTGCCGTGGTTGTCTTAATCATTGGAGGACCGCTCGCCTATAGTGGACTCAACCAATTATGTGGGCGTCAAACCGATGCCTTGTACACCGCGCTCACGAATTATCATTTGGTGGCGGAGCCGAATGTGACGGTGGCCAGTGAAATGCTTGCTAATAATTCCAGCTTTGGCGGGAATGTTGTCACCAAGGAATATAAGGAAATTGATGGTTATGTGGTGCCTTGGGGAACATACACGTCGCATTACAGTTTCCACGACTGGGAAATGGACGAGAGTTTTACCCAGACGGTTTCCAATCGCCTTGATGAAAACACAGATCGCCAGCAGTTTCAAAACACGACCCTGCAGAAAGTGGCTCGCTTTTACACGCACACCCATGACCTACCGAATGAAGCTCGAAGCTTGAGTCGGCTACCCAACCATGTGGGCGAAATTGCAGTGACTTTTTCCCGCGCCGTGACGTATGCGGAACTGAAGCAATGGGTGCCAAAAAATGTCAATTTGACCTGGGGGTATGTCTTTAACGACACCAAGCGTGTGGCCCTGGAAGGCGATAATAGTGGCTTAGTCGAAAACCCGATTGGGATGGATCTCAGTTATGATCAAGGTCCCAGTCGTCAGCTTAAGGATTGGCAAACGGCTTTGCGTGGGTACTGGGGAAACCAGACACGGAGCGCTGGGATGAAGCTGGCCCTCAAGGCTTCCGCCAAAACTTTGCAGTTTCGTGGGGTGATTCTCACTGGCACGACCGAGCAGTTGGTGAAGGTGGCGGGCGCCGCTAACGTGGCCGGCACCAGCGTTGGCGTCACCGTCGCTCGGGTGCCGTATATTAAGCCAGTTAAATAAGTGCGCACAGAAAAATAGTCCAGACCCAGCGTAAGCTGATGCGCCGAGTCTGGGCTATTTGAATGCTTTAGTTGGTCGTCAGTTGGTACAGCGTGAAGGTGTTTTTCCGGCGAATGATCACGCAAAGCTCACCCTTGGGATTGCTAAAGCTGTAAGTACCGCCTGAGCGATCAGCGTATTTGACTGTCTTGTGGCGCGTCGGGCCGACGACAATGGTGTAGCCTTCAGATGTCGGCGGCGTCGCTGGCTGCGTGAGCCTGGCCCCCGCAAAACCCAAGCCGCCTCCGATGAGTAGCACGATGACAAAAGCAAGCACCCAACGCGATGTCTTTTTCATTCTAGTTTCCTCCCATTCTCCTGGTGGTAGTGGGGAAATTATATCACAATTAGAAAACGCTTTCATCATAGCGAACCGGTTCAGGCGGGGGCCAAACGTGAAGTCACGTACTTCAAGTAAGTGTTGACAGCCGCCCTTGAAGTCGGTATTATCGATAGATGTTAATCGTATTGGTTACGATTTTCATTTAATCAGCAGGGGGAAGACTGTTTATGAAACGCCATTTTTGGCTCTTGGGCCTGATCATGCTTTTGGGCTTGACCGCCTGTTCACCCAAACCTAGCGCGCACAAGCAGCTGACCGTGGTCGCTAGCGTGAATTTTTACGGCGAAGTTGCCAAGGCCGTGGCCGGCAATTACGGCCACGTGACGGCGATTATCGACGACCCGGCGGTGGACCCGCATGACTATGAGCCCACCACCGAAGCCGCGAAAACCGTGGCGAATGCGAATGTGGTGGTGGTTAACGGCGCCGGTTATGATAGCTGGATGAGTCGGCTCACCGCGGCGGATAATGATCTGGTCAAAACCATTTCGGCGGCCAAAGTGGTCGGGGTGAAGGCCGGTGAAAACGAGCACATCTGGTATAAACTCAAGATGATGGTCAAAATGGCCAACGCCTTGGCGAAAACCTATGGTGAAGTCGATCCGGCGCATCAAGCTGCGTACCGCAAAAACGCTCAGCGCTACATCAAATCGCTGCAGCCCATGTTTGACCTCGAAGCCAAACTGAAGGCCAGCGCCAAAAACCAAACCGTCGCGGTGTCGGAACCGGTTTTTGATAATACCCTCACGGCGCTGGGCTATCACATCATGAACGGGCATTTTGCGCGCGCGATTGAGGACAGTAGTGACCCCAGTCCCCAGGATGTACGCAAACTTGAGCGCGCCCTTGAGGCTAAGCAAGTCGCTTTTTTCGTGCAAAATACGCAAGTCGAGAGCAAAATCGTGACCAATATGGTGGCGAAAGCCAAGGCCGCTGGGGTGCCGATTGTCAAAGTCACCGAAACCATGCCTAAAGGCCAAACGTACCGTAGTTGGATGATGGCTCAATACAAACAAATTCAAAAAATTCAGGCGCGTTAGGCGTCGAACAAACATGACTGAGGAGGTCAACTTTATGGCAAAAAAAGCAAAAATTGAAAAGGCGAAGCGGCAGGCCCAATTGGTTGCCAAGTATGCTGTTCGCCGCAAGGAACTCAAGGCACAAGGCGATTATGCCGGCTTGGCTAAGTTGCCTCGCAACTCTAGCGCTGTGCGCCTGCACCATCGTGATGAACTGGACGGCCGTCCGCATGCCTACATGCGCAAGTTCGGCCTGTCTCGCTTGAACTTCCGGCAGCTTGCGCACAAAGGTCAGATTCCTGGCGTGCGTAAGGCGAGCTGGTAGAAAGGAGCCGCTCATGGCTAAAACTGATGCCGCCACCGCGCGGCGCCAAATGCAAAGTCCCAATATCAAGACCCGCAAGCGCGCCTTGCGGACCATCAAAACCCTGAAGAAACAGGGCAAATAAGCAGTTTGACCAGCCAGTCTCGCCTGCGCGCGAGGCTGGCTTTTTTGGCCCGAAATTACCGATATTGTACACACAAAATTAAATCGATAACAATTTATCAGCCGCATAATGCCGGTTTAGCGGCATTGCTATGCTATACTAGATTGGCGCAATCATCTACTTGCTCGTCTGTGTGAGGCGAAAATCAGCAAGTGCATAACGGAGGAAAAGACATGAAAGCAATCTGTGCAGAATTTATGGGCACATTCCTGTTGGTATTTTTAGGTAGTGGTGCGGTGTTGTTCGCTAAGGGCGACGCCTTGACCATTGCCATTGGTTTTGGGTTAGCGATTACGATTTCGGCTTATGCCTTTGGTGGCATTACCGGCGGTCACTTCAACCCAGCGGTCACCACTGCGTTTATGATCAACGGCCGCACCGGCATTGGTGAAGGTCTTGTTTACATCGTGTCCCAAATCGTTGGCGCCATTGCTGCCAGTGGTGCCGTGCGGGTCATCGTTGGCGCTTTGAACCTGCCAGCCACCCAAATGGCCCAAACCGACTTTCCAAAGCTGTCGGTGGGCGCGGCGTTTTTCGTTGAAGCCTTGGCCACCTTCCTGTTTTTGGTCGTGATTTTGAACGTTACCTCCGATGATCATGGCAATGGCGACTTTGCTGGCTTAGCGATTGGGGTCACCTTGATGCTGCTGATCATCTTCAGCGTCAACTTGACCGGTGCTTCCTTGAACCCAGCGCGTTCCATTGGCCCCGCTATTTTTGCTGGTGGCAGCGCCTTGAGTCACCTGTGGCTGTACATTGTGGCCCCAGAAGTCGGCGCGATTTTGGCGGCATTCTGCTCCCGGCTCTTGATGGCGACAGAGGACTAGCATTAAACCGTAAAGCAATCAGCTCGGGCCATGGCTCGAGCTTTTTTGATGCGATGAAAAATACGCCGCCCTCTGCAGCCTGTATAGTCGCGCTGCGCATGGGCAACGCCAGAGTGGATAGCTACGCCTAAGTCCTCGCCGTCAGGACCGGACGGCAAGGACTTAGGCTAGGCTACCCATCTGGCTAAAAGCGCCCATGCTCCGCAGCCTGTATAGTCGCGCTGCGGGCGGCAACGGATGAGTGTCCAGCTACGCTTGAGGCCTCGCCGCCAAAGAGCGGCGGCAATGCCTCAAGCTAGGCTGGCCATCATCCTAAGAGCGCCGCCCTCCGCAGCCTCGAAAATAACACGTTCCGGAAAAGTAACGAGAAAGCGGTTTACCGAGGTAGTGAATTACGTTAAGGTAATCACGAAACAGAAATTGGTCTATGTGACGAATGGGAAAGGAAAGGTGTCTTTATGACGAAATTACCTGATGGTTTTCTGTGGGGCGGCGCGGTAGCGGCGCATCAACTCGAAGGTGGCTGGCAAGAAGGCGGCAAGGGGATGTCCATTGCCGATGTGATGACCGCTGGGGCCAATGGCGTTGAACGCCAGATTACTGATGGCGTAATTCCTGGGAAAAACTATCCTAACCACGAGGCGATTGATTTTTATCACCACTACAAAGAAGACATCAAGTTGATGGCCGAAATGGGCTTTAAGGCGTTCCGGACTTCGATTGCCTGGACCCGGATTTTCCCGAATGGCGATGAAACGGAACCTAATGAGGCGGGCCTCGCTTTTTATGACGATGTGTTTGCTGAATGTCATAAGTATGGCATCGAGCCGGTCATTACCTTGTCTCACTTTGAAATGCCTTGGCATCTGGTCAAAGCTTATGGCGGTTGGCGCGACCGGCGGCTGATCGATTTCTTCGTCCGTTTCGCGACGGTGTGCTTTAAGCGCTACAAGGGTAGTGTGAAGTACTGGATGACCTTCAACGAAATCGACAATCAGTGCGATTACAACCGCGAATTTTCCATGGCCACCAACTCCGGCTTGATTTTCCCGGCAGGGGCCACGGATGATGACCGAGCGCGGGCAATGTATCAGGCTTCGCACTACGAATTGGTCGCCAGTGCGCTAGCGGTGAAAGCTGGCCACGAAATTGACCCGAACAACCAAATCGGCTGCATGATCAACTTTACGCCGCAATTCCCGGCCACCTGCAAGCCAGAGGACTTGTTCATGGCCGAAAAGGCGATGCAGAAGCGCTCATTCTGGAGTGATGTGCATGTCCGCGGCCACTATCCAGATTACATGGAAGCTTACTTCAAGCGGACTGGCTATCGTGCTGACATTACCGATGAAGACCGCGCCGCGCTCGCTGCTGGCACGGTGGATTACGTTGGCTTCTCCTACTACGCCTCCAACACGGTGGCGCGCCAAGCCGACAACCAGTATTACGATTTTGTGGGCGACAAGGAAGGCGTCGAGAACCCTTATTTGAAGAAGACCGAATGGGGCTGGACCATCGATCCCCTGGGCCTGCGCTGGAGTTTGAACTGGTTGGCGGAACGGTATGACAAGCCGCTGATGATTGTGGAAAATGGCCTCGGTGCCATTGATCATGTGGAAGCGGATGGCAAGATTCACGATCCGTATCGTGTCGCTTACCTGCGCGCCCACATCAAGGAAATGGAAGCCGCAGTCGAAGAAGACGGTGTCAACTTGCTGGGTTACATGCCTTGGGGCTGCATCGATTTGGTTTCTGCCGGGACCGGTCAGATGGACAAGCGTTATGGCTTTATCTATGTCGATAAAAATGACGCCGGCGAAGGCACCTTGACCCGCAGCCGGAAAGACTCGTTCTACTGGTATCAGCAGGTTATCCAATCCAATGGCGAAAACTTGGCCGATATTGATCCTGAATAGTGATGACAAGCGTCGGTTAACCCCGGCGCTTTTTTGGCGCCTGTGGTAGACTGGGAACATTCAATTCAGCAAGGAGGCCTTGCGATGCCTGTCATTCGTCCCATTCAGCCCAAAGATGATGCCCAGATGAAAGCTATTTTGCAAGCCTGCTTGGAGAAAGCCGATTTGGCGCAGCCGGGTACCGCCTATTATGATCCGCAAATTGGCGCGTTGGCCGAATATTACGCAGGCTTGCCACACGCGGGATATTTCGTCGCCGTTGCCGCTGATCATGACGACCTCGTGCTGGGAGGTTGTGGTTTCGGACCCGTGGGACCTGAAGCCGGGATTTGCGAGCTGCAAAAGCTTTATCTGACGCCGGCCGCACGCGGGCAAGGACTCTCTAAGCGGTTGTTAGCGGGCACGATTGCCGCGGCTAGGGCTTCGGGCTACCAGCAGATGTATGTCGTGACCGATACCAAGCTGCCGATTGCCAACTTGCTGTATCAGGCCCAGGGCTTCACCCGCTTGGCTCAGCCGCTCGCGGGGGATGAGCACAACGGCTGTGATACCTGGTACCTCAAGGCGATTTAATTGGCTTCAGCCAGTTGAGAAAAATGCCCCAACTTTCACGGCGAAAGTTGGGGCATTTTGGTTACTTTATAGAGGTTTGGTGGCCAGTTCAGCCAGCACCTGCGCTTGGGGCGCCGGCAACGTGCCATCGGCTTTGGGCCCGACATTAAGCAGCAGGCGGCCGTTGCGCGGCCGGGCTTCGGCCACAATTCGGCGAATTTGCTTGGCCGTCAGAAAGTCGCTAGGCCGCGCCGCCTGGTTGTAGCCAAAGGATAGATCCATGCCGCGGGTGATTTCGTAATAAGGCGCCTGGCCTTGCCAGTCGGTGGTGTATTCCAGCGTCCGGTAGTCGTAATACGGCGGCTCGCTGGTGTGGCCTTTTTTGGCCAATACGCCTTGGACCGCGCCGCCAAGATTGACCAGCGGATACAAAGCTTTATGGCGCATCCAGTTCCGGTAATCGCCCCAGCGGTCATCGACCATGCCCTCTGGCACCGCAGCGTAATAGTCTTTGAACAACTGCGGCAGGCGCGGGTCATTGGGATAGCCGATATCACTCCACAAAATATCCGGGTGGTAGCGGTCAATCAGCTCATGCCACTGGGCCCACACGTAATCGCGGTACTGCTGGCTGGTGGGGTTGCCAAGGGCAAAGCTGGCGGCGCTTTGAATGCGTTCGTGCTTGAACGACCAGTCGAACAAACTGGAATAATACACCCCAAACCGCATGCCGCGGGCCCGTACGGCCTTGGCCAACGCCCCGACAAAATCAAAATCCAGATGATAATCAAGCTGTTTGGGGTTTTGAACGGCAGTGTCATACATCACGAAGCCATCATGATGTTTGGTCACCACCACGACATACTTGGCATGGGCCTGGGAAAATTGATCCGCCCACGCCTCGACGTCCACCTTTGCGGCGTCTTTTTTGAACGCCGTCGCAAAATCGCGATAAGGGGCCGCGCCATAATGGGCTTGATGATAGCGGCCGGTGGGGCCGGTGGGAAAGAGCATGCTGTTAGCGTACCATTCGGCATAAGGCTGGTGCTTAAATTGTTCGTACAAGGTTGGATGCTTGCCCGGACCCGTCACTGGTGCTGGCGCGTAGGCCGGGACACTGTAAAGCCCCCAATGAATGAAAATGCCAAAGTCGGCTGCTTGAAACCATTGTGGGGCTTGATGGCGATGAATATTGACTGGCATAGGTGCCGCCTCCTTTAAAGTCGTGCGAGCTGCTTTTGTGCGGTGTCGCGGCTGATCTTACCGGCATTGGCTTCGGCCATCAGCTGCACATCGCGGTCGTGAAGATGATACCCCAACAGTGGGATTAACGCGATGCCAGCACCGATGGCCGGTACGAGTTGGGCGACGATCCACAGGCCATTTAACGCCTGGCCACTTTGGTGCACGGCCAAGTGCTGAAGCGCGGCGAAGCTGTTGGCCTGCAAAGGTTCCCAGGCGAACAAGCCGAGAATGAACAGCCCCAGCGGCTGGGCCAGTGAGATCAATTTGCCGGCGAAGGATTGAATGGCAAAAGCAATCCCACGGGCATCGATTCCAGTGGTGAAGCGGCCGTATTCCACAATGTCAGGCGTGAAGGTCAAATTAAGCGTCAGTACAATGCCTTGCGGAATGGCGCGAATGGCCACCAAAGTGAGGTACCGTGGTAAGCTGCTGGTGCCGCCAAGATAAACCAGCAAGGCGGTAGCGGCAAAGGCCACCGCACTCCAGAAAAACAGACGGAACTTGTCCACCCGTTTCAGAATCACGCCCATCAGCGGCGATAAAATGGCAATCGGAATCGAAGTGGCGAGTAAGGTAAGGGTGGACACCAGCGCGCTGCCAAAGAAGTAATATGACACGAATAGATCCACCGCCGCATTGGTCGCGGTGATGCCGGCGATGATGTAGTAGAGATAATAACGTTGCAAATATTTATTGGCTTTGACATACTGCCACATTTGGCGCAGCGAGTAACTGGTGGTGGCGTCTTGATTAGGGACGCGCTCTTTGACCACAAAACTTACCGGCAGCATCAGCAGCAGCATCACCACCGCTAGCAAGGTCGCGGTGGTGCCAAACGAGAAGCCCACCTGCTCGGAAACCATGAAGGTGGCGCCCATGCTGGTCAAAAAGGTACCCACCATCGCTGCCATCCGTGCTACGGCCAAAATCCCATTGCGCTCTGTGGTGGCGGTGGTCATGAGGGTGACCAAGTTGTAGATTGGGACATCGCTAATGGTGTATGCCGTATCCCACAGAATATAGCTGAGCGCGAACCACACCAGCTTACCAGCAGGGTTCAAACTTTGCGGAATGTGAAACACCACCACGGTGAGTAGTGGCACCAGCACCATCGCCAGCCGCAGCCAAGGCAGACTTTGCCCGCCTTTGAAATGCACCCGGTCAAAAATAATCCCGAATAACGTGTCACTGAAAGCATCCCACAGCTTCACCGCCACCATAGCAAAAGCGATTTGCGTGGCGGCAATGCCGCTGAGCAGCAGGTAGGTCGTTAGCATGCCGGTTAAGAAGCTCATCGCCATGCCTTGGCCAGTGAAGTAGCTCCAGTAGCTCGCTTTTTCAGGAAAAGTGGTTTGCTTGTCGGTCATGATGGTCGCCTCCTACTATGATTGGCGCGCCGCACCAGCCAGTCAACTTGCCAGAGCTTCAAGCTGCCGCCGCTTTGTTGGGCGAGCCTGATCAGTGGGGTATCCCAGACAATGGTGGCTAAAAATTCGCCGGCTGGGGAGTGCGGATCCGCGTCTTCTTTGCGTTGCATGTTGCCGATGATCACTTTGGCCAGTGCGTTAATGGTGCGTGAATATTGGGCTAATGCGCGCGGCGTGCTCAGCCGGGTGAAGGTGCCAGGCTGCGCCACCGAGTCATGCGGGGTCAAGCCGCTCAACGCCGTAAAATCAGCGGCGCTAGGTTGGCCTTGCGGCTGCTGATACCAGCTTGGCACGCTGGTTTTAGCGGCAGGGGCCGCCACCGTCATCGGGACGGGTGGCTGCAAGTCGCGGCTGGAGGTCCCAACGCTGAGGCTCCAGGCCCCGCCTGCGAGCTGAAAGGCTTGTTTGGAGTCCTGCCAGCGTTCAAAGGCGTGACGCGGCACCTGCAGGGTCACTGTGGTTTGCTCGCCTGGCGCGAGCCACACTTTTTGAAACGCGGCTAAGGCCCGTAGTGGCGTGAGTTGCGCCTGATCCAGCTGGCCAGTGTAAACTTGCAACACTTCGGCGCCGCGGCAGCTGCCGGTATTGGTCAATGTTACTTGCACGCTAATGTGCTTGGTGCCCACCGTCACAGTGCGTTCAGGGACGGTAATGTTATCGAGGCGAAATTGGGTGTAGCTCAAGCCATAGCCAAAGGGGAAGGCCACTGCCAGCGCCGCTTTGTCATAATAACGGTAACCCACATACAGACTTTCGCGGTATGGCACATCCAGCGGCTGGCCAAATTGCTGGGATGGCACATCGCTGTAGCGCAGGGGATAGCTTTCGGCCAGCTTACCGGAAGGGCTGATGGCACCAAATAATAGCCGCTCGGTGGCCGCGCCGACGCGTTCGCCGCCAAGAAAAACATTGAGAATGGCCGTGGCATGGGTGACCCAAGGCATGGTCACCACCGAACCGGCCACCAGCACGACGGCCACTTGTGGGTTAGCGGCGGTGACGGCGGCAATGACTGCCTCTTGGTTAGCCGGCAGGGCGAGGGTTTGGCGGTCGCTACCTTCCGCTTCAGCCGTGTCCGGTAACCCCACAACCAGGACCACCGGCTGCTCGAGTTTGGCGGCAGTGGTAGCTGCTTCAAGGAGGGCGACGTCAGGCTGGCCATCCAGCTGATAACCGGCGGCATACGTCACTTCGCGGCCCGCGGCTTGAAGCCCAGCGAGAATTGAAGTGGTTTCTGGGGTCGTGATGTGCGACGAGCCAGCGCCTTGAATTCGCGTGTTCGCTGCCAACGCACCAATCACGGTGAGCGGTTGCTCAGCGGCGAAAGGTAGCAAACCATCATTTTTCATCAGCACGGCTGACTGCTCGGCAATCGCCTGTGCTAGGTCAGCATTGGCGGCGAGTAAAGTCTGCTGGTCGCCGCCAGCTGGGCGCGGTTGATTGGCCAAGTGGGCAATGTTGCTGACAGCCCGGGCCAAGGCCGTGCGTTCCAATTGGCCGCTAGCAAGGGCAGTTTCAGCCTGGCGGTCGAATAAATGGCCAGAACTTGGCATTTCCAAGTCAGTGCCAGCGTTCAGCGCCGCCACTTTATCATTCAAACCGCCCCAGTCGGTGACCACGAGCCCCTTGAAGCCCCATTGACCGCGGAGCACGTCATTGAGCAGATACTGGTGGTCGCTCATATAGGTGCCATTGACTTGGTTGTAGGCGGTCATCACTGTGTCCGGCTGGGCCAAGGTCACCGCCAGGCGAAAGGCTTCAAGGTAGAGCTCGTGCAGCGCCACCGGGTCAATCAACGAATTCGAGCGCAAGCGGTCGGTTTCCTGGCTGTTACCGGCAAAATGCTTCAGCGAGGCCGAGACGCCAGCGCTTTGTAGACCATTGATCCAAGCCGCGGCGAGGTGACCAGCCAGCAGCGGATCTTCGGCGAAATATTCAAAATTGCGCCCGCCCAGCGGATTGCGTTTGATATTGACGCCTGGCCCCAGCACCACATCGACTTGGTAGTGGCGCGCCTCTTGGGCAATGGCGCGGCCCATGGCTTTGAGCAAACTCGGGTCCCAGCTGCTGGCACTGGCGCTAGCGGTGGGAAAGGCCGTGGCCACCGCCGCCTCATTGAGGCCGAGATGGTCGCCGGCCTTGGCCTGAAAGCGCAAGCCATGAGGGCCATCGCTCAGCCGGATGCTGGGAATGCCGGCGCGACTTTCGGTGGTCCAAAACTCGTGGCCTGAGGTGAGCGCAATTGCATCTTGATCGGTCAAACTGCGCTGGTTGCTACCAGCACCAATGTTGATTGTCATGGAACCACCCTTTTCCTGATTGTACTCGTAGAATAACACGTGTTCCCTTAAGTTGCCACGAGTTTGCGCCGGCCTCAGGGCATCAAAAAACGCCATCAGCTTGGGCTGGTGACGTTAGCGCTGCTTAGTCGTGAAGCGTGAATTGGAGCTGCATCCGTGGGGCAGCCAGTTCGATCATTTGGCCGAGCAGTTTGTTGGAATTGTTGAAGTTGATGTCTGCCAACTGGGCATTGACCTTGGTCAGGTAAGCCGGGATGTCGGCCTCATTTTGGTAAGCCGCATCGGTTTCCAGTTGGAGATGACGGCATGCGCCAACGGTGTTTTGCTCGAAGATGTTTTCGAAGTCTTCAAACAAGTGGAAGTCGTAATCGCCGAAGGTTGCCAGCAGGTAGGACAGCCAGTACTGGCTGCGCTGATCGTAATGCGCGCCGGTGTTCTTGTACTGCTCTGGGGTGTCGGTGACGTTGGCGTAAAATGGCACAACGGCATTGAAGGTGTTTGGGCCAAAGGCTAACCAGTGAATGCCAGCGATGGCCTTAGGCACGTCATTGCGAATCTGCAAAATGTGTAGTTCCTGGTTACGGTTAATGCCGATTGGGCGGAAGAGTTTCTTTTCGCCTTCGGTATTAGTGGTGCCGTAAACGTCATAAGGCGTGTTTTCGTAATGGGAGCTGAGGACAAACTTGACGTCTTCAATCGAAATCTTTTTGTCGGTGTGGCAAATAAATGGCAGATCTTGGTCGATCGGATCCTGTTCAATTTCGGGGTTGAAGTACTTCTGGCCGTACCACGCCCGCGGGTTGTTGTAGCGGGTGTCCTTGACGGTGCTGGAGCCGAAAATGTGACGCAGGTTGTAGCCGTTTTGGTCAGGATTGAGATGGTACTTTTCGATGATGGTCTGCAAATCTGGGGCGGACATGGTGTCATCGGAATCGAAGTCAAAATGATCGATGTTAAAGCGGTTTGGCGCAATCACATAGGCGTCATCGGGAATGCGAATCGCAGCCCAGTGGTGGCCGGCGATGCTTTCAAAGTACCAGCATTCGTCCTGGTCAGAGAAGCAAATACCGTTGGTTTCATAGGTGCCGTATGTTTCCAGCAACTTGCCCAGGCGTGCGACGCCTTCGCGGGCAGAGTGGATGTAAGGCAGGGTAATGGCGGTGATGTCCTCTTCACCAAGGCCATCTTCGGCCATCGGGTCAACGCCTAAGATGCGGGAGTTGGTGGTGATGGTTTCAGTGGCGGTCATGGCGACGTTATCGCTGTTGATGCCGGCAGCGGCCCAGATGCCGTGGCCATCCACAGCGTCTGGTGTGGAGGTGTAGCCCATGGGGTCGTCAGGCAAGTCGAGGTGGAAACTGCTCAACACGGCTTGGTAGTGACGTGGCTGGTCTGCGGGCTTCACATAGATGAATTTTTCCGGGTTGAGGGCTTCGGCGCCGTCTTCGTTGCGGGCGATGATGGTGGAGCCGTCAATGCTGGCCTTTTTGCCGACCAGAATAGTGGTACAGGAACCTTTAATGCGTTTTGTCAAAAGAATCATCTCTTTCAAGGAATTTCTTCTCTATTGTAGGCGTTTCGGCGGCGAAATGCGAAAGTTGCGCTGGGGCCGCGGGGTGCGGCGGCGGTGGGCTCCGCTTGGCAGGGGTGCTGGCGGTGCGGCCGGTTCGAGCCGAAGACCGGTCTCGAACCTAAAGTTGAAGCCACCTTCGCTGCGCTCATTGGTGTCTTCAACTTTGCCGCGATTAGCTTTGGGCAGCCCTGCGCAAAAAGCGCGCCGGGCTGCCGGTCGCTAATCGATTCACGGCCAGACCCCTGCCAAGCTCCGCCCACCACCACCGCGCCCCGCTCAATAACAGTAACGGTTAGTGCAATTGTTCGCCGTTGAGTTGATCGAGTTCTTCGATGATTTGGTTGCATTCGTCTAAGTTCTTGGCAATGGCGCCGCTGGCCAGGGGATGGCCGCCGCCACCGTGAGCGACAGCAATTGGGTTGATGGGCCATTGTTTGCCGCGTAATTCAACGCGGAACTGGCCATCTGGGCGTTCAGTGAAGACCACCCAGCTGCGGACGGTGGTGAGTTGGCCGACGGTGCTGACGGCGGCTTGGGCCTCGTCTTGGGCCAGGCCAAATTCACCGATCACTTTTTGGGTGATGATTAGGCTGCCGGCGCCGTTGGCGGAAACTTGCAGGTTGCCCAGCGCGTAGGCTTGTAGCTTGGCGATTTGCGGGGTGATTTCTTCCTCGGCGCGGCCAATTGCCGGCGCGTCGATGCCGGTACGCATCAGGTCGGCGACGACTTCATGGGTGTGGGCTTTGGTCAAGTCGTACAAAAAGCGGCCAGTGTCACCGATAATTCCGGCGTAAAGGCGGGCAGCGACGGTTTGGTCCAGTTGCAACTTGGCTGAAGCTTTAATCATATCGGCCACGATTTCGGAGCTGCTGGAAGCCTCCGTGTTCACGAAACTGAGGTCACCGAAGGGCTCGCGGTCAGGGTGATGATCGATTTTAATGACTTGCTGACCGGCTTGCCAGTTGGCCCCGGCGACCCGCGGGGCATTGGCGGTGTCGATCACGACGACCACCGCATGTTGATACTCGGCCGGTTCAATGGTGTCCTGCGGCGCAATCCAAGCCAGGCGTGGTGCGGCTTCACCCACGGCATAGATGTGCTTGTCGGGATAGGCGGCCTTGAGCGCTGCGGCCAAGCCAGTTTGGGAGCCGATGGCGTCGGGGTCGGGGTTCACATGACGGTGAATAATAATGGTTTCTGCCGCAGCGAGGGCGGCAAGAATGGCGGGAATGGTTGCTTGCATGTTTTTCCTCCTTGGTTGCTACGTCTGTTAGTGTAGTAGATTTCGCAAGGAAAAAACACTGCCGGTTGCGCTGATGATGAATAAAGTAATGTGGCGCACCAAATCCGTTTTAGCAGATTTTTCATGACGGCCCTGTGAGTGTGCTAGAATGAAACTCAATTAGGTGTCAAGACAGGGAGAAGAAAAATGCGCAATTTATCGATGCTAACGGATCTGTACGAGTTTTCCATGGCGAATGGTTTTCAGCGAAACCTGCCGCACACGCGGGGAATTTTTGATATTTTTTACCGGGATGTGCCTGATCATGGCAGCTTTGTCATTGCCGCAGGGTTAGCCCAGGTGGTGCAAGTGCTACGGGACTTTCATTTTGACGCGGCAGATGTGGCGTATTTACGCAGCCTCAACTTGTATGATGACGCCTTTTTGACCATGTTGGCTGATTTTCAGCTCGATTGCACCATCAGCGCGGTACCAGAAGGGCTACCAGTCTTTCCGCGCGAGCCGCTGGTTACCATTGAAGGACCACTGGCGCAGGCCCAGCTGCTGGAAACGGTGCTGCTGAATATTCTCAACCACCAGTCGCTGATTGCCACCAAGGCCCGGCGCATCACTTTTGCCGCACAAGGCCGGCCGATTATGGAGTTCGGCGCCCGGCGAGCCCAGGGGCCGGACAGTGCCCTCTATGGCACGCGAGCGGCAGTGATTGGCGGCGCCGTCAGCACCTCCAATGTCTTGGCCGCTCAGCAATTTGGCATTCCAGCAGCCGGCACCATGGCGCATAGCTGGATTGAGGCGTTTCCCAGTGAGCTGGCGGCGTTTCAGGCGTGGGCCCAGCAGTATCCCGATAACAGTGCGCTGTTAGTCGACACTTACGACGTGTTGCGGTCCGGCGTGCCGAATGCCATTACGGTGTTCAAAGCCTTGAAAGCGGCTGGACATCAGCCGGTGGGTATTCGCATTGACTCCGGGGACATTGCTTATTTGAGCAAACAGGCCCGCAAGCAGTTAGACGCCGCCGGTTTGCCGGAAGTGAAAATTACTGCTTCCAATGCGCTCGATGAAACCGTCATCCCGGCACTCTTGGCTGAAGGCGCGCCGCTGGATAACTTTGGCATCGGGGAAAAAATGATTACCAGTGCCAGCGCCCCAGTGCTCAGCGGGGTGTATAAACTCGCTGCGACCCGCACGAACGGCCAATTAAAACCGAAAATCAAGGTCTCTGCAAGCGTTGAAAAAACGACCTTGCCGGGCATCAAACAAATCTACCGGCTGTATCGCCCTGGGACGCATGAAGCCTTCGCCGATGTGATGGCGCTGGCTGATGAAACCCTTCAAACGCCGCTGGCGGTGGTGGATAGTAATCCGCTCCAGACCCATAAGTATTTGGCTCTGACCGCTTTTACCGCGGTGCCGCTACAGCAATCCATCAACTTAGCACAAGCACCGCTGGAAGATGTGTTTGCCATTCAAAAGTTTGCTCAAACCAAATTGGCCGAGCTACCGGCGGAAACGAAGCGCCTGGTCAACCCAGCTAGTTATCCGGTCTACGTGACGCAGCAACTTGATGCCTTGCAACACCAGTTGATCGACGCGTTCAAGCAGCAGGTCAATTAAACGCAAAAAGGCGCCTACGCGCCTTTTTTGAGGGCCATCAGGGGTTTGACTTGATGCGAGCGCAATGCGGGGTAGGCAATGGTTAGTGATGGCTGACACCATATTGATAAGGCGCGGCCATGTCCAACATGGAATCGATGCCCGGCGGTAGCAGGTGGCCTCGCACTTGGCTCACTGGTACCCAGCGGAGTTTGGTATCAGGGGCAAGATCAACTGTTGTCGGGTCAAGTTGGGCCACAGCTTTTGCTTGGGTAGCCGTGACCTGGCAACGATTAACAAGAATGATCTGGTGATAGTGGGTCCCGGCCAACGTGAAGAAGGCTTCAAGGGTGCCTGCCGGCGCAAACGTCAAAGTGGTCAGCTTCAGTTCCTCTTTCATTTCCCGTGCTGCTGCGACAACGCCTGATTCGCCGAACTTGACCGCCCCGCCAGGCAACTTGAATTTACCAGGCTGATCTTCATCCGGGGTGACTAGGATGTCTGGACCGTGCCGCAAAATCACCGCCGCCCGCACATTGAAGCGGGCATCAGCTTGCACCCAGTACCGAATATCATTGATTTCTTGAACCATTCGCTTGGCCTCCTGAATCGCTATGATTAGCTAGTATAGTGCTCAGCGGTGCATCGAGCTAGGGGGCAGACAAAAAAGCAGCTGCCGGCGGGGACCAGCAGCTGCATGAGGTTTGGGGTAATCAATGTTCTCTTGGGGGGAAAAACATCAATTAGGAGGAGTAATAATGAAAAAGTTGTTTGGGGTAGAAATAAGGGGGTAACTCATTTCTATGTTTCCTATACTAACGGCCGGTTGTGAAGAAACTGTGATGGAAGCGTAGCGTTTCAGTTGCGTTTTTGCGGCAGAAAGGCAAAAAAATACCGTCGCGAGGCGACGGCGAATCGGTTTTTAGAGGAAACCGACGTGATGTTCTAGGTTGGAGGACCTAGGGCCGCCCGTGCGTCCACGGTCAGCTTCGTTAGAGGCGGAAATAAGTTGGAGGCTTATTTCGTTATGGATAATACTACAGGGTAGATGTGACCAGGTTGTGAACTTTCCCGTGTGATTTGGCGACCAATTTACAGGGAAAACTGAGAAATCGCCGTTTCAGTCACCCGCTCCGGCTTGAAAGAGCATGCTAAGTATCATGCCTTAAGATAACCTATCATCCTGCTACAAGCGGCCGTCCTTCGCTGCCTATTGTGTTACAGTAAAGAAAACGATGCGAAATGAGGCCTTGCGAATGTATAAGATGATCGTGAGCGATTTGGACGAGAGTTTATTGCAAGATGATGGACGGGTTTCGAAGCGTGATATTGAAACCATCCACAAGTTGCGCGATGAAGGGGTAAAGTTTGTGCCCAACACTGGGCGCGGCTTTGCTTCGGTGCAAGCCTTGTTAGCAGAAATCGGCACCAAGGATTTAGCGGGCCAATATGTGATTTCCTATAATGGGGGCGCCATTGTCGAAAATGCCGGCAATCGCATCATGGTTGAACATGCACTGCCTTTTGCCGTGGCGGATGAGCTGTTTCGGCTGGCGATGGCGGAAGGCGACTTGTGTGCGCATGTTTATACCTTCCACCATGTCTATGTGGCGAACATCAACGAACCAGAAAAAGAATATCTGATGAATCGTGGTGTGGAATACGAAATGATCGACGCTCAGGACCTGTCAGCGTTCCAAAATCGCCCAATTGCCAAAGTGATTTTCCAGCACCTTGATTATGGCGTGCGCGAACGCTTCTACGAAAAAGCCAAGGCGGCGATTGCCACCCCGATGACCATCACCTATTCTTCTAACCGCTACGTTGAGTTCAATCCAGCTGGCATCGACAAGGGGATTGCGGCGTTGACCCTCGGCGAGCAGATTGGCGTGGCCAAAGACGAGATTATCGCGCTTGGCGATAACTCCAATGATTTAAGCATGCTGCAGCAAGTTGGCCTCGGCGTGGCGGTGGCCAATGCCATTCCGGCGGTCAAACGCGCCGCCGGGTTGGTTCTGCCAGTAACGAACAACGATGATCCCATCACCGCGTTGTATGACGCCGTTTTCAAATAGAAATCTCATCCACTTTTCAGAATAAAACCACCGTTAATCGGGCCGGTATTTAAGGGAAATTAAGCATTCTAACCCTTAGCTACGTAGGCGCGATTTTATTTTTATTTGGCCCGATTGGTTTATAAGGTTGGTACCAATTTTGTGATGGCTTTCGCAAGCGAGACGAAAAACAAAAGCTGGCGCATGTTTCACGGGGTGCACCGTTATGAAAATGAGGGTACCAAAGCGGGTATACCAACGGCAAAAGGCTGTTGTATAGGCATTTAAACAGGGTACAATTCCTTGACACCATGAAAGAATGCGGTTACACTTCACCATGGTTGGTACCAATTGGGAGGCGAGACGATGGCCAGCGAAGTTCAACCACTGCATGATCGGTTGGTGGATTTATTACGAAATCAAATTCGCACGGATATGGCACCGCACAGTAAGTTGCCTTCTGAGCGCGCGTTGGCCGAATCCTACGGCGTGAGTCGTAACACTGTCCGCGCGGCGCTGGCTAAGCTAGAAATGACCGGTGTGATTTACCGCAGTCGGGGGCGCGGCACGTTTGTCGCTAATCCGGCGGCCGAGCCGACAGATTTAGCCGAGACCTACAGCTTTTCGGAGCAAATGGCTGATCAAGGCCGGCGCGCGAACTCGCGCGTGTTGTATCTGCAGCAATTTCCGGCTAACGATTATATTGTTGAGCATCTTCAAGTACCTTTGGGGACACCAACGTATAAACTAAAGCGCATCAGGATGGCTGATGGGGTGCCACTGATGGTTGAGCGGACTTTTCTGCCAGCCGATCGGTTCCCGAAGCTGAAGGCGAGCGACGTTGAGCACGAAGGCCTGTATAACCTGATGAAGGATCATTACGACAGCCCGGTCTCCGATGCGGCGGAAGCGTTTTTTGCCAGTCTGATGTCAGCCAAAGATGCGGCGATGCTGAATGTCCCGAAAGGCTCACCGAGTTTGTCGATGCAGCGCACGACCACCAATGTCAAAGGTGAAATCGTGGAATTCACACTCAGCATCACCCGCGCCGACCAGTTCGTTTATCGTTATCACCACACCCAAAAAGGGACCACGACTTGATTGGCTTACCAGTCGGTCGCAACATAGTGAACAAGCTTGAGGAGGAATAGTTTTGTACGAGAAATCAGTAGATGAACTGACCAAGATGGGTGCGCAAATCACAACGCACGAAATTAAGCAGCAGCCAGAATTGTGGCAAGAAGCTTTGAGCAATTACCAAGGTAAAAAGGCTGAAATCACGGACTTTTTAGCTAAGGTCGTTGCTGAAGCCAACGGTCAAGTGGTCCGGGTTATCTTCACCGGCGCCGGCACCAGTGCTTACACTGGCGACACGGTGACCCCATATCTGAACCGGCACGGTGATCGGAGCCACTTCCGCTTCGAATCCATCGCCACCACGGATATCGTGTCAGCACCTTATGATTTCCTTGAAGCAGACACCCCAACGATTTTGGTTTCCTTCTCCCGCAGTGGGAACTCACCAGAATCCGTTAAAACCGTTGAACTGGCCGAACAGCTGGTTCACAACTTGCACCAGATCACCATTACCTGCGCCCCAGAAGGTCACTTGGCCGCTAAGGTTGAAGGCGACGCCAACAACCTGCTGCTGATGCAACCAGCCGGCGCTAACGACAAAGGCTTTGCCATGACTGGGAGCTTCTCTTGCATGGCTTTGACGGCCCTGCTCGTCTTCGATCAGGCCGCTGAAGCCGACAAGGCTAGCTACGTGCAAGCCGCGGTGAACATGGGTCATGAAGTGATCAAGCGCGAAGCCGAAATCCAAAACCTGGTGGACGAAGACTTCGATCGCATTACCTACCTGGGCTCTGGCAGCTTGGGTGGCTTGACTCGTGAAGCTCAGCTCAAGGTGTTGGAATTAACCGCCGGCAAGTTAGCCACGATTTTTGACACTTCCATGGGTTTCCGTCACGGTCCTAAGTCTTTTGTTAACAGCAAGACCTTGGTTTTCGACTTCCTGAGCAACAATGCTTACACCCGTCAGTACGACGTGGATGTCATGGAAGAAATCAACGGCGACAAGATTGCCAAGCGCATTGTGGCCATTGGCACCACGCAAGACCAAACCAACTTCTCCGGCGAAAACTTTGCCTTTGAAACTGGCGTTAAAGATTTACCAGAAGCTTACCAAGCCCTGCCTGACGTGATGTTCGCCCAGACCTTGGCGCTGCTGGCTTCCATCAAAGTCAACAACACACCTGATACACCATCACCATCTGGCACCGTTAACCGCGTGGTCAAAGGGGTTATCCTGCACGACTACGAAGGTTAAACCTAGCACTAAGCTGGGCAGCCAAGTTGCTGTCTGGCTTAGCCTGACGCCCTGAAGCTTCAGCGCGTGAGGCTAGGCTAGTCAGTAGCCTGGAGTGATGCCCGGTTGCATCATTGGTTGTACCAAAGCCATTATTTACTGGTTAGTTTTATCACTTTATTTTAGGGGGTATGAAGTATGGCAATTATTGCATCTCGCATTGACGGCCGTTTGGTACACGGTCAAGTTGCGAACCTGTGGACAACCAAGCTCCAAGCAAGCCGCATCATCGTGGTCGATGATGAAGCTTCCAAGGACAAGATCCAAAAGAGTGGCCTGCGGATGGCTGCTCCGATGAGTGTTCGGCTTTCAGTTTTGGATGCTGACACTGCGGCTGATCACATCAACGCTGGTAAGTACGACTCACAGCGTGTCTTCGTGGTCGCAAAGCGTCCAGCAACATTCCTGAAGCTGGTTCAAAAAGGGGTCCCGATCAAGGAACTCAACGTTGGGAACATGTCACAGACGAACGAAACCAAGTCTGTGTCCAAGTCCATCAACGTGGTTCAAGAAGACATCGATGCCTTCCACGAACTGGACAAAGCCGGAGTTAAGCTGACGGCCCAAATGGTGCCAGCTGATGACTCACACGACTTTTTGCCGATGCTTGCTAAGGTTGAAGGGTAAGGAGGAAGAAAAATGATTGCATGGTGGCAAATTGTTCTCTTGACACTCTATGCTGGGTATCAAATCCTGGATGAACTCCAGATTTATTCCTCAATGAGTGCACCTGTGTTCGCCGGCTTCTTTGCTGGTTTGGTCATGGGCGATATGAAGACTGGCCTGACGATCGGGGCTGCGATGCAGCTGACCGTTCTGGGTGTTGGGACCTTTGGTGGTGCATCTAAGATTGATGCTAACTCCGGTACCCTGCTGGCCGTTGCGTTCTCTGTTGGTACCGGGATGGATCCTAACCAAGCCATCACCGCGCTGGGTGTTCCAGTTGCCGCGCTGATGATTTACACGGATATCCTGGCTCGTTTCTCCAACACGTTCTTCGCACACCGGATCGATGCCCAAGTTGAGAAATTCAACTACAAAGGCATCGAACGTTACTTCGTTGCTGGGGCACTGCCATGGGCTTTGTCTCGGATGATCCCTGTTGGCTTGGGCTTGGCCCTTGGCGGCGGTGTTGTTAACACGATCGTTGCTTACATCAACGGTCCTCTGAAGTGGTTGGGTGATGGCCTGTCCGTTGCTGGTGCTGTATTGCCAGCCGTTGGGTTCGCTATCTTGCTGCGGTATCTGCCTGTTCGCAAGCACATCGCATACCTGCTGCTTGGCTTCACCATTACCAGTTTGCTGACCACGCTGTTCGGCTCCATTCAGAACATCGGGACTGCGCTGGCTGCTGCGCCTAAAGTTGCTGCCGGCCTTGGCAGCTTCAACGGCTTGTCCATGTTGGCCATTGCGCTGATTGGTTTGGCCCTGGCGATCATTGCTTACAACAACAGTACTTCTCAGCCGGCACCAGCTGCCGCTGCATCCACGAAGCAGGCTGATTCTTCAGACGAGGGGGAAATCACTGATGACGAACTATAAGTTGAACGATAAAGACTTCAAGCAGATCAACGAACGCTCACTGTTCGGTTTCCAACTTGGCTGGAACTACGAACGTATGCAGGCTTCTGGTTATCTGTATCACATCCTGCCACAACTGCGTAAGATTTACGGGGATGGCACTCCTGAATTGAAAGAAATGATGGAGACGCACACCCAGTTCTTCAACACCTCAAACTTCTTCAACACCATTATCACTGGTATTGATCTGGCGGTCGAAGAAGAACAAGGCATCAAGGGTAAGGAAACTGTTGCCGGGATGAAAGCCGGCTTGATGGGCTCCTTCGCTGCGATTGGTGACTCTATCTTCGCTGCCTTGATTCCTGCTATCTTTGGTGCGATTGCTGCTTCCATGGCGAAGCAGGGCAACCCAATCGGGATCTTCATCTGGATTGCGGCTCAAATCGTCGTTGACGTCTTCCGTTGGGTTCAACTGAAGATTGCCTACAAAGAAGGGGTTAACCTGGTTACAACCATGCAGCACACGCTGAATGCGTTGACCGATGCCGCTTCCTTGATGGGTGTGTTCATGGTCGGCGCCTTGGTCGCAACCATGATCAACGTCAAGTTTGCTTGGGCCCCAGTTGTTGGGACCGTGCCTTTGAACATCCAGAACAACCTGGACATGATCTTGCCTCGCATTTTGCCAGCCTTGATCTGCGGCTTCGTTTACTGGATGCTGGGTAAGAAGGGCATGACCTCCACCAAGGCGATCTTCATCGTTTTGGTCTTGGCCATTGCTCTGGGTGCCCTTGGTATCATCGCGAAGGCATAATTTCAGAATAGAAAAGGACGGTTATTATGAGTGAATTGGTATTGGTAAGTCACGGTCAGTTCTGCACGGAACTGAAGAAGAGTGCTGAAATGATTATGGGTCCTCAGGAAAACATTCACACGGTCGAACTTCTGCCCAGTGAAGGCCCTGAAGACTTCAAGGCAAAATTTGACAAGACGGTCGAAGGTCTCGGAGATTTCACCGTATTCGCTGATTTAATGGGCGGCACGCCGGCCAATGTGGTAGCGCGTATCCTCATGGAAGGCGAAGGTCATTTCGACCTCTTCACCGGGATGAACCTGCCAATGATCATCAGCTTTATCAACGCTGAGATGGTTGGTGGCGAACCAAACATCGTCGACGATGCCAAAGCCGGCGTTGTCCATGTCAACGAAATGCTGAGCTAATAACCACTGAGGGCCAAGGAGCGATCCCTGGCCCTTTTTTTACAGGCTGCGAAGCGGGGCGTACTTAGCTCGACAATTAGCCTAGCGCTGAGTCTTGTCGGCGGTTTGGGCCGGCTGGGCTCGGCGCGTAGCTAATTGCTCGAGCGTTGCCCCGCTGAGCGCAACTAGAGCAGGCTGCGAAGCTCGGCGGCCTTTGCACGATGGCTAGCCTAGGTTAAGGTTTTGCCGCTGGTTTTAGGCGGCGAGACCTTAACCGTAGCTAGACACTCGTGCATTGCCGAGCTGAGCGCAACTACAACAGCGAGGCGCCAAAGCGAAAAACTCTATTTTTACCGCTGACGCCCTTCAGCCAACCTTTTGTCAGATTCGGGTGTTTGGACTAGACCACTAACCCGAATCCGTGCTACACTGTTGTATGGAAACGCATTACAAATAAACTTAAGGAGATTGTGCAATGAGCTACTACATTCACGCTGCGAAGTTTTTCTTAAAGAACACGACCGAAAATGGCGGGTGGCTTGAAGTCACCGACGATGGTAAGTTCGGCGATTTCATTCCTGCCTATGGTGAAAAGCCAGCCGGCGAAATCAAGGACTACGGGGATCAATGGATTGCCCCTGGCTTGGTTGATACGCATATTCACGGCATGTTGGGCCATGACGTCATGGACAACGACTGGGAAGGCATCAACGAGATGTCTGAAGGCCTGCTGAAGGCTGGGGTGACTTCCTGGTTGCCAACCACGCTGACCGGTCCGTTCGAACAGTTGAACGACGTCTGCAAGACCATCGGCGACCATGCCGGCGAAGAAAAAGGCGCCAAGATCCAAGGGATTTACTTTGAAGGCCCATTCTTCACTGAAGAACACAAAGGCGCGCAAAATCCTAAGTACTTCCGTGATCCTTCCATCAAGGAATACGACGAATGGCAAGCCAGCGCCAAGGGTCTGCTCCAAAAGATGGCTTTGGCCCCAGAGCGTGAAGGTGCCGTTGAATTCACTAAGCACATGAGCCAAGACGGCAAAGTGGTTGCTTTGGGCCACTCCAGCGCGACCTTTGAACAAGCTAAGGCCTGTGTTGAAGCCGGTGCCACCGTCTTCTGCCACACCTTTAACGGCATGTCCGGTTTGAACCACCGCGCACCAGGGATGGTTGGCGCTGCGATGTACATGCAAATCGTTGACGACGAACTGATCTGCGACGGCCACCATGTGCGCCCAGAAGTCGTTGGGGCCTTGATCAAAGACAAGACGCCAGAACACATTGCCCTCATCACCGACTGCATGCAAGCCGGCATGATGCCAGACGGCGAATACATGCTGGGTGAATTCCCGGTTATCGTCGCTGACGGCATGGCTAAGCTGAAGGACGGCGCGCACAGTCTCGCTGGCTCCATTTTGCAGCTTAAGGATGCCATCAAGAACGTGGTTGACTGGAACGATGTTGTCCCAGAAGATGCCATCAAGATGGGCGCCTTAGTGCCTGCTCGTTCATGCAAAATCGACGACAAGTGCGGCAGCATCCTGCCTGGCCGTGACGCCGACTACTTGGTTCTGAACAAGGACATGAGCTTGGCCGAAACCTACCTGGATGGGGTTTCTCGTTACCAGGCTTAATCATTAAGCATCATGCTTCTAAGACTCACCGCATTTGCGCGGTGAGTCTTTTTTTGTTATCGGTAACTCCAAATATCGGCCCTTAGTTGGTGGTCGTCGCTGTTTTTTGCGCGTACACTTAAGGTACCGAAAACGCTTCACGCAATGGAGGATGGGTATGAGTAAAAAGCAATTCAGCGGCTGGGTGTTGCTGCTGGTGGGCCTGATGGTTGGCTTGTGGCGCGGGGGCCAGCAAGTGCAGGCCGCCACGTTGACGCCAGCGCAAGTGACCGAAGCCAAACGCTGGTATCAAGATCCGCAAGGGGTGATTAAGGCCAAGACGCAGCAGGCGCTTTATCAAGCCAATGCCAAGACCTTTGCCAAACTGCCGGGCCATCCGCAAATCGCCGTTATGGTCACCAGTGGCAAAGACGAAGATGAGCTGCAGGACTATGCTAATGAGCAGTTTAAGCGTTATGGTTTTGGCCAAAAAGGCTGGGATAACGGCTTGCTCCTAACGATTGAACCGAAAGAGAAGCACTACTGGTTAGAGGTCGGCTATGGGTTAGAACCGGTGGTCCCCGATGGTGCTGGCGCGGACATCGTTACCGGCAAGGTCAAAACCATGCTTCGGGCCAAGCAGTTCGATCAGGCGATTGCGGCGATTGTCAACAATACCGCCAAGCGCGTGCAGGCGCATGCCAGTGCGATTTCGACCCCGGCCCAAATTACCGCGCGGCGCGCAGCCGAAAAACGGCGTGATCGCGTGATTGTCGGGCTGGTGCTGGCCATGTTAGCCGTTGCTCTTGGCATGACAGTGCGCTTTTTCAGTTTGCGCAATCGCCTGGCGCTAATTTTGACCACACAACCGGATCAGTTTCCGATTCTGGGTCTGCTGGCTTCGGCTGGTATTACGCTGAATCCTGATCGGGTTCCTGGGGGCGGCTGGCAGCTGTTCAATCAGCAAAAAGCGATGCAGCATAGTTTTGCCAAAATCATTCGCCGCGATTATGTGACCTGGCTGGTGAAATTGCCACATCAGGCCCCGCAGCCGTATTTCTACTATCGCAAGGACAGCCCGCAATTAGCTAAAATGCCTGATGCGGCGCTGGCCCAAATGCCAAGTCTGACCGCAGTGGTGACCGATGAAACCCTGCTGGCAGATAATGAATCCATGGCTGGTGTCGTGCGGTCGGAAGTGCAAATCGCCGGCGCCTATGCGGAGCGCTTCGCCCGGTGGCTGCAACCGCAGTCCATCAAGCCGGATGAAGCTAGCAGCGTGTGGTGGGAGTTCTTTATGCATGTGCAGCCGGCAGATGCTGAGTTGAGTGATGAACAGCTGGCTGCGACTTGGCAAATGATACTCAACCACCTGCGCCATCCCGACACTGCCCAAACCGCGATGGCCGGTGTGGCACCCTGGGCAGTCACCTCCTTTGCCCCGGCCAATACCACCAGCGCTGGCGGCTTTGGTAGCGGCGGCGGCGGTGGCGCCAGCGGTGGCGGTGGTTTTGGCGGCAGCTGGTAAAAAGCTTTCGCAAAATTTGCCAAGATAGCGAAAACTGCGGAGAAAGGCCCCCTGCTTTCTAGCCTACAATTTACTTGTAAGCTGGAGAGGGGGAGACACCAATGCGTGTCATGGATTTAACGGGCCAGAAGTTCGGCCGTTTATTGGTTTTACATCGCGCAGGGACCGCAGCGAACGGGAATGCTTCTTGGCAGTGCCGCTGTGATTGCGGCAATATCGTTGTGGTTGATGGGTATCGCCTGCGCCATCACCAAGTGAAGAGCTGTGGTTGCTTGCGGCGAGAGGTTTCCCGGCGTTATGCGGCGAATAACCCAGCGTTTACCGCCCATCAAAAGGCTCACGGCACTGATTTGGTGAGCGATGATGGGGTGCCACTGAATTCATTGATCCGGAGCAAACGAAATAAATCAGGCGTGATCGGCGTGTCTTACAATGCCGCCAATCAACGCTGGTTCGCTCGGCTTCGGCACAATGGTAAGTATGTGTTGCTGAAGGCTTGCGACAGCTTCGACGAAGCCGTTGCCCTGCGCCGCGCTGCGGAACGGCAATATTTAGGCCGGCAGGATACTGCGATTAGCAGTGAAGCATAACGTGAAGGATTGGCCGGCGGGTCAATCCTTTTTGGTCGCAAAAGAGCCGCACTGCTCATCAATCTGGCGATGAGCGGCGCGGCTTTATTTTGTATTTGTTTGAGTGAAGGCTAGGCTACCCATCCGACTAAGTGCGGCCGAGCTCCGCAGACTGATTTTAGCTTGCGGCGCCGAAGTTAATCACGCCGGATAAGGCTTGCCAGTATGAGGCGAGGACCATGGCAGCGGCGACAGGGTCGTTGCCGGCCGCGCCGCCACCGCCGCCGTGACCGCCATGGCCAGTGCCGCCAAGGCTAAACGGGGTGTAAACCATTGGCCGGTCGCGCTGGGCGTCAGTGCTGGTTTCGGTGCGCGTCTTGACAGCTTTGCCAGTCGGTTGCGGAATGGCTTCAGCCACCAAGCTCGGGAGGGGCCGGGAAAAATCATGCGGTGCCGGTTTCTTTACGGCAATGGTCAGGTTTTCTGACTGTTGCGGGAACTCGGTTAAGTCGGCTGTGGCATCATCAGTCACCTGATAGCCTTGCTGTAGGTAAGGCAGGGTGAATTCATGGCGGTTGAAGGCAATCGGACTACCAGCCTCACCGGTGATGGCGATAGCGGTTAGCGGCTGCTTGGTGGTTTCATCCACGATGGTGACCGTGATTTGCGGCTGCCGCTGCTTGGTCAAGTTGACGATAAACTGATTCATGCCAGCCGTGAGGCGATAGTGGTAGACATTGCTGCTGAGCACGTAACCTGCCGGTGCCACCAGCACACGGCTGCCAGTTTCGCCAACCGTGCCGATGAAAGAATCGACTTTGAGCACGCGGCCTTGGTAGAGGTAAGTGATGGCGGCTGGGACAGTGGCGGTAGTTTTGGTCAGTTGCACCGTGAAGGCATTCATGCCGGCCCTGAGCGTATACATAATGGCATTTGCTTGGCCGCTGGCGAGGTGATAGCCATTTGGTACGGCCACTGAGTAGCGGCCGCTTTCGCCCACTGGGCCGACAAACTGATCGGTTTTTACGACTTGGCCATTGTACAAATAAGTAATGGTCGCAGGCACCAGCGCTTTGGCAGTTTTAGCCAACTGCACGACGAACTGGTTGGTGCCAGCCTGTAAGGTATAGGCCAGAGTGGCGGATTGGCCAGCAGCCAATTGATAGCCAGCTGGCAGGTCTACCTGATAGCTGCCGCTGTCGCCAACGAGGCCTTTGAATTGGTCGGTTTTAACAATCTGGCCATTGTAAAGATAGGTCACCGTGGCCGGGACCGTTGCTGGCGTCGGGTCATTTGGCGCGGTGGCGCCAGTTGCTTCGACTCGGACGCGATACAGCGTTTCTGCATGTTGGACGTTGTAAGTCAATGTCGCCTGCTGACCAGCGGCCAACGTGTAGCCGGCGGGTAAGGTGTACGCGCGCGTGCCGTGATCGCCGATGTGGGCGGTGAAGGTTTCGGCGCTAATCTTCGCGGTATCCGTCCAGTACTCGATGGTGACCGTGGCGGCGGTAGCATCGGTTGGCGTGGCAGCTAACACATGGTGCGCCGGCTGGTTGCCCTGCGCCAAAAACGCCCCGGCCATGGCACTGGCTAGTAGCAGCGGTAAAGCGAGATAACGATCATTTTTCGGTTGAGTCATCAGGAGACTCCTTTCCGGCAAGGTCAAAAGGATCAGGAACTGATTCCGGTATCGCTACCATTTTAGCCTGTTTGATCTGAATTGTCAGCTCTGCTAATTCTTGCCAGTCCGTTGAAGTGGGTGGATTGGCCCAGGTCACTTGCGCGATGTTCAAATGATCATCATGAAAGTCTGATAAATAAACATCCGTGTTACGCGACAAGCGCGATTCAATCACGATAAATGCGTTGTCAAAACTGCGCAAGGTGCGGGCAATGTAGTCGCTGTAAATCTGGCCTTGCGCAAAGTCGACACAGACATAAACGCGGTCGCGCACAATCGCGGCAGGCAGGTAATTAATCAACGTGAACATGTAACTGAAGTACAGATTGACCGCCATCGTGTGATTGAGCTGCGGTGCCGGAGTGGCGCGCAGCCGGGCGATAAAGGTCAAAATCAAATGGTCGAAAGCGGGGTAGAGATTGCGGAAAAAGCTGATTTGATCATCATCAATAAAGGTCGTCGGCGCCAAGTAGAAGGTCGTAATCTGAACATGCAGGCCTTGCAACGCCGCTTCAATCGCGGCGTTTTCATGGGCCGGTTCATCCAGCAGGTGATAATCGGCAATCAGCTGCAAAAAGTCTTTGGTCAAATGGTCAGCGACTGGGAGCTGGGCGCCAGCCAGAGCCGCTTTTTCCTCGGCAGCGGGTAAATAATGCCAAGTGACTAAGAAGGCATACAAATAATCCAACTCGTGGTCATCGAGGCCAAAACTGGCCGGTAAAATCCGGTGCAGGCCATTCAGTTGGTCGGGATGACTGGCGATGGTTTGGCTGCCTGGCAGTGCCTTGCCTGTGTGCTGACCGTTGAGCATCCGCAGCAGCCAGATTTTAAGGAAAAACTGTAGCTTAGTCACTTGCGTTGGCATCAAGGTGTGATGGAATTGCGATTCCAGTAGCCGCGTGATTTGCGCCACGGTGCCCTCTAACTCCGCAAACGGACTGGCCACGCCGTTATATGCCACAAAATACAGCTGAAACAGCGCCAGCCGCGTCGCAAACTCTTCGTCTTCAGCTGGGTGCGGCGGCAAGAACTCCTCTTGCTTCAGAAGATGCTTGAGGTGTTCAGCCGTTTCGTAGAACTTGGCATTGCTGATGTAGTGATCTCGCATATAAGCGGTTTTGGGGTAGCGATTAGAGAAAAAGTACTGGTATTCAAAGACCGTAAACAAATAGGACCGCTGCAGATACAGCAAGCGGAGTCGCTGCATGACCACTTTGGTCAGATGATGCCCACGCCAATGGCCCTTGTCGAGGTCATCCAGGTAGCTAGGGGTATCATCAGAGACCTCCACCAGATCCGCGTTCAAGGTGTCGAACATTTTATTCAGCTTGTATTTCGTCTGGCCAAATTCGGCTTGAATGCGCTCGGTTGCCATCAAAAGCGAGGGCTGAGCGCTTAACTTTTGTAGAACCCGAAAATTGGTCGCATCTTCCTGATTAAAAAGTGCGGCTTCATCCACTTTGTTTCACCCTATCTATCAAATTCCCCTTCGTTACCACAAGTATACAGCAAGTTATCTCAAAATATGGTATTCGTAGGAATAAATATATTGGTGAACGTGTTATTTTTTTGGAACATGACAACAAAAAAGTGCGGGCCAAGGCTCGCACTTTCGCGGTTCACAAGTGAATTAAGCATTCGCGTGATGCATTTTCTTTTCAAAATGCTTCAGCACCTTGGACAGACTGTAGGTCATGATGAAGTACAGCACCATCGCAATGGTAATCGGGAGCACCCCGCGGTAGGTATCGGCTTGCACAATCCGCAGCTGGTAAATGAGGTCCGCCACCCCAATGATGGAGACAATGGAAGTTTCCTTGATCAGGGAAATGAATTCATTGCCCAGCGCCGGCCAAATGGCGGTTAAAGCCTGCGGGAACACGACATAGCGCATGGTGTCCTTTTGCGATAGGCCCAGTGAGCGCGCCGCTTCGCTTTGGCCCGGGGCGATGGCTTCAATGCCGCCGCGGAAGATTTCGCTGACATAAGCGGCGGAGTTCAGGCCCACCGCCAGCGTCCCGGCGACGATGGCGGAGATGTTATAGAACATCCCGAGGCCAAAGTAGATGAACATCACTTGCACCATCAAAGGTGTGCCCCGCACAAAGGCGACATAAGCATTCGCCAGCGTTTTGAGCCAAGTGATTGAACCTAGGCGCACGAACGCGAGCAATGCGCCTAGCAGCGCCCCGACAATCAAGGCGACGAAGGAAATGCCAATCGTGTAGCCGACCCCTTTGGCAAAATAAGTCCAGTAATGCCACATGGAGTGGGTTTCAGCACCGGTGCTGATGTACTTGGCGGCGGCTGGGAGGAACTGTTTGTTGATTAGATCCTTTTGCTTGATTTTCGCAATGCTTTTGTTAATGGCAGTTTGGAGGGCGAGGCTACCTTTGGGTAGGGCAATCGCATTGCCGGACTCGCTGCCAGAAACGGTGAAGTGGCCATCAATGGCAGCGAGGCTGGTGTCAGCATTGGCGTAAGCCACCGCTGAGGCGGAGTCTTTAACGATACCGTCGATTTTGTGCGCCTTGAGGGCCAACACTAAGTCGGAGGCATTTTGCATACCCACCGGAGTGGCGCCAGGCATTTGCTGCTTGATCAGGTCGTAGGCAATACTCCCGACCACAGCGCCGACTTTCTTGTTATTGAAGGAGGTGCGGCTTTGGTAATACCCTTTGTCGGTTTTCAACACGATGATATCTTGCTTGGCGGTGTAGTAGGTGTCAGAGAAATCAACGTGTTGCTTGCGTTCGGCGGTGGGGGAGAAGCCAGACAAAATCATGTCGACTTTCCCGGTTTCCAGCGCGACCAGCAGCGAGTCGAAGTCCATTTTCTTGACCACCAGTTTGACGCCGAGATCTTTGGCGATTTGCTTGCCGATTTCAATGTCCATGCCGACAATTTTCTCTTTGCCATTCACATTGGTGGTGAATTCATAAGGCGGGTAGTTCGGCGAATTACCCATAATCAGGGTGCCTTTTTGCTGAATGCGGGCCAGCGAGTCGTCAGTGGCGGCTTGCGGCTGCTGGGGCGGGGTGAGACTGAGAATCATCAGCGCGCTGAAGATAGCGGCAAATACAAGCGAAAGTTTTTTCATGGCCAGGCTCCTTACATAACGATGTCAGGGGCTTATTTTACACATATATTCATAAATATGCAATTAAAATTCAATATTCATTCACAATCGTTTTGCTGCTTGGACTGCCATCACGGTTCCCGACGCAAAAAAAAGCCGCCTCGCAAGAGACGACCATTTTTGGTAAAAGGTTAAGCTTACAGTTCTTCAGGAACCAGCTTAACTGGCTTGGTGCCCATCCAGCCGCTGATTTCCTTGAAGGTATCAGTGATGGCCTTGGTCCCAGGAGCCAGCAACTTACGAGGGTCATAGCCCTTGCCTTGTTGGTCCTTACCAGCTTCGATGTATTCGCGAGTTGCCTTAGCAAAGGCCAACTGGCATTCGGTGTTGATGTTGAGCTTAGCAATCCCCATGGAGATGGCCTTTTCAACTTGTTCCTGAGGGATGCCTGAACCGCCGTGAAGAACCAGTGGTTGAGGAACCGCTTCAGCGATTTCTTGCAGACGGTCGAAGTGCAGGCCCTTCCAGTTGTCTGGGTATTGGCCATGAATGTTACCAATCCCAGCAGCCAAGAAGTCGATGCCGGTGTCGGAGAAGGCCTTAGCATCTGCAACAGAAGCTAATTCGCCTTCACCGATAACGCCGTCTTCTTCACCGCCAATTGAGCCAACTTCAGCTTCAACGGAGATACCCTTGGAGTGAGCCAACTTAACGATTTCCTTGGTCTTGGCCAAGTTTTCGTCAACAGGCAGATCGTGGCCATCAAACATAACGGAGTTGTAACCAGCTGCGATGGCAGCCTTGGCAGCCTCGAAGTCACCGTGGTCCAAGTGAATAACAACTGGCACAGTGATGTCCATTGCCTTAACCAAAGATTCGATCAGCTTTTGGCAAACTTCGTAGCCGCCCATGTACTTAGCAGCGCCCATGGAAGTTTGGATCAGGATCGGCACATTGAGATCTTGTGCACCCTGCAAAAGTGCGCGAGTCCATTCCAGGTTGTTGGTGTTGAACGCACCAATCGCGTAGTGGCCCTTACGAGCAGCCTTAAACAATTCAGTGCCGTTAACTAATGGCATAAGTGAATTTCCTCCTATTGGAAAACAAATTTTTAACTTCATCATTTTAGCATAGATTTTCAGAATATGCGAAGGCAGATTATGCCTCTTTTCATTTTGCCAAAACCGGCCGACTGGGGCCGCGCGTTCGTGGCTTAACGCAACCGAGCTTAAATGAGATGAGTTTTCAGCTTTTGATGCGAAAATTATCGTTGACAAATGTAAACGTCGCTTGTATAGTTTACAAATGTAGACAGGAGGAACGAACATGACCCCAAAAATCGATGATATTAGCCCAGCTGAATGGGAAGTGATGCGCATCGTCTGGACCAAAGGCGAGGTGTCAAGCCATGATCTGATCAGCTTGTTGCAACAAAAGCGCGATTGGAGCGACTCCACCATTAAAACCCTGATTGGGCGGCTGGTGAAAAAAGCGCTGCTGCAGACGACCAAAGACGGCCGCCGGTTCCTTTATACCGCCACAGTGGCAGAAGGCACCGCGATGGACAGCAACGTTCAGGCGATGTTCGCCAATCTTTGTGCCATGAAGCGGGGCCAAACCTTGGTCAACTTGATCAAAGCATTGCCGCTGGCGCAGGCCGATATCACTGCGCTGCAAGCGGTCCTGGCAGACAAGGCGAAGACGGCGCCGGAAATGGTGCCTTGTGATTGCCTGCCGGACGAAACGCAATGCGAAACTTGCGAGGTGAAGGACCATGAATAACGAAGAACATAAGGCAGCAAGCATGACTGAGGACAAGGCGATGGACCATGGGACGAACCATGAGATAATGAATCACGACATAGGTGAGATGGATCATATGGCCATGAGCCACGATATGGACCACATGAACATGGATCATATGGACATGAACCATGGCGATCACATGGGCCACATGGATATGGGCGGCTTTAAGCAGAAATTCTGGTGGTCTTTGATCGCCGCCATCCCAGTATTTATCTTGTCGCCGTTCATGGGTCTGCACTTACCGTTCCAAACGAGCTTTCCGGGCTCGAATTGGGTGGTGCTGGTACTGGCGACGTTCCTGTTCTTCTACGGTGGCCAGCCGTTTTTGAAAGGCGCGCAAGGCGAACTGAAAGCCAAGACGCCAGCGATGATGACCCTGATCGCCATGGGGATCAGCGTTGCTTACCTATACAGTCTGTATGCTTTTGTGATGAATCAGTTCATTGACCCCAACGGCATGGTGATGGATTTCTTCTGGGAACTGGCCAGCTTGATTGTGATCATGCTGCTGGGCCACTGGATTGAAATGAACGCCGTGATGAATGCCGGCAACGTGACCCAGAAAATGGCGGCACTGCTGCCAGGGGAAGCGCATGTGCTAGGGGCTGACGGTAAAGTGACCGCTCTGCCGTTGGCGCAGCTGCAGGCCGGCCAGCAGGTCATCGTCCAGGCCGGGGAAAAGATTCCCGCCGATGGGCTGGTGATTGCCGGCAGTAGTGCGGTGAATGAAGCGCTGGTCACTGGGGAAGCCAAAGCGGTCGCCAAGCAAGCCGGTGACCAAGTGATTGGCGGCGCGGTCAACGGCGATGGTTCGCTGACGGTGAAAGTGACTGGCACCGGCGAATCTGGCTATCTGGCCCAGGTCGCCAAGTTGGTTAGCGATGCCCAAGCTGACAAGTCCAAAGCCGAAACCCTGGCCGATCAAGTGTCGCGCTGGCTGTTCTACGCCGCGGTTTTGGTCGGGCTGATTACCTTTTTCGTTTGGACCGGGATCAGCGGGCTGTCCACTGGGCTCGAACGCCTAGTCACGGTGCTGGTGATTGCATGTCCACATGCGCTGGGGTTAGCCATTCCGTTAGTGGTCGCGCGCAGCACCAGCTTGGCGGCGGCCCATGGGTTGCTGGTTCGTGATCGGCAGGCGCTGGAAACAGCCGGAAAAATCGATACGGTGTTGATGGATAAGACTGGGACCTTGACTCAAGGCACCTTCAAGGTTAACCAGGTGCAGGCCCTGCAGTCTGGCTTGAGTGACGATGACGTGTTAGCGCGCTTTGCCGCGCTGGAGGCACATTCCAGTCATCCGCTGGCCACCGGGATCTTAGCGGCGGCCAAGGCGAAATCACTCGCGGTGGCAACGGCTAGTGACGTTCAGACGGTGCAAGGCGTCGGGCTGACCGGCCACATCGACGGCCAAGCCTATGCGATTGTGACTGCTAGTTACCTACGTGATCATCAGGTGACCTATGATGAATCGCAATACCAGACATTGGCCGCAGCGGGCAATTCGATTAGTTTTTTGCTGCAGGATCAAACCGTCCTGGGCTTGGTGGCGCAAGGGGATGAAATCAAACCCGATGCGCTAACCTTGATCAAGGCGCTGCGGGCGCAAGGGATTGAGCCAGTGATGTTGACCGGGGATAATCAGGCAGCGGCTGAGGCCGTAGCGGCTAAATTGGGCAACATCAAAGTACATGCCGAGTTGAAGCCTGAAGATAAGGCTAAAATCGTCTGGGATTATCAGCACCAAGGCCATCAAGTGGCGATGGTCGGCGATGGCGTCAATGATGCGCCAGCCTTGGCCCGCGCGGCGATTGGGATTGCCATCGGGGCCGGGACAGATGTAGCGATTGACTCCGCTGACGTGGTCCTAGTTAAGAGCGCACCGCAAGACATTTTAACCTTTCTCAATCTGGGTCGAGCCACGACCCGTAAGATGATTCAAAACCTCTGGTGGGGGGCTGGCTATAACATTCTGGCCATTCCGCTGGCCGCCGGCGTGTTAGCCGGCGTGGGCATCATTTTGAGCCCAGCAGTTGGGGCCTTGATTATGTCGGCCTCGACCATCATCGTGGCGCTCAATGCGATGAGTTTGAAGCTTTAACCACAACCCACTGAACCCAGTACTGGAATTAACAAAAATGCAAGCCTTGGATCAGCAAAAAGGCTTGCATTTTTGCTTACGGAAAGATAGTCTAAACCTTGTGACCGGTTACAAAAGGTCAGTAGAATCGAAAGGGGGGAATAGCAATGCGGCCGTTAAAAATTGGCGTTTTGAATGTGATGCATGATAAACAAGCGACGAATGAACGCCTGACCCGCGTGCTCACGCACAGCGGCCAGCCGGTTGAGCTGCATTTCTATTACCCCACTTTGCACTACCCGCAAGGCGCCCCGGCGGCGGTTGCGGCGATTTTATCCCCACTCTCGATTACTGAAGCGCAAACGATGGATGCCTTCATCGTCACTGGCGCGCCGCTTGAGGCGTTGCCTTTTTCAGCAATCACTTATATCGATGAAGTTAATCAACTGTTTGATGCGCTAGCAGCGGCTCATGTCGTCCAACTGCATTTATGTTGGGGCGGCATGGCCGCGCTGGCCCATTTTTATGGCATCGAGAAGCATCTGTTGCCGCACAAGCTGTTTGGCGTTTATCCCCACAAGATCGTGGCCGAAACGCCGCTGCTTGCCGGGTTGCAAGATGGCTTCAAGGCGCCCCATGCGCGGTATGCCGAGATGGATCTGGCCCAGATCCGCCAGCAACCTCAGCTGACGCTCGAAGCGTTGACCGAGACTGGCGATCTACTGCTGGTGGAAAACCATCATGCCGAGCAAGCCTTCATGTTTGCGCATCTCGAATATGGCAGAAAGGGCCTCCTGCACGAGTATCAACGGGAAATCAGCACCTATCCAGACCGCCACTATCGGCAGCCGGAAAACTATTTTGCTGATCCCGCGCACCTGGCAGGCCCGCAGTTTGATTGGGCGGCCACCCAAGCCGTCTTTTTTGACCAATGGGTGGCGCATGTTGCTGAAGTTGTGAAAACTAAGGGGGATAAATAAAATGATTGCAAATAACATTACTGAATTGATTGGCCACACCCCGATGGTGAAGTTGAACCGCGTCGTCCCAGAAGACGCCGCTGATGTGCTCGTGAAGTTGGAATTCTTCAATCCCGCTGGCTCTGTCAAAGATCGCATTGGCCTGGCGATGATTGAAGCTGCCGAGCAAAGCGGCGCCTTGAAGCCAGGTGGCACCATTGTGGAGCCAACGTCTGGGAACACCGGCATTGGCCTCGCTTCAGTCGCTGCGGCCAAGGGCTATCATCTGATTGTGATGATGCCTGAAACCATGAGTGTGGAGCGCCGGGCCTTGATGCAGGGCTACGGCGCTGAACTCGTGCTCACGCCAGGAGCTGAAGGGATGCCTGGCGCGATTGCCAAGGCGGAAGCGCTGGCCAAGGAAAAAGGCTACTTCCTGCCGATGCAATTTGAAAACCCGGCTAACCCTGATATTCACGAACGCACCACCGGGGAGGAAATCATTGCTGATTTAGATGGCACCCCAGATGCTTTCGTGGCCGGCGTCGGCACTGGTGGCACCTTGACTGGGGTTGGGCGCGCGCTACGCAAGGCCAACCCGGAAGTTCAGATTTATGCGCTCGAAGCGGCTGAATCCCCAATGCTGAAGGATGGCCACGGCGGCAAGCACCAGATTCAAGGTATTTCCGCTGGGTTCATTCCGAAGGTGCTGGATGTCGATTTGTACAATGACATCATTGAAGTGACCTCAGAGCAAGCACTGAACATGGCTCGCGAAGTTGGTCACAAGGAAGGCTTTTTACCAGGCATTTCCGCCGGCGCCAATATCTTTGGCGCAATTGAGCTGGCCAAGAAGCTGGGCCGAGGCAAGACCGTGGTCACCGTGGCGCCTGATAATGGCGACCGGTACCTGTCCACTGCCTTGTTCAAATATTAATTACAACCAAAAACGCGCCAGCGCTGGGCCAAACCAGCACTGGCGCTATTTTTGTGCGAAATTATAGTAAGCTGCATGCTGCTTCGTCGGCAATCAGCACAAAGCTTGGGTGCAATGTGAGCAGCGTGGCCGGGACGTTGGCATCGAGTTTACCTGCCATCAGCGTCTTCACAATTTCCTGTTTGCGGGTGCCAGTGGCAATCATCAAGATGTTTTTGGCGGCCATGACACTGCGCGGCCCCATGGTGACAAAATAGTCCGGCACATCAGCCAGATCACCACTAGAAAATTCTGCTACCACCTGCTCGCGGGCCGCTTGGTTCAGCTCAACGCGAGACGTCCAACTATTGAAGGTGGTGGTGCCAGGCATGTTGCCACAGTAATGGCCATCGCTGCCAAC
This sequence comes from Lacticaseibacillus suilingensis, assembly GCF_016861845.1. Classification (GTDB taxonomy): domain Bacteria; phylum Bacillota; class Bacilli; order Lactobacillales; family Lactobacillaceae; genus Lacticaseibacillus; species Lacticaseibacillus suilingensis. The sequence continues at coordinate 74,791 of NZ_BOLV01000001.1, forward strand.
CCCAATCAGCATCAGATCCAGCCCGCCATCGCGACGAATACGATCGTCTTGCTCGAGGTAATTATGCTGGTCAAGCCGGTGCACATTCTCCGCGGCGATGCCGGCCGGCTCAAGAAAGACGCGCCGGAGTTCAGAGATAGTGACGCCTTCTTGGTCCTCACTGGCGTAAGGCACTTCATCGAAGTTGTAGAAGTGGACATTGCTGAAACCAGCTTGCCCTTTCACCTGTGGAATTAGGGCTTTGTAGACTTCTTTCGGCGAGGTGCCGCCGGTGATGGCCATGTTCACACGGTGGGGCTGCATCATCATGCCAATCATGTAACTCGCAGTGAGGGTGCCAAGCGCTTCTTCAGTTGCAACTTTGTACAGTCTCATGGTAGGGCCTCCTTGGCAAAACGTGATTGAGATAAGTTTCTCCTATTTCAATCATATCAAAACCAAAGTGAACATGACCAAAATGACACATTGCAAACAGATATAGAGCACCAAAGTAATGGTTGGGACACTTTAACAGTTGTGAATTGCGCAAAGAAACCGCTCACTTTAAAGGCCGCCGCTGGTATGATAGAGAGGAATGGCAACAGCAAACCAAGTATGTTGGACAGGTGAGGATTCTGCTTAGTGGTGGAGGCAAAAATGAGTGAACAAATGATGCGCCAAAGGTTTTATCGATTGGCGCAGATCTGGAGCAAAAATTTTTATCTCAAGGCTGATTCTATTGTGCTAGAGGACCTTGAATCTTCACTTCAGGTACTCAGGGTTGCACTACCCCAAAATTTGGTGGCATGGCTGGAACAGCACCATTTGACTGTTGATGTGATGCGAGACCCTCAGGCGTTAAGCTATCAGCTTCATCGGGGTCAAGACTGGCAAGTGTACGCGGTGCTTGCCCAGTTAAAGTGTCTGGAGTTACGTGACTGGGCACAATTGCTTAGCGTGAACGATGAACAAAATGTTAAGTGGTTCGCCATGCTTTTTTCGGTATATCAGGCTACCTATCAGTTAAGCCCTGACGAACAAGCTGATGCAATTAAGCTCCATGAAACGATTGGTTTACGGCTGACAAGCCATGTGCCTAATGCAAATCAACGGCCTAAATACCAGCGACCCGAAACGGTGCAAACCTTGTTGCTTAATAATCAGGGCGATGCGGTACTCACTGCGGGTAAGGAGCATACTGCAGTAGCCAGATTTGTGAAGACGCGACAGGAGCAAGGACGCCTATCATTGCGTCAGTTCACCTCGCTGGTCAATTTACTCTACCATCACGTGAGAAACTTTCCTGATATGATCCCCACAGATGAATTGAGTACCTGGCAGCTAGAGTTCATCATGATTGATCAAACCGTCATCACCATTAGGGGCAAAATCGGTCAGGATGTCTTCCTAGACCGCGTGACGAGATTGCTCCAAAAATATCTAGGTATAACCGATTTTTGGGGGTTCACAGGGCCAAAGCTTGATCGATTGGTCATCATGGAGATGCGCCTCAACCGCCGACCTGGCTCGTCTTTTCAAAGTCAGGAGGAGTTGGTCTCAATCAACCGGGTGACCGGTCAGCTGCGAGGCCTCAATCAAAGCGGCAACGGTGTGCAGTCCTCAGAGATTGTCGTGCAATTGAACGATATTGATTTTCTTTTGGATCGGATTACTCCTGATGCGTGGACGGACCTTCAGTGGCGAATTCATCATAAAAATAGAAGCGATAACGAAGGCCCGTTTCGTTTCACAGTGAAAGTGGTGACTGAGCAAAGGGGACTAATGGTGCTAACCGACTCTTTTGAGCCCGGTGCAGTACCAAGGCTTTGGATAGAGATTGTACCTTTCATAGAGGGACCGTTAAATCGCGGTCAGGCAATGATTCTTTTTGACCGCGACCGGTTGAAGATTAGGAGGCGAAGGTGATGAGTGTCCAGTTGATTGCCGCAAAATGGCGGGCGTTTTTTGAGCAAACCTGGCACCCTCAGCTTGCTGATTTAGCTAAATGCGAGAAGGAATTACGGCAACAAGGTACTGGCAAGCGGTTGACCAGTTTCACGCCTTCATTACGTCTGGCCTTTTTTTCGGTTCCAGAGTTGATGGATTTAATTGATGATTTGACCGCAAATGATGTTGAGTGGTTTGAGCGCTTGATTGTTACCAAACTCAACTATTTGCAATACTGGCCGAAGCGTACTGTAACCGCCGGTGAGCGAGAGTGGTTGATTGTCGCTTTGAATGCAGCTGCCGGATTGTTTGCCCCATTGCCACCAGGAAAAACTGGAACCATTCTTAGAGTGGCCGTAACCGCTTCATCCGCGGGTGATGAAGACACCCGCGTTGTGAATTCACTTGTGCTTGATGCTGAGCATGGTCAATTTGAACAACGAAATCTCGAGGGAGATGGGAGTTATCAGATTGACGGCGAAAAGCTGTCGACAGGGTCGGCAAAAATACTTTTTTCACAGATTAGTCGTCTATTTGCGACTTGGACCCCTCAGCCAGTTCGTGCTGGTCGTCTGGCGGGCCAAAACAATTGGCTTGTTGAAATGACATATGATGATGGGCATGTGCGTGCCGTGCAGGGCCAAGTTTTTGAACAAGTCGAAGCGCCCTTGGTTTCACTTAGCAATCAAATTCGGAAGGTGCTGGCCAGTCCAAATCTAACTTGGTTTGATTCGCCAACTGATGAACCTATAGTGGCCATAAATTTGGCATTAAATACGCAGAAGCCAGATTATTTAGGCCGCTTCCTTGCGTATTCCGAAAAGATTACCCTCGATTATCTGAACGAGCGTGCTGCTTTCACTCAGTGGGAAGCATACGGGGAGGTGGCACACGCTGAGGCCGATTTCATTCCGGGCAAGGATACTATGAGTCCTTCCCCTTTGGCTTGGTGGAATTTACCGGCTGAGAGGCCAGCCTTTAGTGGCGACCAGCCCAGCCCAATTAGCCTCAGCATAACAACGCCTAATCGGGTGGTACAGCGCTGGTTAATTCCGGACAATCCCCCAGTGGGTTGGTGGCAGTTTGCTCAATCTTTAAAGAGTTTGTTTGGAGATCATATCTTGACTTCTAACAATTTATTACCTCTCTGGTTCGGAGTCGAAATAGATGATGACAAAACCTCAGATGAAATTGATGCTGAAGGACGTATCTTAGTTGTGTCAGTGGTTTTCCGACCAGGGGGTAAAAGATACGATTATTCAGCCGACTCATTCCACCCCAAAATTGGCAGTCGAGTGCTGGTGCCAGTTGGTCAAGACGACGAAGAAAAATGGGTTACCGTGGTCGACCTTCAACGGAAAACGCCGGCCGAAATCAGTCGAGATTTTCCTAGATTGAAAAGTATCTTGGATGTTGAAGGCGGATCTAATGACTAAATGATTTCCAATTGTTTCAACTAACGACCCTTAGCACCGCTTCAAGCGGTGTTAAGGGTCGTTTGTCGAACTAGCCCAGATAAGTGGCCAAAAACAGCTGCAAAGCTGGGAACACATCAGCCAGATACCCTTTGGCATGCCGGCTGCCTGGCAGGGTCTGCAGGGTGAAGGGGATGCCGTGTTGCCCCAGGGCGGCCCCCATTTGAAACAGGCCACTGGTGGGTACGAACTCATTCAGTGAATTGGCCAGATACATCGGCCCGGTGGCGCTGGTGACTTGCGGGGCGACGGAAGCGGCATTGTCATCCGCGGCGGGGATATAGTTCGTGATGAACCACTTGTAAAACGGGTCATTGGCGCCGGTTTGATTAATGGTGGCGCTGGCTTGCTGATTGAAGTGGCTGGTGTCGCCTTCTGCTGCCACCACCGCTTCATGCTGGCTGAGCCAATCGCCAATGTCCAAAATTCCAGATAACGCAATGGTCGGCAAGCCGTGGTTAATGCCCAGCATGGCGGCCAGGTTGCCACCAGCCGAGGAACCCACTGCCGCCAGCTTGGTCAGCGGGAAGGGGAGATCGGCTTGCTGGAGCCACTGATACAAAGTTTCCATATCGTCCTGGGCGGCCGGAAAATGAGCCGCTGGGGCGATGCGGTAATTGGGTACAATGACAAAGTAGCCGAGTTCGGCCCACTGTTCGGCCCAGTCGGCATCTTTGCTTTTATCGCCTCGAAACCAACCGCCGCCGTGAATTTGAATGATGCCGGCGTGGGCTTGCGCAGGGGCGAATAAATCGGCAGTGAGCTGGTGCGCTGGATCGTAAACAACGTCTTTTGTGATTTGGGTCAAAATCATCACCTCCAGCGTCACCTTAGTGGATTTGGCTGGCAACTGCAATTAATTGGCCTTGAACGAAGCCGCTGCCCTTTGAACGCTGGTTTCTGGTACAATAAGCCCGAGATACTGGAGGTGGGCGGATGCAAAATGAAACGATTGCAGTGATGGCAGATGTGCACGGTAATGCGGGGGCATTGCGCGCAGTTTTGGCAGATGCCAAGCAACATGCCGCAACGCGGTATTGGTTTTTGGGCGATTTGTTTTTACCAGGACCAAGCACCATCACGTTGATGAAGCTACTCGAAGATGTGCAACCCGAGGTCTGGCTGAATGGCAATTGGGAATTGGATATGTATGCCATTATGGCCGGGCACTTTAGCTTGGATCACCCCAGTGCGGTGTACGTGGCGCGACTAACTGAGTATGCGCGGCAGTTCATCTCGGAAGCGCAGTGGGACCAGTTAAAAGCGCATCCGATTGCCACCACGCTGACCGTGAATGGCTTAACCATCGGCTTATCGCACAATGACCGTAAGCGGCCAGGCGGGCGCGATTTGTACCCTGCGCAGCCGCAAGCTAATTTTGATCGGTTCGTGACTTCCGACCAAGACTTGGCGGTGTATGGCCATACCCATCAACAGCTGATGCGGCCGACGACTTCCGGCCAGCTGGTGATCAATCCCGGCGCAGTCGGCCAGCCGTATAGCCCATGGCAGCCGTTCTTTGATGATCAGCGGGCGCATTATGCCTTGCTCCACATCGACACCGCCGGCCGGCTTGACGTTGAATTCCGCAAGGTTGAATACGACATTGAAGCGGAAAAACAATTGGCCGCGGAAAAAGGTGTGCCGTATCTGGACCTGTATCGTTACCTGCGCGACACCGGCAACACGATTACGCATAATTTGCCGCTACTCACCAAGGTGAATCAAGAGGAAGGTTACCTGCAGGATGTCGCGGCATATTACCACAAACCGTTGCCAGAATAGCCCACTGATGAAAGCCCTTTACTTATGCTAGCGCCAGGTCTATTCTGAGTGAAAATGAGGCATGGGGTGATTGCCGTGATTTGGTTTCTGGGCATTGGCATATACGGGTATTTTCTAATCGCAAAGCCGCAATATCGGCGGTTCATGATTCCGCTGACCAAGATTTTGATCGTGGGCTTGGCCCTGTATTTTCTGATCATGCGCTGGTGGCTTCAGCGCTAACGGTAGCGACAATAAAAGCGTTCATTCACTGCGAATGAACGCTCTTTTCATGCCGGTCGGGCTATTCCATTTCTTGGGCGCCCGCGTGTTGTCGTTGTTGGACGGCGTAAACCGTCAGGCCCAGCGCTAGGCCAATCAAGGCCGGCACCAGCCAGCCTAGGCCCACCGTGGCAAACGGTAGGTAATCGCGCAAATGCGTAACCGCCAGCCCGACTGCGCTTTTACTGATCACAGCTGGGAAGGCAGCAACCATGTCCATGAGGGCGGGAACGACCGTGAACGCCACGACAAAGCCGTACACCACCGGCGCCCGGTGGAACCAGGCGGAAGTGGTTGACAGGCCAATTAAGACCATGGCCAGCGGGTAAAGGAACATCAACATCGGCGTTGACCATTGGATGATGGTTTCGAGGCCGAAGTTGGCCGTCAGGAACGAAGCAAAACTCATCATCGCGAGCCATGCCGTGTAGCTGACTTTGGGGAAATGCTTGTGAAAATCCTGGGCGAAGGCGGCCACCAAGCCCACCGCGGTGGTTAGGCAGGTGACCGTCAGCATGGTGGCCAAAAGCGCATGCCCGGCGGCACCGAAGTAGTAGGTGATGATTTGGTTGAACGCAGTGCCGCCTTCAGCGCTGGCGGTGAAATAATTAGTCGACATCGCCCCGAGTAAAATCAGCAGCACATACACCAGACCAATTGCGGCAGTGGCGAGTACCCCAGCTTTGGCGGTCACCGCCGAAACGGTGCGATCTCGCTTTAAGCCTAAGCCCCGGACCGCCGTGACCACGGTGACGCCAAAGGCTAAACCTGCCAAGGCATCCATGGTGTTGTAGCCTTGCAAGAAGCCGTTCAGCAAGCCGGCCTGCTGGTAATGTGCCGTGACCGGCGCGCTACTTGGGGCACCGAAGGGATGCAGGAAGCCGACGAAGAACACCACCGCCAGCAGCAGGAGGAAGGTCGGGTTCAGCACCTTGCCAATGGCACTCGTGATTTTGCGCTCTTTGTAGGATAGCAGGAATGCGGCCAAGAAAAACAAGGCAGAGAACACGAGCAAACCGGCACTACTCCATTGTTTCGGCAGCATCGGCGCAATGCCAGTGGTGAAAGCGACAGTGGCGGTCCGTGGCGTGCCGAACAACGGCCCAATGGTGGCGTGAATCAACACCATGAAGGTCAAGGCAAACCATTTACCCAGCGGTCGGCCGATATCATAGACTCCTTCGGCATGCGTGGCACTGATGGCCAGCACCGAAAGCAGCGGCAGCACCACCGCGGTGACCAAAAAGCCGAGGGTCGCTGGCAGCCAGTTGGCCCCAGCAATTTGCCCTAAGTGGAGAGGAAAAATCAGATTGCCGGCCCCGAAGAATAGGCCGAATAACATAGATGCCACCACGACATAATCGCGGGGCTTTAATTGGGGTTCTTCTAGTTGCATAGGGTTTCCTCCTGATTGGTTTGCAATCGCGGCACCAAAAAACGCACCCTCATTCCGAAAATATCGGAATTAAGGGTGCGCTGCACGTTACCACCTTAAATCGTTGCCCTGTCACCACGGCAACCTCTATCTGTACGGCCAAAAAAGGCGATACATGACCACGATAATGGGTGGTTGCCATGGCACGTTACTTAATTCGGTGCCCCGCTCGAAAGGGATATTCGCCGCTACCTTTGTGCTTCCTCTCACCTCACGAAGCTCGCTGACCAAAGAAAGGCGGCTACTGATCTTTCTCATTGCAATTTGATTTGTTAGCGGTGAGTATACGCTGAGAAAACGTGGCGGTCAAGCCCGGACCTAAATCTTTTTCATCGACTGTGTGATTCAGTCGTTAGGCCGATTCACAGCTCGTTGGCTTCCGGTATAATGAAACTAATCAAGGCCAGTCAAAGGAGATTACCATGAAAATTCGTTATGTTGGTTTCGCGCTTGCCCTGCTCCTGGTGAGCGGCCTCGGCGCATGCGGCGTCCATGAGGCCACCCCAACCAAAACGACCACCAGCAGCGCTGCCGCCTCGGTGCGCACCAAGAAACCGGCCGATTACCTGGCAGGGGTGCGGAGCCGGGGGTTATCGATTAAAGGCGTCGCTGATGTCGATGTGAACAATCAACCACAGGCCGTGCAGGCCCAAAGCGGGGTGAAGTTTGTCACCGATAACAACACCGTGTTTACCCTGCTTCAGTTCAAGTCGCAGGCACTGGCCAACCAAGCCCGTAGCTACTATGCACGTCAGGACAATCGGGTTTACAGCAATCGCGGGTTGCTTTTGACCGCCAGTCGCGGCATGGCCAAAGGCTGGTTTGAAAAATACCAACGTGCGATTTTCCGCCAGTAAAGCCGCTGCCGCTTGACAGCACCAAAACTGCTCGCTAAAGTCAAGAGAGAAGCTTTGACATCACCATTTAGGAGGCAATCATGGCGACACAAGACGAACTCAAGCAACAAGCAGCAACGCAGGCCGCAGCAATGGTGCAGCCAGACACCGTGCTCGGGGTCGGTACCGGCTCCACCGTGGCGTTTTTCATTGATGCACTAGGCGCCCGCAACCGGCAGACGCCGCTGAATCTGCAAGCGATTGTCACCACCTCGAATCGCAGCCGCCAGCAGCTTGAAGCCAATGGTTTTACGGTGAGTGAGCTGGCAGCGGTCGACCATGTGGATCTGTGCATCGATGGTGCCGACCGCGTTGACCATGACCTCAACGGCATCAAAGGCGGCGGCGGGGCGCTGACACTTGAGAAAAACGTGGCCATCAACGCCACCCACAATGTCTGGATTGTCGATCAAAGCAAAGTGGTGGACCGGCTGGGCGGCTTTCCGCTGCCAGTAGAGGTCCTGCCTGTATCCTGCGAGCAGAACTTCCGCCGCTTTGACCAGCTGGCACTGCAGCCGCAGTACCGACTGAACGAGGACGGTTCGCGTTATGTCACGCATTACGGCAACTACATCATTGACTTAGCCGTCGATCCGCTGCCAATTCCGGCTGGGCTCGCGGCCTTACTCGATCAGACGGTCGGAGTCGTGGAACACGGGCTGTTTTTGAACATGACCGATGAAGTGCTGATTGCCACCCCAGAAAAAATTGAACACTGGACGCGCCAGTAAGCGCGGAGTCAAAGTGATTGAGACATTATTTGAGACGAGGATAGGCACACGACTATTCCGGAACAGTACGAGCCAAAATGCGACGCCCTAGCCGTATAAGCCAACCGGCCTGCAAAACCTAAGTTCAGGTTTTACAGGCCGGTTGGCTTATACTCTGGGCTAAAACCGCATTTTGTCTCAGCCTCATTTTCGTTTAGGCGTGGTGGTTACTGCTTAAGCCATAGATGGCTTGCACCGCGGCTTGGGCTTGCGCGTTTGGCACCGCCAGCATCAAACTGATGCGCGAGGCCCCTTGGTTGATAACGGCTGGGGTGACGCCAGCGTCAGCCAAGGCCACCATGATGCGCGGCACCAGGTCGATGCTGGCGTAAAGGCCTTCGCCGACGACCATCACAATCGCGAGGTCATCAAGGCATTCCAAAGTGTCAGGCTGAATTTGGGCTTGAACTTCCTCGGTGATGGCCTGCTGCTTGGCGGCGGTCAGTTCATGCTTATCGATGATGACAGTGAGGTCGTCGATCCCACTAGGCATATGTTCATAGGGCACACCGTAATTAGACAAGATCTGGAGTAGCTTCAAGGTGAAGCCAACTTGGGCGTTGATTAAGTAGCGGTGCAGGTAAAGCGCGGTGAAATCCTTCTTGGCGGCGACCCCAGTGATGTGGTGGTGATGTTTAACATTTTTCGTCGGTGAAATCAGCGTGCCCGGGGCAGTGGGGTCGTTGGTGTTTTTGATATTGACGCAAATGTTGGCTTCAATCACGGGAATCAAGGCTTCATCATTGAACACGGAAAAGCCGGCATACGCCAGTTCCCGCATTTCTCGGTAGGTCACCGTGTTGATTGCCCGGGGACCTTTGACCAGGTGTGGATCAGCGGCATAAACCCAGGAAACATCGGTGAAGTTCTCGTACAAGTCGGCGTGCAACCCGCGGGCGAGAATTGAACCGGTAATGTCCGAGCCGCCGCGCGGGAAAGTGACGATGCGCTGCTGTGCATCGAAGGCATAAAACCCTGGCACCACGATGTCGGCATCGGGGAAAGTGAATTGGGCTAAATTGCGATAGGTTTGCGGATCGACTTGCACATGGCCGGGCTGCCCAGCGAGCACAATCCCCAGCGTTTGGGGGCTGACAAAGCAGGCTGGCAGGCCTTGCGCCTTCAGCACCGCGGCCACGAGTTGGGCATTCATGTGCTCGCCTTGGGCCATGAATGCATCCCGCAGATAGGCGGCGCTGCTGTAGGTTTGCTGGGTCAGGCTAATCAGGTGCGCCCGCAGTTTGGCCACCACGTCTTCAGCTAAGGCAAAGTGAGTTTGGATTTCGCTATACCGGGCCAAAATCACGTCAATCAGCGGCAGGGGGTCCTGCCGGCTGAGCACGGCATCGGCCAGTTCCTTCAGCAGGTCGGTGACTTTGGTATCGCCGGCATGGCGCTTGCCTGGGGCCGAGACCACAATCACGCGGCGCTGCGCATCGGCTTGAATAATGCGGCTGACTTTTTCCAGCTGGGCGCCGGTGGCCAAAGAGGAGCCCCCAAACTTAATGACTTTCATAATTTTCTCGCTCTTTTCTCATCAATTGGCTTAAAATTAGCGAAGCGTTCGGATTTTGTCAAGGGTTGACGGTCTCTGGTTATAATTGTATTCTAAGCTTAATCAAATAACTGATAGAGGTTGCGGTCGCCATGAGTACCTTATCCAAGCCCTGACACGGGCAGTGCGGATAAGCGAAAGGGAACACCGCCGAAATCCGCTGGCGGGTGTTGCCACCGGCGGGTTGGGCTACTGGAGAAGATCCGGTGGACTGTCGCAGTCATGCGGGGCGCTATCGTTAATCAATGGTCATTTGACGTCCATCTGGTGAGCGAAACTGCGCACCAGATGGACGTTTTTAATCTAGGAGGAAAGTTTATGCCAGCCCCATTTAATGCCGAACAAATCATCGATTACATTGCCAATGCCCCGAAAACCACACCGCTGCATGTCACGCTGGCTGGCGATATGGCTAAGTTGAGTCCAGTACCGGCAGGCGTGCAGGCCTTTTTCGAGACTAAAACCGGTCAGTTGTACGGGGATGCCGGGGTGATCAAACCGTGGTTAACCGCGAATCAAACAGCCACGACCTCAGTGCGGGTTGAAGCGCTTGGCCGCAACACCGGGGTCCCAATGCTCGACATCAGCACCGTGAACGCCCGGATTGAACCTGGCGCCATTATTCGCGAACATGTCACGATTGATGACAATGCCGTTATCATGATGGGCGCCATTATCAATATCGGGTCCAAAATCGGGGCCGGCACCATGATCGACATGGGCGCCGTGCTGGGCGGCCGCGCCACCGTGGGCCAGCATTGCCACATCGGGGCCGGCGCAGTGCTGGCCGGGGTAGTAGAACCCGCTAGTGCGACCCCAGTCATCATTGAAGACGATGTGCTCGTTGGCGCCAACGCCGTGGTGATTGAAGGGGTGCATGTCGGCCAAGGCGCGGTCGTGGCCGCCGGCGCGATTGTGATTGACGATGTGCCAGCCGGCGCCGTTGTGGCCGGCGTACCGGCCAAAATCATCAAGATGAAGGATGATAAAACCGCCAGCGAAACTGGTTTGATCGACGCTTTGCGGAAGTTGTAGGCTGCCAACCAGGCTGCGGAGCTGGGCGCCCTTAGCCCGACTAACCAGGCTGCGGTTAGCCTGCCGTGCAGCTGTTTCGTGCGTTACTAACCGTCATCACTTTTCCTAAGAAAGGCCGCTTATGCCAGCATTAACCGAATCCGAACTGATTCAAATCCGCCGCCACCTTCATCAAATACCAGAGCTGGCGCTACATGAAACCCAAACCCAGGCTTATCTGGAGCAAGTCATCAATGCTTTAAATTGCCCGTGGCTGACCATTAAACACGTGCCCGCGGTGCCAACCGCGCTGTTGGTCCGCCTGCAAGGCACCGCGCCGCGCCGCACCATTGGTTACCGCACCGATATTGATGCGCTGCCAGTCACAGAAGAGACCGGTTTGCCGTTTGCCTCTCAGCATGCAGGCGTGATGCACGCGTGCGGCCATGATATCCATATGACCGTGGCGCTAGGCGTACTGGCCCATTTTGCCAGCGTTCAGCCGCGTGACAACTTGCTGTTTTTCTTCCAACCCGCGGAAGAAGCGGAGTATGGCGGCAAGCGGGTTTTCGATGCCGGGGCGTTTACCGGCGACTGGCGGCCCGACGAATTTTACGGGCTGCATGATGATCCGCAGCTGCCAGCTGGCCAAATTGCCACGCGCATGGGCACCTTGTTTGCCGGCACCACTGAAATCCACGTCACGTTCACTGGTAAAAGCGGTCACGCTGCTTTTCCCCAAAAGGCCAATGATGCGATTGTGGCGGCAGCGGCGTTCGTCATGCAGGTGCAAACCATCGTCGCCCGCAACGTGGATCCGGTGCGCGGTGGGGTGGTGACCCTGGGCACATTCCATGCCGGTACTATCGGTAATGTGATTGCCGGCAGTGCCCATTTGGATGGCACCATCCGCGCCTTTCGCCAAAGCGATATTGAAATGATGCAGCAGCGCGTGCGGCGCATTGCCGAAGGCGTCGGGGCGACTTACGACGTGCAGGTCGCTTTGAAGCTGATTCAAGGCGGCTATATGCCTGTAGAAAACGCGCCGGCGCAAACCGAAGTTTTGATCGATTACATGACCCAAGCTCCTGATGTGGATTTTGCCCTGGTTCCGCCGGCGATGACCGGCGAGGATTTCGGCTTTTTGCTCCAGCAGTTCCCAGGCACGATGGTCTGGCTGGGGGTGGGCGATCCGGCGCACAGCTTACACTCGGCCCAGCTTAATCCTGATGAAGCCGCGTTGATGCCAGGCGTGAAGGCCTGGGTGGGCTTTTTGACAGCACGAATGGAGGCAACTCATGTTTGAAAATGATGCGATTATCACCGCCATCATCACCCCGTTTACCGATGATGACCAAATCGATTATCCGGCGCTGGATGCGCTGATTGAACGGCTGCTAAGTGAAGGCAGCACCGGCTTTGTGGTAGGGGCGACGACCGGGGAAAGCCCGAATTTGAGTCATGAAGAGAAAATCGCCTTGTTCACCCATTTCAGCGCGCAACTGCACGGCCGGGGCCGGTTGATTGCCAATGTCGGCACCAACAGCACCCGCCAATCCGTGGCACTGGCCCAAGAAGTGTCACGCCTGGCTGGTGTTGATGCCGTGCTCGCTGTGGTGCCGTACTACAATAAGCCAAGCCAAGCGGGCATGGCGGCGCATTTCACTGCGATCGCCGACGCCAGTGCCAAGCCGGTGATGATCTACAACATTCCTGGTCGCAGCGTGGTGCAGCTGAGCAACGTCACCTTGGCCGCGTTGGCGCAGCACCCGAATATTCAGGCGGTCAAACAGTGCACCACGATTGAGGACTTGGCCTGGTTGGTGCAACACACACCGGCGAATTTTGCCGTGTATACCGGAGATGATGATCAGTTCCTGGACGCCCTGCGCGTCGGGGCGAATGGTGTCATCTCGGTAGCGTCGCATTTGTACGGGTCACAAATGGCCGCAGTGCTGGCGGCGCAGCAGCGTGGCCAGCAGGCTGAAGCTGACGCCCAAATGGCCTGGCTGGTACCGCGGATGCATGCCCTGTTTACCTTTCCATCGCCGGCGCCAGTGAAAATGATGCTGGCGCGGCGTGAGGAAGTCAAAAACAAGTTACGGCTGCCACTGCTGAAGCTGAATGCCAGCGAAACCGCGCAGGTGCTCGCGGTATTAGAGGAGGATGCAAAATGACCGAAGTATTCATTGGCGGCGTGCTAGGTAAAATGGGCCGCCAGGTGACAGCCATGATGGCGGAAACCCCAGACCTGACCGTGGTCGGAGGGCTGGTCCCCGCGGCCGCGGCCCCGACGGCTTTTCCGGTGTTCGCCCAGCTGGATCAAATTGATGTCACTGCTGACGTCTGGGTTGACTTCACAATTCCGACGGCGGCGCGGGCGAATGCTGAATATGCGTTGACCCATGGCATGGATGTCGTGATTGGCACCAGTGGTTTGACCCAAGCCGATGAAACCGCGCTGGGTGAATTGGCCCAGGCCAAAGGCAAACATGCGCTGATCGTACCGAATTTTGCCATTTCGGCAGTGCTGATGATGCAGTTCGCCGCCAAAGCGGCCAAGTATTTTCCTGACGCCGAGGTGGTTGAGGTCCATCATTCAGACAAACTCGATGCGCCTTCGGGTACTGCCCGGGCCACGGCCAAATTGATTAGCCAAGCGCGCCAGCACGCGCCATTAGCCCCGCATCAAGACGCGCCGGCGCGCGGCGAGTGGCTCGATGATGTGCCCGTCCACGCCTTGCGGTTGCCGGGTTATGTCGCTCAGGAGGAAGTGCTGTTTGGTGCTACCGGCGAAAGCCTGAGTATCAAGCAGGTCTCTTTTGACCGCTCCAGTTTCATGGCCGGGGTCGCGCTGGCAGTGCGCCAGGTGGCTAAATTGCCCGCGGCCTTGACCATTGGCCTCGATTCACTGCTTTAAGAAAGGAAGCCCCTCATGCCAGCATTAAAAACCGGGCTCGCGTTGGGTAATCGGCGCGTGGCCGCTATTCCGCCTTCTGCGATTCGCGCCGTGGACAACCAAATCTCAAAAATTCCAGGCATCATCAAATTGACCCTCGGCGAGCCGGACTTTCCGGTGTCTGAACATATCAAAGCGGCGACTAAAGCCGCGATTGATGCCGATTACTCACACTACGCCCCCTCATTTGGTTACCTGCCGCTGCGGGAAAAAATCGCCGCCTATCTGGCCAAGCGTTTTGATGCCCACTATGATCCGGCGACCGAGGTGGTGGTCACAGTCGGGGCGACTGAGGCGATTCACGCGGCGATTGCCGGCCTATTCAATCCCGGTGACACCATCATTATCCCCACGCCGACCTTTCCCCTGTATGAAGCCGTGGCCCATTTAGCCGCGTTAAATGTGGTGCTGGTTAATACCGCGCCGGACTTTTTGTTCACGGCGGCCAAACTCCAAGCCACGCTCGCGGCGCATCCTGAAGCCAAGGGGTTGGTGCTGAATTATCCCAGCAATCCCACCGGCGTGACTTACGCGCCCGCTGAACTGCAGGCCTTGGCCCAGGTGGTCAAGGCCAGCAACTTGGTGGTTTTGTCTGATGAAATCTATGCCGAGCTGACTTATGACACCAAGCACCTCAGTATGGGGGCCTTAGTGCCTGAGCAGACGCTGCTGATTTCCGGCTTTTCCAAGTCGCATGCGATGACCGGCTACCGGGTGGGGTATTTTGCCGGCCCGGCCGCGCTAGTGGCACTGGTAGGCAAAATGCACCAGTTTATGGTCACCTGCGGCGCGAGCCCGATGATGATGGCGGCGCAAGAAGCGCTGGCGACCAACTTCGACGATGCCAGCGAGATGAAAGCTATTTATCAACAGCGGCGCGATTTGATGCTGAAGGCGTTGACTGCGGCTGGGTTTACCGCGCCGCGGCCAGCCGGGGCGTTTTACATTTTTGCCAAACTACCGGCCGGCCAAGTGGACGATGTCGCTTTTGTTTACGACTTGGCGGCCAAAGCCAAGGTCGGCGTGGTCCCAGGTTCGGTGTTTGGCCCAGGCGGTGAAGGGTACGTGCGGCTGTCTTATGCCGCTGCCACCGCCGATTTGATTGAAGCCGGCGAGCGCATTCAGCGCTATGTCGCCACAAAGGAGTAGTGCGTATGCAAACAAAGGGTTATGTCGTCGCCATTCTTGGCGCCACCGGGGCAGTCGGCACCCGGATGATTGAACAGCTGGCTGAATCAACCATTCCGGTGAGCGAGCTGCGGTTATTAGCCTCACCGCGTTCTGCCGGCAAAGAGCTGACCTTCAAAGGCCAGCGCATTGCGGTCACCGTGGCCACGCCGGATTCGTTTGACGGCGTTGATCTCGTGCTGGCCTCGGCCGGCGGCGCAGTTTCCGCCAAGCTGCTACCAGAGGCGGTGAAGCGCGGCGCGGTGTGCGTGGACAATACGTCGCATTTTCGCATGGATGACAACGTACCGCTGGTGGTGCCGGAAGTGAATCCTGACGCCTTGAAGGATCATCACGGCATTATCGCGGATCCGAACTGCTCCACCATTCAAATGATGATGGCACTCGAACCGGTGCGGCGCGCTTTCGGATTACGCCGGATCATCGTGTCGACTTATCAAGCGGCCTCTGGGGCTGGTCAGTCGGCCATTGAAGAACTGAAAACTGAGGCGCAAGCGTACCTTGCCGATGAGCCCATGACCGCCAGCGTCCTGCCAGTAAAAGGCGCCGCTAAGCACTATCCACTCGCCTTTAACCTGCTGCCGCAAATCGATGTGTTCGAAGATGACGGCTACACGCATGAAGAGTGGAAAATGATTCACGAAACCAAAAAAATCATGCTCGGTGACAAAAATGCCCCTAACATCAAAGTCACCGCCACCTGTGTCCGGGTGCCGGTGCCGATTGCCCATGGCGAATCCGTCTGGTTTGAAGTAGCTGAAGGGCAAACCCCGACTGCCGCTGAGCTGCGGGCGGAAATGGCCAAATTTCCCGGCCTCGTCGTCCAAGACGACCCCGCCCAGCAACTCTACCCGCAACCGCAAACCGCTGCCGGTAGCCGCGACACCTTCGTCGGCCGCATCCGGCCCGACCAAGAAACTCCCGGCGCCTACAACTTATGGGTCGTTGCCGACAACCTGCTGAAAGGTGCGGCCTGGAACGCCGTGCAAATCGCAGAGGAATTAGTCGCCAGAGACTTAGTTCGCGTCCCCGCCGGCAGTGCCGAGTTATTTGAATAATAGAATGAAAGCCGCAGCAATGCGGCTATTTTTGACCGTGCAATTAGCATGTAGCTTTTCTTGAACAGCCATCGTGCAACAACAAGTCACTCTTCAGCCAACTGATGCGTCACAGGCATTGATTAGCGTAGAAACACCATCGTAGGGCCGGTCAACCGGAGCAGGCAGGGGCTCAGTGGTGAAATTGTTCTTAGTCAGCGGTTTTAGCTGACTTAGAACAAGCCGCGACTTTGAGACTCGCAGCGCGAGGCTCAAAGCGCTGGCCACCACGTTCCAGCCCCTGCCTGCGGAGGTTGACCGGCCCGGCTCTAATCTAAAACTCCTAATCGAGCTTAGCCAATCTTGACTGGCCCTGCCTTGATTCTCATCAATTATTCAGATACGCTTATCTAACTAAGCATTATAAGGAGAACCATATGAAAGTACTCATACCGTATCTGAAACGTTACTGGGTCAACGCAACGGTGGCGACAGTGGCGGTGCTGGTGCTCGTCTTCGCGACGCTGTGGCAGCCGCGGCTACTGCAAACCGTGATGGAAGCCATCATGGCGAACGATAAAAGTACCGTCTGGCAGGACGGCCTGTGGCTGATTGCCTTGGCCGTGATTGGCATCATTGCCGGCATCATCAACACCGTCTATTCGGCTAAGCTGGCGCTAGGGGTGGCCACGGATTTGCGGGCCGACCTCTACCAACACGTGCAAAAATTTGCCTATGCCGATATCGAAACTTTTTCTGCATCGAATTTGGTCGTGCGGATGACCAACGATATCCAGCAGGTGCAAGGGGTCGTGATGGCCACCTTCCAGCAGGTCACGCGGATTCCGTTCTTGTTTTTAGGCGGCCTGATTTTGGCCTTAATCACCATGCCTCAGCAGTGGTGGGTGATTTTGATCATGCTGGTGATCATTGTGGCGGTGGCGATTGTCGCCTTCAAGCAGTTGAGCCGGTTATTTGGCCGGACTCAGCAACTGATTGAAAATGTGAACACCGTAGCCCGGGAAAATCTGATGGGCATTCGTGTGGTCAAATCCTTTGTTCAAGAAGACAACCAGATTGCCACCTTTGCTAAGCCCTCTGACGAGCTGCGTGACGTGACCACGCGCATTGGCGAGGTCTTTGCCGTGTTGATGCCGGCGTTCTTCCTGACAGCCAATATCGCCATTGCGGTGGCGGTTTATTTGGTCGGGCAAGAAGCCACGCTGCATCCGACCTACATTGCCGCCATCAGCAGTTTCACGTCCTACCTCAGCCAAATCCTGTTTGCCGTGATTAACGGCAGTTTCATGATGACTTTTGCCACCCGTGCGTTTATCTCGCTGAAGCGCATCAACGAGGTGCTGGATCATGCGCCAAGCATGACGTTTGCTGAGGGACCGGAGCGCGAAGTGGCAGGCAACATTACTTTTGATCATGTCACCTTCACCTATCCCGGCGACGACAAGCCGACGCTGCAAGATGTGTCCTTCACGATTGCGGCGGGGGACATGCTGGGCATCGTCGGCGCCACTGGCTCGGGGAAAACGACCCTCGCCCAACTGATTCCGCGCCTGTTCGACCCAGATTCTGGCCGCGTGCTCATCGGCGGGGTCGATGTGCGCGACTTGCCGGAAAAAACGATTCGCGACGCGGTGGCTTTTGTGCTGCAGCGGTCGACGCTGTTCTCAGGCACCATCGCGGATAACCTCAAGCAGGTGCAGCCTGAAGCCACCAGCGCAACGATGCGCCGGGCGGCGGAAATTGCGCAGGCGGCTGAGTTCATTGAGCGTCTGCCGGAAGCATACAACGCACCGGTGGAAGAGCGGTCAGCGAACTTCTCTGGGGGCCAAAAACAGCGGCTGGCGATTACCCGCGGCGTGATTGCAAATCCGGAAATTTTGATTTTGGATGATGCCACCTCGGCGCTTGATGCCGAATCGGAAAAGCTGGTGCAAGAAGCCTTGGACCGCGATTTGAAACATACGACCACGGTGGTGATTGCGGAAAAAATCTCCTCGATTATCCGGGCCGACCAGATTTTGGTCATGGATGAAGGCCGCGTCGTGGGCGCCGGCACGCACCGGGAATTGGTGGCAAACAACACGATTTATCAGGAAATCTATCAAACCCAGAAGGCCAAGGAAGGGAGGCTGCCAGCATGAAAGATTTGAAAATCGCCGGGCGTTACTACTGGCATTACCTGAAACCTTATGGCTGGGGCTTCCTGTTCACCGCCATTTTGATTGGCATCAGTACCGCCTGTGTGGTGATCGCGCCGACTTACCTAGGCCGCGCCATCAGCGAATTGACGGAATACCTGAAACTGTGGTCGAATCCGGCCACTCGTGGCGGCGCTAATCTAGCTGATTTCCACGGCACGTTGATTGCCTATGTGTTATTTTATTTTGGCGATGCCAGCTCATTGTTGATTGCTAGTTGGCTGTTAGCCAAGATTACGGCGTACTCCACCGGCACCATGCGGATTGGCTTGTTTCGGAAAATGCAGCGCATGCGGGTGCAGTATTTTGACCAGCACAGCGACGGGGATATTCTCGCCCGTTACACCTCGGATTTGGACAACATTTTCAATGCGTTGAACCAGGCGCTGATTGACGTCTTCCTCGCCATTGCCCAGCTGATTGGGATTTTGATCATGATGTTCAATCAAAATGTCACCTTGGCCTGGATTACCATGGCCACGACGCCAGTAGCATTGGGTTTGGCGGCGTTCGTCATGCATAAGGCCGCGGCCGCCGTAGATCAGCAGCAAACCGACGTCGGGGCGCTGAACGGTTACATCAACGAACAAGTCACGGGTCAAAAGGTGATTATCACGAACGGCCTGCAAAAAGACTCGGTGGCTGGCTTCCAAGTCCACAACCAAACCGTCCGTAAAACCGCCGAACGCGGCCAAATTTGGTCCGGGATTCTTAGCCCCTTGCTGTCTGGTTTGTCCTTGCTCAATACCGCCATCGTCATTTTTGCCGGGTCCTGGCTGGCCCTCAATGGTCAAATGAGCACCGGCGCGGCTTTGGCGTTGGTGGTTGTGTTCGTCAATTACGCCCAGCAGTACTATCAGCCGATTATCACCTTGACAAGTTTGTATGGCATGATTCAGCTGGCCATCACCGGCGCACGGCGGATTGACGAGGTCCGCAGCCAGCCTGATGAAGTGCGGCCGGTCAACGGCAAAGCGATCAATGGTATCAAGTCCGAGCTTAAAATCGATGACGTGCGCTTCAGTTACCTGCCAGGCAAGGAAATTTTGCATGGCGTGACCATTGACGTCCAGAAAGGCGAAATGGTGGCGCTGGTTGGACCGACTGGCTCCGGGAAGACCACGGTGATGAATCTGCTGAATCGCTTCTATGATGTTGATTCCGGGCAAATCACCATTGACGGGGTGGATCTGCGCGATTTGGATCTCACCCAGTTGCGGCAGACGGTGGGTATTGTGCTACAAGATCCGCAGTTGTTTACCGGTACGATTGCCGATAACATTCGCTTCGGCGAACCCACCGCGGGGATGGACCGGGTGATTGATGCGGCCAAGCAAGCCAACATTCACGACTTCATTATCAGCCTGCCTGATGGCTATGATACCAAGGTTTCCGACGAGCAGAATATTTTCTCTGCCGGTCAGAAGCAGCTGATGTCGATTGCCCGCACGATTTTAACCGATCCGCGGTTGTTGATCTTGGATGAAGCCACGTCGAACGTGGACACCGTAACCGAAGCCAAGATTCAAAAGGCCATGGATAACGTGATTCAAGGGCGCACCAGCTTTGTCATAGCGCACCGCCTCAAGACGATTTTGAATGCTGACCGAATTGTGGTGCTGCAACATGGTCGCATCATCGAACAAGGCAGCCATCAGGAGCTGTTGGATGAGCATGGCTTTTATGCGAAACTGTATCGCAATCAAATGGTGTTCGACTAATTTTCTGAAAATCAGCGTCAAAAAGCCATCGGCAAGCTGCCGGTGGCTTTTTGAATGGAATCATGTTATTTAATTCAACTTAGGCGAAGTAGTTCTTAGCGAAAGTTTCGTAAATGTCGATAGCCGCTTCGTAGCGTTTGATCGAAACGAATTCATTCAGCTGGTGGGCCTTTTCCGGGCCGTCGCTGGTTGGGCCATACCACACAATATCGAACTTGGTCGGGCTCTTAACGAACTCTGAGGCATCGGTAGCGCCGTTAACGAATTCGCGCTTCAGTTGCTCGCCCCGCACGGCCTGGATGGCATCATCCAAAACGTTGACCGCTTTGCTATCGGGGTTGTCGTTAACCGGAATAAAGCTATGAATCAGCTTAAACTCCAAGGTGCCAGGGCGCCCGTCATTCGACAACTTTTCTGCTAAGCCTTGCAGGCGCTTGGTGACCTCATCGTTTAAGAACACTGGCGTTGGGCGGGCGTTCCCACGTAATTCAGCGTAATCAGGAATGGTGTTGATCTGCTTGCCGCCGTTGATGATGGTGATGGTGTGGACAAACGGGCCGAGGGCTGGATATTCTGGCGCGTCGTCAAACAAGTGGCGTTCTTCGGTGATAAAGTCGGCCAGTTTTTGGATGGCGTTAATGCCTTTGCTTGGCTGGGAGCTGTGAACAGACTTGCCGTGGCTGATAATCCGGTAGTTGTAGGAGCCGCCATGCCCGGTCTTGATGGTCTTGTCGCCGCCTTCACCCACCAGCAAAGCGCTGAGATCATCGGCATAGCCTTCTTCGGTCAGTTGCTTGGCGCCATACGCGCCATATTCTTCGCCAACAGTCGCCAGCAAGCGCACGTGATGCGGGAAACCGGCCTTTTTCAGGCGAATCAACGCCAGTACCAAGCCGGCTAAGCCAGATTTCATATCCGCAGTGCCGCGGCCGTAAAGCTTGTCGCCGTCTTCATACGGTTCGAAGGGATCATGGTCCCACTTGTCCGGATCGCCAGGGTTGACCACATCTTCATGACCGGTGAAGCCCAAAATTGGGCCAGGGGCATCGGGGTTCAAATCGGCCACCAAAGAATCACGGCCAGGGGCATAGTTCACCAGTTTGCTATCAATGCCATTTTCAGCCAATTTGGCTTGAATCACCTTGGCGACGCTGGTTTCGTTGCCGTTAGCGGTGGATGAATCAATGCGAATCAGGTCTTTCAAAAACTCTAAATCTTCACTCATTTCTTTCACGCTCCTTTTGGCTAACAGCTAAACACCAAAAAAATTAAAATGCAAGGGTTGACATTAAATTTTTGCGAGGCTATACTCATGCTAATTTCATAAATGCATCACGTGATCGAGTGAGTAGATTTCCCAAGACTGTACAGAAAACCTGGCAAAGCTGAGAGCAGGGTAGCAAGGGTAATCGAACATGGCTCGAAGATGATCGTTCAGCTGAGCAGACGCAAAGTTGAACTGGCCGGCTCCCATTACTGAGCACCCGGATGTTTGTCCGGATGAGGTCGCTAGTTTTAGCGACGAATTAGAATGGTACCGTGGGCCCGCTCACTTCTAACTTGGTTAGAAGTGGGCGTTTTTTTGTGGCATGTGCAGCGCACACATGCCACCGATCACGGGGTGCAAGCATGAATCGCGATGCCAGCGCATCACGCAACTACACGAGGAGGAACTCACATGAAAAAAGTGTTGAAGACATTAGCATTGGTTGGCGTATT
Source organism: Lacticaseibacillus suilingensis (assembly GCF_016861845.1). Taxonomy (GTDB): domain Bacteria; phylum Bacillota; class Bacilli; order Lactobacillales; family Lactobacillaceae; genus Lacticaseibacillus; species Lacticaseibacillus suilingensis. The sequence continues at coordinate 96,751 of NZ_BOLV01000001.1, forward strand.
TAGTTTAGGACTGGTCTTGGCGGCTTGCGGTAGCAACAAGTCAGCCGATACGACGAAGACCACCACCGTCAAAATTGGGGTCGTTGGCTCAGACAACCGAGTGTGGAAGCACATTCAGCCGAAGCTGAAAAAAGAAGGCATTAACCTCAAAATCGTTGAATTTTCTGACTATTCTCAGCCCAACAGTGCCTTGGCCGATGGCGACGTTGATTTGAACGCCTTCCAGCACCAGTTCTTCCTGGATGACTGGAACAAGAAGCACAACCAAAACCTGACCACCATTGGTAAAACCATCATCGCCCCAATGGCCATTTTCTCCAAGAAAATCACCAAACTCTCCCAGCTGAAGAAAGGCGATTCCGTTTCCATTCCTAACGACGCCACCAACGAAGCGCGGGCATTGGAACTGCTGAAGACGAACGGCTTTATCACCTTCAAGAAAGGCACCGGCAACCTGCCAACACCAAATGATATCAAGACCAACAAGTTGAACCTAGATATCAAGGTGCTGGATGCCGCTCAGCTGCCATCTTCCCTGCAAGACGTGACTGCCTCTGTCATTAATTCTGGGGTCGCCTTGAACGCCAAGCTCGACTTTAACAAAGCGCTGGATATCGAAAAAGTCACCAAGGCTTCCATTCCGTGGATCAACATCATCGTGGCCAAGAAGAAGGACGTCAACAACAAGACCTACAAGAAGATTGTGAAGGCCTTCCAGACCAACGATACCAAGAAATATATCAAGAAGATTTACGGCAAAACTGAACTGCCAGCTTGGGACTACAAGTTCTAGGCTTCTATAATAGAAGAAAACGACCCTTGACTCGCAGTTGAAGCCGTACAAACTGTGGTCTGCCGCCAATCAGCGGCCGCAACCCAATATCCCTTAGTCTGACCGGATGACCTGTCTGCATCCTCCGGTTAAGACTGAGGGATATTTATTTGTTCAGCTTGCGCTTTTCCCGCTGGCCTTTCACCGCTATAATATGCCTGACTGGAATAGATGGGGAGGTTGCGCTGATGGATACGCAGAAACTGCGGACTTTTGTGACGGTGGCGGCAACGTTGAATTATACCGAGGCGGCGGCGCGGTTGTATACCACGCAAGCCACCGTCTCCAAACAAATTCTGGCACTGGAGAAGCAGTGGCAGGTGACCTTGTTTTCCCGCGCCCATCGCCAGGTCCAGCTGACAGCGGCGGGGCAAGCCCTGCTGCCGAAAGCGCAGGCGGTGGTGACCGCAGCTAACGCCTTGCAAGCCGCAGCCGCCGCGGTGCAAACCGGGGCCGGTAGTCGGCTGCGCATCAAAACGATTCCTTCGATTGCCAATTATCGAGCTTTTAACCAGATTGCGGCGTTTCACCGCACGCATCCGGAAATCCGGTTGCAGCTGACGGAAGGCGAAACCGATGCCGTGGCCGAGGCCTTAACCGCCGGCGAAGCGGACATCATTTTTACGCGCCTGTTTGATCAACCTGATGCGGCGACGGAAAGTGTGATTGGTGAAAGCGACGCGCTGCAGGTGCTGGTGCCTAAAACCTCGCCGCTGGCCCGCCGCCAGGCTTTGACCGTGCAAGATTTGGCCAATGAGGATTTACTGCTGCTAGGTGAAAGCACCTACCTGATGCAGCCGGTGCGGCGGTTGTTTGCGGCGCAAGGGCTGACGCCGCATCTGACCTACCAAGGCCAGCGCATTGATTTGATTCTGGGGATGGTCAGCCGCGGGTTAGGCATTTCCATTGTGATGCAAAAAGCGGTGGCATTGACTGATTATCCGGCCTTAACCTTGGTGCCGCTGACCCCAACCGTGACGTCACACCTGGCCTTCGTGCGCCGCCACGGCCATCATCATCCGGCTAGTGATGCGTTTTGGGCCTTTATTCAGCGGGGCTAATTTCGCCTTGACGTATCTATTCCATATTGGCATAGATGCGTGTTGGCAATGAATTGTTCGCCTCGTGGCTTGCCTCCATAATGAAGTTATCAACTCACGGAGGTATGCGAAATGGCAGAAAAATATGACTTACGCAAAGTGTTGGCCGAAATCCAGGCCGTGCCTGGCCAGTACCACGAAACCGATAAGGAAATCGATCCTGATGCCGAATTGGCTGGGGTTTATCGCTATATTGGCGCCGGCGGCACGGTTCAGCGGCCCACGCAAGAAGGCCCAACGATGATGTTTAACCACGTCAAAGGCTTCCCTGATTCTCGGGTTTTGATTGGGCTGCAGGCCTCACGCCGGCGCGTCGGCCTGATTTTGCATCATGATTATCACACCTTGGGGCAGATGCTTAATGATGCGGTTGCCCATCCAGTGAAGCCGGTCACCGTTACCAAAGCAGAGGCCCCGGCCCAGGAAGTCGTTCATTTGGCCACTGATACGGATTTTGATATTCGGAAGCTGCTCGCGGCGCCTACGAATACCCCAGTGGATGCTGGCCCTTATATCACCATGGGGGTCGTTTATGGTCACAGCCCAAATGGTGAGCAAGAAGATGTCACCATTCATCGCATGGTGCTTGAAGACAAAGACACCATCGGTATGTACATCATGCCAGGCGGCCGGCATATTGGCGCCTTTTTGAAAGAATATGAAGCGAACAGCAAACCGATGCCGATCACGATTAATATCGGCCTCGATCCCGCCATCACGATTGGGGCGACTTTCGAGCCACCGACCACGCCACTTGGCTACAACGAGCTGCAAGTGGCGGGGGCGCTGCGCCAGCAGCCGGTTGAAGTGGTTCCAGGCGTGGCAGTCGATGCCAAGGCCATTGCTCGGGCCGAATGGGTGATTGAAGCGGAAATTCTTCCTAATACCAAGATGCAAGAAGATATCAACACGAATACCGGCTTCGCGATGCCTGAATTCCCAGGCTACAATGGGACCGCTAATCCGGCGGTCAATGTCGTCAAAATCAAAGCGGTCACGCACCGTCAAGATCGGCCAATTGTCCAAACCACCATCGGCCCGTCTGAAGAACACGTTTCGATGGCCGGCATTCCCACTGAAGCCTCCATCCTCAGCTTGGTGGACCGGGCCATTCCCGGCAAGGTCAAGAATGTTTACAACGCCCCAGCTGGCGGGGGGAAGCTGATGACCATCATGCAGATTCACAAAGAGGATGAAGCAGACGAAGGCATTCAAAGGCAAGCTGCCTTGCTGGCCTTTTCCGCGTTCAAGGAACTCAAAACCGTGATTTTAGTCGATGAAGATGTGGATATCTTCGATTGGAACGATGTGATGTGGACGATCAACACCCGGTTCCAAGCCGATCGTGACATCATGGTGCTGGAAGGCTTGCGCAATCATCCGCTGGATCCTTCCGAATTACCAGAATATGACCCGGCCCGCATTCGGGTCCAAGGCATGTCGTCAAAGCTGGTGCTGGACGGCACCGTACCGTTTACGATGAAGGATAGTTTTAAGCGAGCAAGTTTCAAAGAAATGAAGAACTGGGCTGATTACTTGAAGTAACCGGCCAGCGCAAGGAGGCATTCACTATGACTAAAAAGATTGTTGTCGCGATTACTGGGGCTTCTGGTACCATTTATGGGCTGCGCTTGTTAGAAGCGCTGGCGGCTGATCCCTCTGTGGAAACCCATTTGGTTATGAGTCCCTGGGCCAAAGAAAATTTGGCCGTTGAAGCCACCGACTACACGGAAAAGACGGTCCGCGCCTTGGCTGAGGTGGTTTACGATGACCGCGATCTTGGAGCTAGCATTGCCAGCGGCAGTTTTCAACACGATGGCATGGTGATCGTCCCTGCCAGCATGAAAACGGTGGCGGCAATCGCCACTGGCCTAGCCGATAATTTGATTGCGCGGGCCGCGGATGTGACGCTGAAAGAACGGCGGCCCTTGCTGGTCGTGCCGCGCGAGTCACCGTTCAATCAAATTCACCTTGAGAATATGCTGAAGCTGGCACGCATGGGCGTGGAAATTATTCCTCCGATTCCAGCGTTTTACAATCAGCCCCAGACCATTGATGATTTGATCGATCACAACACGATGAAACTGCTGGATCATTTGCACTTAAGCAATGATTATAGTCGGCGCTGGCAAGGCTTGGCCGCCGCCAAACAAGCCGCGCGTCAGGAGGCCTTTCATGCCTGAGCATACTTTTACCGTCACCCGCAGCGGCTATACGATGCAAGCTAAGCTGCGGCGCGAAAATCAAGACGTGTTGATTGAACTCACTGGTGGCGATGTGCCACATTATGGCGTCGTCACGGCGGTGAGCCTGCATCAGCCGCTGCAAACCATTGCCTTACCGAGTCGACCGGGGCATCACCATCAAGAAGGGGTGTTGACCGAGCGGGTGGCTACGGTGATTGCACCGGTGCTGCAAAGCAACGCCTTTATCGTCGGCGGGCTGCATGTGAATCGCATTAGCAAACAACAACTAGCCGTGGCTGGCGCCATGGCGCAAGCGCTGGGCGAGCAAATTCGCGATTATTTGGCCACGCATCCGCGCACCAGAATAGAAGAAGAGTTTTCTTAAAGTGTGTCAAAAAAATCGGTTCCCAAACCAAACTTGATTGTTTGATTTGGGGACCGGTTTTTGGTTTCATGAAATCCTGCTTTGCGCCGCGCGTTACTTGGCCGCGTAAGCGTCGGCGGCCAGCAGCAGGCCGCCCATGACGCCAGCTTCATCGTTAAGGCCGATGCGGACGATGTAGTCATCAAGCGGCGGGGTGTCGATGTAGCCTTGGACATAGTCGCGGAACTTTTCGCGAATCATGGGTAGGAGTTGTTCTTGGTGCATGATGCCCCCACCGAAAATAATGATGTCAGGGGACAAAATCATGGCGGCATCCAGGCAAGCTTGCGCCAGATAGCCAGCTTCCAATTCCCAGGCCGGATCATCAGGCTTTAGTTCGGTGCCTTTTTTCCCGGCGCGTTCTTCAACGGCGGGGCCAGCGGCTAAGCCTTCCAGACACTGGTTGCCATGGAAGGGACAGCGGCCCTGATAAGTATCGCTGGGGTCGCGCTGAAGGAAAATGTGCCCCATTTCAGGATTGGAATAGCCTTGCAGCAGCTTGCCATCGTGAATGTAGCCGGCGCCAATGCCGGTGCCAACGGTCCAGTAGAGCACATTCTTGTGGCCCTTGCCGGCGCCAGCCTTCCACTCGGCATAGCCGGCTTCATTGACGTCAGTGGTGAAGGCATAAGGCACGTCAATCGCGGCTTGCATGGTGCCAAGGAAGTCGTAATCGCGCCAACCGGGCTTCGGCGTGGAGGTGATGTAGCCATAGCGCGAAGAGTCCGGATCAATGTCGGCCGGGCCAAAGGTGCCAATGCCAATGGCCGACACCGGATTAGCGTTAAAAAAGGCAATCACTTGCGGAATCGTTTCTTCCGGGGTCGTGGTCGGAATCCGGGTTTGCGCAATCACCGTACCGTCTGCTGTCCCAGTGGCGCAGACAAATTTAGTGCCGCCAGCTTCAATCGAACCAAAAATCATTTTTTCACGTCCTTAGTAATCGTTTTCACTATAGAATAGCGCTGTTTTCCTCGCGATGCTAGACCAATTTTGAAAATTGGTCCTATTGAATGTGCATCTTTGCTGGACAGATGTTTCTGTATCGTGTACAATCGCTAATATTAACTTAGAAGGAGCGATTGCCATGTTTGCAAAATATCGATCGGTATCATTGATTGTTAGAATTTTAATTGGCCTCGTCATTGGGGCCTTGTTAGCGGTGATCGTACCCTCATGGAGCGGGATTGGGCTGTTGGGCGAATTGTTCGTCGGCGCCTTGAAGGGGATTGCGCCAGTGATGGTGTTCTTCCTGATCATGTCGGCGGTGTCTGGCTACAAGTCCGGCGGTGAAAATCATTTTGGCACCGTGATTGTGCTTTACTTGAGTGCAACCTTGCTCTCGGCATTTGCCGCCGTGGGGGCTTCTTATCTGTTCCCCGTAAAACTGGTGCTGCCAAAAGCGGCGGCTGTGGCCGCAGCGCCGAAGAGTTTGAGCAAGGTGTTGTCCGACCTGTTGACCAACGCAGTGGGCAATCCGCTGAGTGCGATTGTGAATGCTAATTACCTGTCGATTTTGTTTTGGGCCTTGATGATTGGTTTTGCCTTGCGGTTGACCTCGAAAGAAACGCGCAAGGTAATCACTGAAATCTCTGGTGCCATCACCCATGTGGCTCAGCTCGTGATTGAGCTGGCGCCATTTGGGATTGCCGGCCTGGTGTACACCACCATCAGTGAAACCGGCTTTGGCGGCATTGCCCAGTACGGGAAGCTGGTGGTGCTGCTCGTGGGCACGATGACATTTGTCTATTTGGTGGTCTACCCCTTGATGACGTTCGCCTACACGCGGCAAAATCCTTTTCCGCTGACCTTCTGGACGCTGAAGCGGTCGGGAATTCCAGCCTTCTTCACGCGCAGTTCCGCCGTGAATATTCCGATTAACTTGCAGGCCTGCGAAGACTTGGGGCTAAACAAGGAATCTTATTCCGTGTCGATTCCGCTGGGCGGGTCAGCCAATAGTGGCGGGGCAGCGATTACTGTGTCCGTCATGACCTTGGCGGCGTGTGCGACCTTGGGCATTCAAGTGTCCTTCCCGCTGGCTTTCATTCTCTGCGTGCTGACGGCCCTCGCCGCCACCGGTGCTTCTGGTATTGCTGGGGGCTCGCTGTTGATCATCCCGATGGCCGCGAGCTTGTTCGGGATTTCTAACGATGTGGCGATGCAGGTCGTCGGCGTCGGCTTTGTGATCGGGGTCATTCAGGATTCCGTCGAAACCGCCGTTAACTCGGCTTCCGATTTGCTGTTCACGGCTACGGCTGAATACGCTGATGCCCGCAAGAAGGGCCATCCCGTCGATATCAGCGCCGCCATCCGCCGGGCGGAAGGCAAGGCTGATCCGGCGGTGGCCGCAAACGCACCAGCAACGAAGTAGATCGTACTAGGCCGCAGAGCGGCAGGTACGGCGCCGAGGCATGTTGGTCCGGTTGCGGGGTCGGCTGGGGCCGAAATGCGGTCGCCAGCCTCAAATACGAGCCAGCATCGCGCATGCGCGCCCAACGCTGTCTCGCATTTGCCCCCAGTTGGCCCAGGAGCTGCCTGCTTCGCAGTCACCTCCTGGGCGAACTGATTCGTGGCGGGACCACCACGCCCCTCTGCCGCACCTACCGCTTTGCTCCATAACCGGCAACTGGTGATAGAAACACGAACAAATGAAACGGATGAAAGCAGGAATACTGTCTTTCGTCCGTTTTTTAGTTTGCTAGAGCAAATAAATCGCCGGTTTCATCCGGTTTTGTGCTAATATGAAACAAATTGAAAAAAGGATAGGTGACACTATGAGTGAAGCAGCAGCCTATATTGCCCAGGTCAAGGCGCAATTGATGAAGCGCGATCCGAACCAACCGGAGTTTCAAGAAGCCGTAGCGAATTTCTTAAACACCATTACGCCAGTGTTTGCGGCGCATCCGGAATATCAGAAGGCCGCGATTTTGGAACGGTTAACCGAACCAGAGCGCGCCCTTCAGTTCCAGGTGGCTTGGCAAGATGATCAAGGCCACATGCAGGTCAATCGTGGGTACCGGGTCCAGTTCAATTCTGCGATTGGGCCATACAAAGGCGGGCTGCGGTTCCATCCGAGTGTCAACTTGTCCATTGTCAAATTCCTAGGCTTCGAGCAGATTTTCAAAAACTCGCTGACTGGGCTGCCGATTGGCGGCGCCAAGGGCGGATCGGATTTTGACCCGAAAGGCAAATCCGATGTCGAAATCATGCGTTTTTGCCAAAGCTTCATGCTGGAATTGAGCAAGTATATTGGGCCAGATATGGATGTGCCCGCCGGGGATATCGGCGTTGGGGGCCGCGAAATTGGCTACCTGTATGGTATGTATAAGCGCCTGCGCGGCAGCGAACGCGGCGTTTTGACTGGCAAAGGCCTGAGCTATGGCGGCTCATTGGCGCGCACCGAAGCCACAGGTTACGGCTTGATCTATTACCTCGATGAAATGCTGAAGCACAACGACCAAAGCCTCGCTGGGAAAAAGATTTTGGTGTCTGGGGCCGGCAACGTGGCGATTTATGCCATTAAGAAGGCACAAGAATTAGGGGCCACGGTCATTTCCGCTAGTGATTCCAATGGTTATGTCTTGCAAGCAGATGGCATCGATTTGGCCAAGCTGCAAGAAATCAAAGAAGTGAAACGCGGCCGGATGAGTGATTATGCCGCGGCGGAACCAACCGCCGAATATCACGAAGGTTCGCTGTGGGACGCCGAGGTGGCATACGACATTGCGCTGCCATGCGCGACCCAAAACGAAATCGATGGCGCCCAGGCTGAGCGTTTGGTCAAGGCTGGCGTCATCGCGGTGGCCGAAGGGGCGAATATGCCAAGTACCCCAGAAGCCATCAAGGCGTACCAGTCGGCTGGTTTGTTGTATGGGCCAGCCAAAGCGGCCAATGCCGGTGGGGTCGCTGTGTCGGAACTCGAAATGAGCCAAAATTCGCGGCGCACCAGTGACAGTTTTGCCGCAGTGGATGCCGAATTGAAGGAAATCATGATTCATTTGTTCCAAGCCAGCGTTGACGCTGCCAAGACCTATGGCACGCCAGAAGATTATCTGGCCGGAGCCAACATCGCCGGCTTTATCAAAGTGGCCGACGCCATGCTCGCGCAAGGTTGGTAAACCTGATTCAAAAAAGCTGCTCGCACCGCTGCAATTTTGCAGGGGACGAGCAGCTTTTTGCTTAGCCTAATGCTCACCTAAATCACGCCAGATACCGGTTTTACGATCTAGGGTGTTGGCAATTTGGACTAAGGCAGCATGTTCAGCATCGCTGATCAAGTTGATGTCGATGGTGTAGTTCGCATCAAATTCACGACTGATTTGTTTCATTAACGCATTGCGGCGCTGGCGCGGCGGGTTTTGCACTTTCAAAATCAAGGTCGAATGGATCACCGCCATGCCGCGGATGTTGGACCAAGGGAGGAAGTTACTTTTTAAGGTGAAGACATTGCTGTTGTCGCGAATCCCGTCGTGATCGAAGACCAAACTCGGCTGCTTGGCCTTGCGAATGCCTTGGAAGACTAAAAACAGCGCAGTTAACGCCAGCCCGAATATCCCTAAAGTCATTAAGATTGCCCCAAATGTCGCGTTGTTAGCCCCGAGTTGCAGGCGACCTTGCTGCAGAATGATGACGCAGGCGGCCACGGCGAAGGCGCCGCCGAAAAGCAACTGGAAGATGAGATGGAATAGGCTGGGGCGGATGGTTAACGGCGAAATGTCTTGCATGGTGATCCTCTTTCTATCTAATAGTAACCTTAAAATACCATAGACGCCGGGGTTCTGCACGGGGGGATGGGGAAATAACGGGTAACTGTCAGGCTAAGAGCGGCTTCAAGTCGCTGAACTAGGCTACCCATCCGGCTAAGGGCGGCCGCGCACAGCAGCCTGCCTGATAAAAAAATAGTTTTTCCCTGCTGGCTGTGGTACACTGAACCTAGTAATTGATGAACTGAAACAATTGTGTTCTTGCATAATGGATTTCCTTTCAGCGATTACCAGTTGTTTTTGTCACTATAGGTTTTTAATGAAGGAGATTCACTCATTATGCAACAAGGTACTGTTAAATGGTTCAACGCTGACAAAGGTTACGGCTTCATCACTGGTGAAGACGGCAAAGACGTTTTCGTTCACTTCTCCGCTATCCAAGGCGACGGCTACAAGACGCTTGACGAAGGCCAAGCTGTTAGCTTCGAAGTAGAACAAAGCGACCGCGGCCCTCAGGCTGCCAACGTTACCAAGCTGTAATATCAGCGTGGGAAGCACCTTCTCGTCATTGCGACGGGAGGGTGTTTTTTTGTTCAGACGGCCAGGCATAAGCCATGCTAAAATGGTTACAAAGATGTTTAGCAAGATGGGAGAACAATTATGGCGTATGAGGATAAATATCATTTAACGCGTGATTTGAATCGGCGTTATGCGCGGAGTAATTTTGATGCGCTCGTTCATACCAATTCTCGGTTTGAAGGCATCAACACCACCTTGCCACAAACTCAGGCCATTATGCGGGGGCTTGGTGTCAATGGCGTCTCCCTTGACGATAGCAATACCATTGTTCAGATCAAACGTGGTTGGGACTATATCACCCAAGAGGATGATCCCATTTCGCTTCAGATTGAACAGAATATCAATTTAATCGTGGCGAAATATGATGCCTTGGTTCCTGGTGAGCTCCGCAGCGGTCAAGGAGCAGTCGACATTGGCGATGAAAACGATTGGGTGCCGCCGATGATTGATGAACAAGCAGAAGAAAAATGGTTGACTGAGCTCATGGCGTCAGATAAATCCACCACAGAAAAGGCCATGCGACTCATGTATCACGACATGCGCCAGCAGATTTTCTGGGATGGCAATAAACGGTCAGCCACGCTTGCTGCTAATAAAGTGATGATTGATGGCGGTGCCGGTTTAATTAATGTCCCGCTCACCATCTGGAGTGAGTGGAATGAATTAATTGCCGCTTTTTACAAGAGTGGTAAAGAAAAGCCCTTGCTTGACTGGACTTACGACCATGCTGTGCAAGGCGTGAAACTGTAATACGGTAGCCTAAACAAACAGCGCCATGAATCCTGCTTCGGGTTCATGGCGTTGTTTGTTTATGAGGTTAATCGTTCAAAAAAGGCGATGTAGCGCTCGACAATCAGGCTGAAGAAATCCACGGTGTCAGGCTTGAAGTGAGGCTTGCCACCATCTTCACTCAGGTGCGCGTTCACGTTGCCGATATAAGCTTCCGGTTGCTGGAGAGTCGGCATGTCGAGGAAGGTCAACGTTTGGCGAATGCTGTTGTTGGCGGCGTACCCGCCAATTGCGCCAGGCGAGGCCGTGACCACCAGCGCCGGTTTGCCAGCAAAGACATTCTGGCCCCGCGGCCGTGAGCCGACATCGAAGGCGTTTTTCAACACTGCCGGGACGCCGCGATTATATTCAGGACTGAAAATCAGAATACCAGCCACGCCTTGGACCGTTTGCCGAAAGTCGGTCCAAGCCACTGGCGGCTGTGTGGTGTCCAAGTCTTCATTGTAAAAGGGTAAATGCGCGATGGCGATTTCCGTCACGTCATACTGGCTGGGAATCAGCGAGCGAAAAGTGTCGGCGACGATGCGGTTATACGAATTTTGCCGCAAGCTACCGACTAGAATACCAAGCGTTTGCGTCATACTGTGCCTCCTTTAAGCGTTCCAATAACGCGCTTTTTATACGAGGCAGATGGCCCGGGCCGCTAATGATTTGCTTGCAGCATGCCGGCGCTCCGGGTGATGACCTGAGCGATTTGGGCCGGGGTTTGCTGGGCGCCGGTTTGCAGCCAGCGGGTGATCACGCGCACCGCGCCGCTGAGGAAGAATTCGAAATAGTAGGCCAAAACCGCCGGATCGTGTTCATTGAACCGTGTCGCATAATCTTTCAGCGAGGCCGCTTTGATTGGCAGCAGCAGCGCTTGGAGCACCGGGCTTTCGGTGAGTTCACTGATGATAATGGCGGTGGCAGTTTCGTTTTGCTTGAGTAAGGTCAGAATCTGAGTGAGCCAAGCCGCTGGACTGGCATCCTGCTGGTCGATGAGGGCGGTGACCTTGGCGACGAGGTCGGTTTCGATCACCGCAAATAAATCAGCCGGATCGCGGTAGTGGGTATAGAACGTGCCGCGATTCACATCGGCCACCTGGCAGATTTCCGTCACGGTGATGTGCGCCAGAGGCTTGGTTTGGAGGAGCTGCAGCAACGCGGCTTGCAGCTGCTGCTTGGTCGCTTGCGCGCGGCGATTATTTTTAGTGCCAACCATGATTTTTCCTTCTTTCCAACATTAAACGGTGGGGTGTTGATTTAATGACAGATGGGCGGTGATTGGCGGTTGCACCAGCCGCCTGAACCTTGCATAATAATCTTATTATACCAACAGTGTGTTGAAAAGATGGAGGCTGGTCATGGCATATATCGAAGTTTGCAATGAAACCAAGCAGTATCAAATGGGCGAAACCAAAATTCTCGCCAACAATGATGTGTCGTTCAACTGTGAGGAAGGCCAACTGACGGTGATTCTGGGCCCCAGTGGTGCCGGCAAGTCGACGGTGCTGAACATTTTAGGCGGGATGGATGTGCCCACCAGTGGCCAAGTCGTGGTCGATGGCGTTGATATTGCGCGCTTCAATGATAAGCAGCTCACCGCGTACCGCCGTGATAGTGTCGGCTTCGTCTTCCAGTTTTACAACCTGATTCCCAACCTCACCACCAAAGAAAACGTTGAACTGGCCAACTCCATCGTGCCAGATGCCTTGGACGCTGAGGCCACGCTTAAGGCGGTGGGGCTGGGTGATCGCATTGATAATTTTCCCTCGCAGCTCTCCGGCGGCGAGCAGCAGCGCGTCGCGATTGCGCGCGCCTTGGCCAAAAACCCGAAGCTCCTGCTGTGCGATGAACCAACCGGTGCGTTGGACTATGAAACCGGCAAGCAGGTCCTCCAGTTGCTGCAAGATGCTTCCCGCCGCGATGGCAAAACCGTGCTGATCATCAGCCACAATGCCGCTTTGGCCAAAATGGCGGATCGGGTGATTCGCATAAATGACGGCCGGGTCCGGTCAGTGGTGGATAATCCGAACCCAACGCCAGTCGCCGAGATCGAATGGTAAGGGGGCGGCGTTCATGACTCCCATGCACCGTAATATGTGGCGTGAAATTGGCGCCAATAAAGGCCGCTTCGTCGCCATTGTGTTGATTATTTTGCTTGGTACTTTGACCTTCGTCGGCATTCAAGGCGCCGGTCCGGGTCTGACGGATTCGATGGATCAAACCGTGAAGAATGAGCACCTTAGTGATGTGCAGCTCTTTTCGTCGACCGGGTTCACAGCGGCCGATGTCCGTACCGCCGAAAAGGTCAGCGGCGCCCAAGCTGAGCTGGTCAAGTTCAAGTATGTTACCGGCGGCAAAGATGACTGGGCGATTGCGCTTTACGGTTACCAAAAAGTCGCCAAGCAAAATCAGCTGGTGCTACGCAGTGGCCACTTGCCCAAGCAGGCCAACCAAATCGTGTTGGATCAACGCGCCAAGGCCGATTACGGGTACAAACTAGGCCAAACCTTGACCTTCAGCAAAGATGCCAAACTCAAGCAACGAACCTACAAGATTGTCGGCTTTGCCGATTCCCCGCAGTATGTCGACAATAACGAGCGCGGCGCCGCCAATGTCGGGGATGGCAAGGTCCGCTTTTTCGCTTACATTCCCGCCCAGGAAATGAATTCGGCGGTGGCCACGCAGCTTAACGTCGGCTTTGCCAGTTTGCAAAGCAAGAACAGCTATGCGGCAAGTTACCAAAGCGCGGTGGCGAAGCAAAAGGCGGCGTTAAAGCGGGTGTTCAAAGCCCGAGCTAAAACTCGCAGCGCTGCCTTGTATGCGCAAGCACTCGCCCCCATCACGGCGCAGGAAACCAAGCTTCAAGCGGCGCAAAGCCAATTGGACGCTGGACTGGCGCAAGTCAAAGCCGCTTCTGGCGGCCAGGTGACCACGACGCCTGAGCTCACGGCGCAGCAGGCCCAGCTCACGGCCGCCACCAAGAAGTTGGCGGCCGCGAAGCAGGAGGCCAAAACAGCGACCCAAACCACATACACCTGGCAAACCCGCGAAGATCTCCCTGGCTTTTCCGCATTTGGCGACAGTGCGGACCGGATTGCCGCGATTGCCAATGTCTTCCCGGTGTTCTTCTTCCTGATTGCGGCGCTGATTACCTTCACCACCATCACTCGCATGGTCGAAGAAGCCCGCGGGCAAATCGGCACCTTCAAGGCGTTGGGCTTTGGGCGCTTGGCGATTGCCCGTAACTACATCGTTTATGCCCTGATGGCAGGCCTGCTCGGCGGGATCATTGGCGGCGTGGCCGGCAATCTTACGCTGCCACGCTTCATTGTGTCGCTTTATGATGCGGTCATTCCCATGACCGCCACCATTCCGGTGATGACCGGCAGTCTTGTGATTGCGGTGGCCTTTTCGCTGGTGGCAACAGTAGGCGCGGCAGCCCTGGTCACGCACCGCGAGTTGGCAGAGCGGCCGGCTGAGCTGATGCGGCCGCGCGCTCCGAAATCGGCGAAACGGATTTTGCTCGAGCGCATTCGCCCGCTGTGGCGGCACTTGAGCTTCAACGAAAAAGTCTCTTATCGCAACTTGTTCCGCTACAAGAGTCGGATGATCATGACGATTGTCGGCATTGCTGGCGGTACCGGCCTGATTTTGACCGGCTTTGGCCTGCGCGATTCGATTAGCGCCACCGGCAGTCAGCAGTACGGCCAAGTGTTCCACTACGATGCCACGGTGGCGTTGGCGGCGGCGAATAAGCAAACTGCCGCCATCGACCTGATCAAAGCCAGTGGCAAGTATCAAAGTAGTTTGCCGATTAACCAAACCAGCGGCAAGGCGCAGGCCAACGGTGAACAGATTAATGATATCAATCTGTTTACGCCGCGCGCCGGGCACTTCAGGCGCTACGTGACCTTGGCCAATCAGGGCAAAACGTATGCGCTGCCCACGCAAGGCTTGGTCATTAGTCAAAAAATCGCCAACAAGCTGCAAGTGAAAACTGGCGACACGGTGACTTTTACCCGCGCGGGCAAAAAAGCGGTCAAGATCAAGGTGAGCGGCGTCACCACGAACTACATCGGGGTGTTCGCCTACATGAGTCCCAAGGCGTACACCGAAGCCTTTGGCCAGGCGCCAACCACCAATGCGTTATTGGTGAAGCTGGCCAAAATGTCTGATCAGCAGCGGCAGCAATTGGCGCATCGCTTGCTTAAGGATGAAGCGGCGCTGGGGACTAGCTTTAAGGCTGATGCGACCCAAAGCATCAGTAACATGGGGACTTCGCTTAATCCCATTGTCTTCATTTTCATCCTGCTATCTGGGATTTTGTCCTTCGTCGTGTTGTATAACTTAACCAACATCAACGTCTCCGAGCGCATTCGCGAACTGTCCACCATCAAGGTCCTAGGGTTCTACGACCGCGAAGTGACCATGTACATTGTGCGGGAAAACATTGTGATGACGCTGGTCGGGATTGTCTTTGGCTATGGGGTCGGGTACGGCTTGCTCCGGTACATTTTGCATCAGGCCGAAACCACCCAGGTCATTTTCCCAGTGCTGCTGAACGCGATGAGCTATGTTTGGGCGACGCTGCTCATGCTCGCGTTCACCGGGATCGTGATGCTGGTCACCCATAAGCGGCTGCAGCGGATCGACATGGTTGGGGCGTTGAAATCTAACGAATAAGGGTAAACAAAGACCACCGGCACAGTCGGTGGTCTTTTTTGCGGAGGCAAGTGCTTATTCGCCTAGGTTGGCATCGTCAGTGAACTGATCCACCAGCTGGAAGGAGACATTTTCGTTATCCTTCAGCAGCTTGGCCACCGGACATTCATCTAGCGCGGTGGCAATCAGCCGTTGAGCGTCGGCTTCATCATGCTGCGGCATTTGAATTTGGGCCGCCACCAAAAACTGATACCCAGGTTGGTCGCGGGTGATGTCGATGCGCACCCGGACCTTGGAGTCTTCCGGCGTATGTTCGCGCGCCTCAATCAGGCGAATGGTGGCGTTGAAGCAAGTGGCCAAAGCAAAACCGATGAATTGCTCAGGATTGGTGCCAGGCGCGGCGATCAGCGAGCTGGATACCCCGAGCGCCAGGCCTTCATCGCCTTCAACGAAGCTGGTACCGGTTAAGCCATTGTGATTTTGGACGAAGGTATGATACAGCGACACATTACTCATGCAAATCCCCTCCTTAGGTTGTTGCCTTGAGGGTAGCACAACGCCGGCAGTTCGTCTGGTTTGAACGCTTATGCTTGCACGGGTTCAAGCGTCACGATTTTGGTGGCGACGCGGTCAATGAAGGTCTGGTCATGTTCGATGAACAGCAGCGTCGGCTGGTTGGCCTGCAGGCTTTGTGCCAGTTGGTCTTGATTGTACAAGTCGAGGTAGTTCAAGGGTTCATCCCACACCAACATATTGGCCGGCGTGACTAATGAGCGTGCCAGTTCGACTTTTTTCTGCTGGCCCATGCTCAGTTGCTCAATGGGGGTGGTGAAGGCAGTGCGCTCCAGGCCCAGTTTCTTGAGGTTATTAAGCAGGCTTTCGTAATCCAAATGATGGACGGCGGCGAAGTCCTTCAGGAGGCCGCGGTTATCTGGCACCTGGCGCATCAAGCTCAACTGCAGATGCGGCTGGGTGATGTTGCCGGTGGTGGTGCCGGCGAACTGACCGAGCACGGCGCGCAGCAGCGAGGACTTGCCAATCCCATTGGGGCCGACCAAGGCCACGCGTTCGCCAGGCCGGACATCAAAGGACACCGGCTTGAACAGTGGCTGCTCGTAGCCAACGGTTAAATCAACGACATGCAGGTAAGGGTCGTGGTGGTCAGGGAGGGTGTTGATGGTGAGGGCTGGGACGTCCTCGATATTTTTGAGCAGCTTCGACTTGGCATCGATTTCCTTATCCATTCGATGCTCGAGGTTAAGGCGCTTTTTCATTTCCCGCGTGGCCATGTGACTGATGCGACCGCGATCTTTGTGGGCGCTGTTGAATTCATGGCGGCTGCCGTTGATGTCTTTTTCACGGCTGTCGGCCCATTGCCCCTTGGCGCGGGCGCTTTGCTGCAGCCGGCCGATTTCGTGCTTGAGTTTGCTGTTTTCGGCTTGTTCAAAAGCGTTTTGGCGGTCGCGCGCTTCGGCGTAGACGTCATAGTTGCCTTGATAGAGCGTGATATCGGCTTTATCGATGGCCAAGGTATGATCAGTGGTCGCATTCAAAAAAGCGCGGTCGTGGCTGATGAGGATGAAACCGGACTTTTGCTGAAGATATTGTGCCACTAACGCGCGGCTAGCCTGGTCCAGGTGATTGGTGGGCTCATCAATCAAGGCAAAGCCGCTGGCCTGCGTGAAGAGCAATGCGAGGCGGACCTTGGTTTGCTCACCGCCGGATAGCGCCTGATACGGCCGCCACAGAATATCGGGATCGACGTGCATCAGATTAAGCTCACGTTCCAATTCCCACTGCTCGGCGTCGCTGACGGCCTGCATGGCGTACAGCGTGAGCTGGCTTTCATCGGCAATCGGTTGGGGAAAATAGTTGAACGTGAGCGGCGTGGTGATTTGGCCGCGATACTCATGCTGATGCTGCAAGAGCTCCAGCAAGGTGGTTTTGCCCCGGCCGTTGCGTCCGACCAAACCAAGGTGCCAACGGGTATCAAAGTTGAATGAGACATGGGAGAACAATTCCGGTTGGCCCGGATAGCCAAAAGATAAATCAGTTAATTCAATGGTCGCCATGAGGCAGCACATCCTTTCTAAAGGACGCGCCTGAAACAGGGGACACTGGGCTTGGCAGCACACAAAAAGGACCACGCCGAAACGTCGCCCTCTGAAAAATCAGTGAGCCGTTTCGGTAAGCCAAGCCAAAAGTGTCGAGATTCCTCCCCAGATTTCAGGGCTTCGACAAATTCGGTATTGGCTTACTTCAACGGCTTCACTTCCGATCGATTTAATAATGAGATTATGCACGCTTGTTTGGAAAAAAGCAACTGCGCACCCAAAATAACTGGTTATCCGGCGATTCTGGTTTAGAAGGCTTGGGCAATCGGCACGGTGCCGCTCGCGATTTTAATCGTCTCGCGATGCAGCTCCGACGTGACGGCTTCCACCAGCACAGTCGCGACATCTTGGCGGCTGATGGTGCCATTGGCCGCCGGCTGCAGCGTGATTTTGCCGGTGCCGGCTGCGTTGGTCAGCGCCACCGGCTGGACAATCACCCAATCGAGCATGGTGCGGGTCCGCAACCATTCATCGGCGTAGAACTTGGCGATGTAGTAGTCGTGCAGCACATCCGGCCACTGGTCACGAAGCTCGGCGTTAATCGTGCTGAGTTGAATAAACCGGGTCACGCCGGCTTGCTGGGCGGCGGCCATGGTTTTGACCGCGCCGTCCAAATCGATGGCCAGCAAGGATTTACCAGCAGAACCGGCAGCAAAAATCACGGCATCGGCGCCGGTCATTGCGGCTGCTAATTCATCAATCGGTTGGTTGAGATCAAAAGCCACCGGCGTGAAGGCACTGGAAGCCGCTGGCGCTTGACTAGCGGGATCGCGGTAGCCGCCCATGACTTCGCAGTCATTGGTGAGTAGCGTTTCGACAATTAATTGGCCCACTTGACCATGGGCGCCAACAACAAAGACTTTCATCTGGATAACCTCCTTGAATTAGAGCGATTGCAAAGCAATTTTAGCCGTCGGTGCCGGGAAGGCGGCATCGATGATCGCTTCATCGGCGGGCGTTAAGGTTGCGGTCAGCGCCTCGAGATTAGCGGCCATATGGGCAGGATTGCTGGTTTTGACCAGTGGCAAAACAGCGTCGCGGCCGGCCCAGGCCAGGAGTAGTTGGTGCGCACTCAGGTGTTTGGCTTTGGCTAGGGCTTGGACGCTGGCTGTTAGCTTGATCTGATGCCCGTCACCTGAGCCAAAGGGTGAGTAGCCGAGCATCGGTAGCTGATGGCGCCGTTGGTACGGCAGTAAATCATATTCAATGCCGCGGGCGGTCGGATTGTAAAGCACCTCATTAGCAGCGAGGTTCGCGCCTTTGGCAAACGCGCGAACCGATTCCAAATCGGCCACATCAAAGTTGGAAACCCCGTAAGCGCGGATCAAGCCTTCTTTTTGCAGCGCCACTAGGCCAGCCATGGTCTCGGCGATGGGTGTAGTGCCAGGCCAGTGTAGCAGGTACAAGTCGAGGTAGTCGGTGTGCAGCCGGTGCAAACTGGCCAGCAGCGACTGGCGCATCAGCTTAGCCGTGGCATGCCACGGGTAAAACTTTGACACTACGAACAAATTTTCCCGTGAGTAATCGGGAAGCACCTGCCCAATCAGCGTTTCCGCGCGGCCTTCGCCGTACATTTCGGCGGTATCAATCAAGGTCAGACCGGCATCTAGACCAGCGCGCAAGGCCGCTTGTTCCTGCTGACTTTGCGTAGCGTTGCCTTCACCCACATGCCAGGTGCCGATGCCTAAAGCCGGTACGGTTTGCCCAGCGATGGTCATAGTTTTCATCACTTGCACCTCCTGCCTCGATGATAGCACGCACCTAGCGCGATGTAACGAAATTCTTATCATTAGTAAGTGAAAACGTGGTCGCGCAGCTAACGGCTTTGCGCTACACTGCAAGTATCATCGAGATTGGAGGAGAGAATATGGAGTATGAACTGAAAGGTGAAAGCCCATTTCCGCTGGCGTTAATTCACTTGGACCGCGGCGATAGCGTGCAAATTGAAGCCGGGGCGATGCTGTATCACAATGGCAAAATCACGCTGGAAGGGCATATGAACAGCAATGGTAAATCTGGCCTAGGCGGCTTGATGAGTGCGATTGGCCGGAAGATGACTTCAGGGGAGTCGTTTTTCATCACAACCGCCACTGGCGCTGAGGCTGGTGGCGCGCTGGCGATTGCCCCAGCCAATCCAGGGCCAATTACCGAGTTGCCGGTGGATGACAGTCATCAATGGCGGCTCAACACCGGCGCCTTTTTGGCCACTGACACTGCCGCTGGCTATTCGATGGTGCGGCAAAAAGTGGACGCCGCTGTGTTCGGTGGCACTGGCGGGTTGTATGTCATGGAAACCCACGGTACCGGCAAAATGCTGATTTCCGCTTATGGAGATCTGCTGCCCATCGATCTCGAGGGCGAGGATTACGTGATCGACAACAACCATGTCGTGGCGTGGGATCGCAACCTGGATTATCACATTGAAGCCGCCAGTGGTAGCTTCGGTTACACTACCGGTGAAGGCCTGGTGAACCGATTTTCCGGTCGCGGGCGGGTGTACATCCAAACCCGTAACGTTGAGGCCCTGGCTGATTTGGTCAAACCCTTCATGCCCACCAGTTCGGATTAACCTCCCTTAAATTTATGGTGGCGTTTACACCTCATCGCGAGTACGCTGGAGGTAACGGGTTGCTTATTAGGCAACCAGCGAAGGGGGACTGGATATGACAACCACTTTAGGCACTAGATTGCCACTCATTCAAGGCGCACTGGCCGGCATTTCAAAGGCATCACTAGTTAGTGCGGTGAGCCGCGCTGGGGGTTTAGGCGTATTGACCACCGCCAATCGCAGCGTGGAGCGGCTCAGTGAAAGCATCGCCGCGGTGCGCGCCGCCACCGATCAGCCGTTTGCGGTCAACTTGATGCTCCAACAACCGAACATGGCTGAGGTGGTGCCTTACTTGATTGCTCATCCGGTGCCGGTGGTGACCACCAGTGCTGGCACCCCGAAACGTTTCATCGCCGCGCTCCAAGCAGCTGGCACCAAAGTCGTCGCGGTGATTCCGTCAGTCAAAGTCGCTGAGAAAATGGCCGCGTTAGGCGCCGATGCCATTGTGGCAGAAGGCATGGAATCTGGTGGCCATATCGGCACGGAAACAACTTTTAGTCTGGTGCGGCAAGTGACCGCCGCTGTTAATCTGCCGGTTTATGCCGCCGGGGGCATTGCCGATGCCGCTGGCGTTAAGGCGGCCGAAGCCCTTGGCGCAGTCGGCGTGCAAGTGGGGACCGCCTTCATGGTCGCCCATGAAACCTCCATCAGTGCGGCCTACAAAGCTGCGATTGTGGCCGCTAATGATACCGCCACAGTGGTCACTGGCCACGCGCTGGGGGATGCGGTGCGGTGCTTGAAGAATCCATTGACCGACGCCTACTTTAAAGCAGAAGCCGCTGGCACTAGTGCCGACGACCTGCACGCACTGCTGGACGGCAGCTTGGAACGGGCCATTGCCGGGGATTTGGAACATGGCACCTTGATGGCGGGGCAAATTGCTGGGATGATTCAAGGAACCGCTCCGGCGGCGACGATTGTGAATCGACTGTATCCACAATGATGAATGTGTTACGCATAGTGTCAAAAAACGCTTCAGGCATGACCTCTTTTGGTCGGCCTGAGGCGTTTTTGGTGTCTGCGGAAAGTTGTACCATTCACGGTGGCGTTCAATGCACCTGGGTGGCCTGGGGTTGCCTGTACTTGAAAAACAGGATGATGGCTAACCAGATTAGGGCCCCGCCAGCTTGGAACCAAAGGTCATAGAACGTCTTATGAAAGATGATTCCCAGTACCAGGGCAATTATCAATGCCACTAATGCCGCCAAGTCGGCGCGGCGGCGTTGATGGTTAGCATTAACGAGTAACGCGATGCCAGTACCCAAAAAGAGCAAGCCTGACACCGACTCGACCAGGGTAAACGGACTGTCAACGACGAGAACGCGGGTGAAAACCAAGGCAATCAGTGCTAGCCAAAGAGAAGCCAAGCCCATTAGCGCGCAGATACCGCCTAATATGTATTGCAGCACAGTTAGAGTTTTCTTCATGACGACACCTTTCTAACGCTCGAGAAAGTGACCAGTCCAGACTATTGAGAGTAAATGCCAAATTACTTATCTAGTGATTATTATGAACAAAGGGCACAAAAAATGCTCTTATAAACTGTTTAATCTAATATCTCAACAGTCATTTTATCATAAATGCCAATTAACCGGTAAAAAGGCTTTTACGATGATAGACGTGCCAGCATCGAGCGGTCGAAGGATAGATACTTGACTGGGTATACTTGAGGAAACGTCAAGTAGCGGGGATGGATGCTCTGCTCCGGATCCGACGCGGATGAATCGGTTCATTGGAGTGCATAACGTGTAAAAAGGCGCTGCCTCCCTTATTCGAGAAGCAGCGCCTTTGCTTTAGTGAAACAATTGTCCAGGCCGGGCCTCGGCCAAACGTTTATATCCGTTGTTGATGGCTTGCACATAAATCATGTAGAACACCCCAATCGCCACCATCAAAAGCAGCAAGACGGCGCCGAGATTATCCGCAATAATGATGGCCGGAATAATCGAGCAAATGCAGCAGGTGATACCGGCCACCAGCCCAATCATGCGCGGCCGCTGGTAAGCTTCGAGCCGGCGGGCAGCGAGGCGGTTGATGCTGGGGGTTACCGCAAAGTGCCTCAATCCGCGAGCGACGCGGCGGCGATGCGTCGTGGCAAAGATAATCGAAGCCACGCCGCCGGACACTGCTAGTAAAAAGCTGATGGCACTCAGGGCGTCTGTGTCTGGATTACGATCGAAAAACACAGCTAGCGCCACACTGGCGATGCAGAGCGCCACGCCCAAGCCCAGCCCGGCGGCATAGCGGAGTGTGGCTTGCCAATAGCCTTGGGCATCTTCAGCGGTTAGGGCTTCCGGTGCTTCGGCGTCCTCGCTGGTCGCTGGGTGCACATCCAGCGCCGCTAGCACCTCGTCAATCGAGCCTACTGAGCTGATGACTTCACCTAACGCCTCACTGGCGCTCAGGCCCCGCGCTAAGGCGTCGTGGTAATGATCCTCCATCGCCGCCAGCAGGTCAGCTTTGGCCTGCCGCACCGCTGCGGAGGGTGGGACATCCTTGAATAATCCGTCGAGATACACTTGTAAGCTTTCCATTGTTACTCCTCCAAAAAATGGGTGACGACGCCTTGGACCTGGTGCCACTCTTGCTTTTTCGCTGCTAAAATCGTGCGGCCAATCGCGGTGAGATGGTAGTAAGTGCGTGGGCGGCCATACGAGAGTTCACCGGCATAGGCGCTCAGCGCGCCGCTTTTGACCAGGCGCGTTAGGGTTGAATACAACGTGGTTTCGCGCAGGGTGTAGGCGTCGTTGGTGCCAGCGGTGATGGCTTTGCTGATTTCAAACCCGTACGAATCGCCGCGTGCGAGCACGGCCAAAATAATGGCATCGTTGTACCCGCGCATGCTATCGCTTGAAATCACTACCCTCACCTCCGATTACTCCACCTGATGAAGTAATCATAGCACGAACTTGTAGCCGGCGCTCTCGTGCTTAAGACCGATTCTGGCTTGCGAGTGCTGATCAAGAGAGGTAGGGTAAAAACAGGTTTCGAGGAGGGATACAATGTTCAGTTATTCGGTTGATGATGAGATTGAATTGGCAATACCACGACCAGCGTTTGATGCGCCAGCTTTGTTCAAGTTGCTTGAGGCTGACCGCTCAGTGCTTAGCCGGTATCTGCCTTGGGTCAATCAGACCAAAACGGCGGCGGATGAGGAACAAGCGCTCCGGCTATTCAATACGCATCTGGGCACTGGCCAATCCCTTAATTTAGTGGTGATGGTGGCTGGTGAGGTGGCGGGTATGATTAGCTTTAACGACTTTGCGGCTAATCAAAGTGCCGACGTGGGTTACTGGCTTGGCGCTGCCTTCCGCGGCCGTAATGTGATGCATCGTGCAGTGGCCGGCTTGTGCGAGCTTGGCTTCAGCGAGTACGGGCTGAACAAGATTATCATCCGGGCTGCCATCGATAATGCGGCTAGCAATGCCGTTGCGCGCAAGGCCGGCTTTCATTTAGATGGGACCTTGCGTGATGGCGAGCCGTTAGCGGATGGCTTTCACGATGAAAACGAGTGGTCGCTGCTCAAACGGGAATGGGTAAGCGGGGATTAAGTCAATCAGTTGATCTCACCAAAACGACCCGAATCACGTCACGCTGACGTGCTTCGGGTCGTTTTTAGTCGGTTTAAGCCTCGACGAATTTGATGAAGTTGGTCATGCAAGTATCGAGAAATTCGATATCCTTTTGGTCAGTCAACCTGCCGTTAGCATCGAAGGCGTTCATCGCGTGGGCGAGCAGGAATTCATTGCCCGGCATCACATGGGCGGCAATACTCATTGAATCCAAAATTTGCCGCAGATGGCCTTGGGCGCGGACCGTGCCTAGTGGTCCTAGCGCAGCCCCGACAATCATCACTTTTTTACCAGCTAAGGGATGTTCTACCCGCGAGCACCAATCGAGGGCATTTTTCAAAACCGCGGGAATACTGTGGTTATGCTCAGGGGTGGCGATAATTACCGCATCGGCCGCAGCAATCGCGGCGCGAAAGTCGACCACCGTTTGGGTGGGATGGTCTTCGTCATCCTGATTGAACATCGGTAACGGTTTGGTTTCCAGCAAGCTCAGCTCGACCTGACTGGCGTAGCGCTGCTGCATGAACTTGAGCAACATTCGATTATGCGAACCTGAATAATTATTCCCGACAATGCCAACTAACTTCACGCTAGTCACACTCCATTCTTTGAATTGAATAGGTTATTATTCACGCAAAAATGGCAAAAGTGCAACCTTGAAGCTCGATTGGCTTATTTCTGCGGTAAGTCCTCATCCGCAATTGCCGCCAAGGTGTCCTTGGACGGAATGAAGAACACTTCGCCGGTGATCGGCGTCGAGAAGTCGAGTAAGCGGTCGGATTGGCTGAACATGTTATTCAGCATGCGCTTGGTGACGCTCCAGTGGCGGGCGTAACCGATGAAGTAGGTGCCTTTAACGTCCTTCGCCGCATCGGCAAACGGCACGTTCATGCGCACAATTTTGTGCTCGATGCCACCTTCGTTATCCTGCGAGGCGAGGTTGTGCGCATTTTTGAGTTTGTCTTCGTCGGCTAGTTCAATGTCAGTGAACTTCTTGCGGCCAATTGCGGCTTCCTGCTGCTCGACCTTGAGCTTGTCCCAGGCTTTCATGTCGTGCAGATACTTCTGGGCAAAGGCGTAAGAACCATTGATGAAAGTTGGGTCCTCATCGCCAATCACGGCGTATTCCGGGGTGTCCAAGGCGCTAGGATTTTCCGTGCCATCCACGAAACCAATGATAGCGCGGCCTTCAAAGTACCGGAAGCCGTGAGTTTCGTCCAAGGTCTCGGTGGTGTCGCCGATAATGGTCATGATTTCTGACAGCAGTTCGTATGGTACCGCTGAATTGCGGGCCCGCAGGTGGAAAAAGAGATCTGCTGGGGTGGCCGGTGCAGTGTGCTTAGGGCCAACGATTGGGGCAAACTCCTCCAGCTCGGCTGGTACTTGGGCGGTCGGGAACAGGTAGTCCCACGCTTGGCGCGAGAAGCCAAAGGCTACGGCCAGCCCGCTATCAGGGTAACGAATGGCCATGCTGTTGTTGAAGGCTGGCAGGTGCTCAGCCAGATCCGTGATGGCCGCCAGTTCTGCGGCTTGGTCTTGGCGCTTGAGGTTCATGGTAGCGAAGATGATGTTGTCCCCAGCATCTTTATAAACATCTTGGACGTTGCGTAAATCGATTGGCATAACTTATCCCTCCAAATTAGAATCATTCTATTAATAATTTACCATAGATAGTGAGGATTTTGGGCGAATTTGCTCAAATAAGTTTTGCACAATATAAAAAACGCTTGCCTGCCAATCGCCGCAGCGTGGCTTGTTTACTGACCGGGCTTTTGGTATCATGATTCGAATGCATATAGTAGAAAACAACAGTAAAGTGAGGTAGCGCAGTGCTTACAGTTTCCAACGTTTCCATGACGTTCTCGGATCGGACCTTGTATACCGATGTTAATTTGAAATTCACGCCGGGCAATTGCTATGGCATCATTGGCGCAAATGGCGCCGGGAAGTCAACGTTCCTGAAGATTTTGGAAGGGCGCCTCAAGCCGACTACCGGCAGCGTGAGCCTCGATCCGAACGAACGGATGAGCAGCTTGAAGCAGGACCATTTTGCCTTCGATGATCAGACGGTGATGAACACAGTGCTGCAGGGTTACACCCGGCTGTATGAAGTCATGACGGAAAAAGATGCGCTTTACGCGAAATCGGACTTCTCCGAAGTCGATGGCAACCGCGCGGCGGAACTGGAAGGCGAGTTCGCTGAAATGGACGGCTGGAACGCGGAAAGCGACGCTAGCCAGCTGCTCCAATCCTTGGGCATTGGCGAAGCGATGCACCAGACGCTGATGGCCGAGCTGCCAGAAGGCGAAAAGGTTAAGGTCCTCTTGGCGCAGGCACTGTTTGGCAAGCCTGATGTCTTGCTGCTGGACGAACCGACAAACGGGCTGGATCCGCAGACCATCGACTGGTTGGAAGACTTTTTGGCCGACTATCAAAACACAGTGCTTGTGGTCAGCCATGACCGCCACTTCCTGAACGCGGTGTGCACGATGATGTGCGACGTGGACTTCGGCAAAATTGAGCTGTTCGTCGGCAACTACGACTTCTGGCTGGAAAGCTCCAAGCTGGCGCAACAACTGCGGAGCCAGCAAAACGCCAAGAAGGAAGAACAGATCAAGCAGCTTCAAGAATTTATCGCGCGCTTCTCGGCGAACGCGTCCAAGTCCAAGCAAGCGACCTCCCGGAAAAAGCAGCTGGATAAAATTACGTTGGATGACATCAAGCCGTCCTCGCGTAAGTACCCTTATATCAAGTTTGAACCGGAACGCGCCTTGGGCAACGACTTGCTACGGGTGGAGAATGTCTCCAAGACCATCGATGGCGAAACCATTTTGGCCAATGTGTCCTTTATCCTGCGGCCTGGCGATAAAACCGCGTTCATTTCCCGCTCCGACGTGACTGCCAGTGTGCTGATGCAGATTTTGGCCGGCACCATGCAGCCTGATAGTGGTACCGTCACTTGGGGCGTGACCACCGCTCGCGCCAGCATGCCGCGTGACTTGAACCCAGAATTCGCCGACGACCGCCTGGACATTCTTGAATGGCTCCGGCAATTCGCCAGCAAAGAAGAAAGCGACAACACCTTCCTGCGCGGGTTCCTGGGCCAGATGCTGTTCCGTGGGGATGACGTGCTCAAGCAAACCCCAGTCATGTCTGGGGGCGAGAAGGTTCGCGCCTATCTGGCCAAAATGATGCTCAGCAAGGCCAACGTGCTGCTGCTGGATGATCCGACCAACCACCTGGATCTGGAAAGCATCACGGCGTTGAATGATGCGTTGATTGATTTCAAGGGGTCGCTCCTCTTCACCAGTCATGACCATCAGTTCATTCAGACGATTGCCAACCACATTATCGAAGTGGGGCCAAAAGGCATCGTCGATCGCGCTGACACGACTTATGATGAGTTTATGGCGCATGACGTGGCGCAAGCGCAAGTTAACGATATTTATTAGCAAAAAATCACCCGTGATTCGCTGAGAATCACGGGTGATTTTGGCTTTCAGGCAAATTTTATTTTGAGATGGATCGGATCCTTGCCGAACATCTTGGTCAGGATGGTTTCGGCACTTTGCCTTGAAGTCTCAATGATATTTTTTTCTTCATAATGTCTTGCTTGGCAGTGTCAGCAAGTTTGGCTTGAAGCTTAAGCCCCTTATCATTTTTGTCATTGACCCAGACGCTGTCTTTCAAGTCGTAATACTGATAGGTGGCCTTTGAATCGTCGTCTTTAAGTATTAGTTTCACGCCTGGCTTTGGCATATTAACCGTCATCGTTTTTGACTTTTCGTCGTAGTGGCTTGTGGCCTTATTCAAGTCGTAGTAGACCTGAGCCTTGAAGTGGAAGATGTAGAGCGATTTCTCCGTACCCATCTTTAAACCTAAAAATCTGCCGGACTCTGATGTCTCAACAGTCTTATCGTAAAAGACGCTGGTCGTATCCAATTCACCAATGTTTTTAACCGTATAATTGCTGGTGCTAACCGTGTCTTTTTCATCAAAAAAATGCAGACTTTTGACTTTCCAGATACCGAGGGTCAATACAACAATAACAATGCCAGCACTTATTGCCCATTTGATAATTCGAGCCTTAGTCCATTTCTTTTTCTTACTCTTCTCATCGCTTCGCATCCCCAGTAAATCCTCCTATATTCCATTTTATAACTATAATGATTATGCGCTCAGCGACACTTTTTTGCTACAATTATCCGGTTTTGTACCTAGTCATTTGCGCATTTTAATCATTGTTTTTTACAAACTGCGGGCCCCGGCCGTAGATGGCTTCCTCCAGCGGCCCGAAGTCGGTCTGAGTCTGTTTGCGCTGGCTTGTGGCATGGAAACCTTGCTGCTCATAGAAGCGTCGGGCCGGCAAATTATTCGTCAGCACGACTAAGTAAATCGAACTGAAATCCGGTTCAAGCCGGGCCAGCGCACCTTGCATTAGCAGTTGGCCGATACCTTGGTGTTGCTGGGCTGGATGCACATAAATGGAGTACAGCTCACCGGCACCGGCAAACCGCGAATCCCGCGCCGGTCCGAACGCGCAAACGCCAGCTAGTTGGTCTTCGGCCAGTGCCAGTAGCGTCTGGTTTTGCCGCTTTTCTGGGTGCCACGTCGTCGGCGTCAGCTGGTCAAGATAGCCAGCTGGAACCAGGTCGCGATAGGCCACTTGCCAGGTGTCATAGTATAACTGGGCCACTGCGGCAAAGTCAGTGGCCGCGGTGGCGGGAACTATTTTAATCAATCTGTTGCCCCCTTGCTTGATGCTTTGATCGAATCAATCGAGTTGAGTTCATAGTCAAGAAGATCAAATTTAACTTTGCCCTGGTTCAGGTCCTTGCTGTGCAGCTTGAGTGTCATGGTGTAAGTCGCTTTCACCGGGAAGGGCTTCGTGGCCTTAACCTGATAGATCAGGAGATATTGATGTTTTGGCATTTGCTTCTCCACGCGGAGGCCGATGCCTTTAAACTTGCTAGCATCGGCACTCGGGTCGCCGGCGGCCAGGGCGCGGTGAGCCAGCTTCCAGAATGAAGCGTTCTGGGTGTCGTTCAGTTGGTTGACCTGATCCGAAAACAGCACGCGCGTTTTGGCGACATTGTAACTAGGCGCGGTGTCCGGTTCTGGTTTCGGCTGCGATGTTGTTGTTCCGCAACCGGCGAGTCCAGCCACGCCAACCAGCACCAGTACCATTAACACAAAGCGATAAACATGTTTCATCTTCAAAACCTCCATTAGATAGTGACGACAAATATTCGTCCTACTGAAGGCGTTGTTTTTTTCGCGAATTTTTAGGCTGAAGGCTAAAGCAGTTGCTTCAGGTCAGCCGGAGTTTGAAGCCGTGCGGCAATGGGGTCAAATTCTGGGCCGGGTTGAGGCGTGGTCCAAGTGGCTAGGGCGAAGGCGACCTTGGCGTCATGCGCTGCCTGCGCATCAGTCGCCGTATCACCAACGTAGACCGTGTCAGCGACATCGCCACCCACGCGCTGCATGGCCAGCAAAATTGGATCACCAAATGGTTTATTGCGCTTGGCTTCCCCAGCGCCCACAATGGTATCGAAGTAGTGACTGAACCCAAAACGCTGATCATCAATACTGTATTGATCGCGATTTTTGGATGTCACGATGCCGGTTTTGGCGCCAGCTGCGCGCAACGCGACCAAGGTGTCTTTCATGCCAGGGAACCAATCCACGTCATCGACAAAATCCAGCGAGTCTTGCGTCCATTCCTTGACCGCTGGCGCCACCGCGTCGCCTTCAAACCCAAGCCGGCCCATCGTGACGGTGGAAGGAATGCCATTGGAAAAGCGCAGCTCATCCAGGGTGAATTCCTGACCATGCCGCCGCATCGTTTTTTGCAGGCCTAATAAGTACATCGTCACCGAATCCAGCAAGGTGCCGTCGATATCAAAAATAAAAGTTTTCATTGTCACGCCCCCATTCCTTACTAGTATACTCGAAACCGCTGTCATCGAAAACGAGTAGCCGTTGACAGTGGTAAGAACGAGTGTTTGGATTATAGAAGAAGACTGCGGAGCTGGGCGCTCGAGGGTGCCCAGCGGAACGCAACAAAAGGCTGCAAAGTGGGGCGCACTTCCCGCCTGCAGCCAAGAACGGTTTCCCATTATCAACTCTCCAGGAGGTTTCCTTATGCGGATCATGCATACCGCCGATTGGCATATCGGCAAACGACTTAACGCGTTCGACTTACAAGACGATCAAGCGGCGGTGTTTGAACGCCTGGTCAAGGTCGCGCAGGAACAGCAGGTAGACGCCATCATGATTGCCGGCGACTTATACGACCGGGCACTGCCGAACGAGACGGCAGTGACCATGGTCAATGGCATGTTGCACCGGCTCAATCGCGAACTGGGGTATCCACTGTTGGTGATTTCGGGAAATCATGATTCGGCCGTGCGCCTGGGCACTGGGCGGGAATGGTACGATGCCACGCAGCTCTATTTGAACACGGAACTGGCCCAAGCCTTTACACCAGTCGAGTTGGGGGATGTGCAGTTTTTCCTGCTGCCGTATTTTGAACCGGTGGCGGCGCGGCTGTATTTTCATGATGACAGTTTAACCAATATCAACAAAGCGATGCATCGGGTAGCGGCAGCGCTGGAAGAAAAATTCGATCCAGCGAAAAAGCATGTGCTGATTGCCCACTTTTTTGCGGCAGGGAGTAAGCATTCCGAATCCGAGACCTTGGTGAACGTGGGCGGCCTGGATGCGGTGAGCGTTGACGACCTGCAAGCCTTTGACTATGTGGCGCTAGGACATTTGCACAATCGCAAGGCCCTCAATGAGCCGAAAGTGCAATACAGCGGCTCGCTGCTCAAGTATTCCGTGTCGGAAGTGACCCAGGAAAAAGGTGTCTACATTCTTGATACCGACACCATGAATCGGCATTTTATCAGTCTGGCGCCGCTTCATGAGGTGCAACAGCTGACTGGCAGCTTTAAAGAATTCTCCGATTCTGATCATTTTTCCGCTGCCGAGCGTGATGCCTACACGGCCATCACCTTGACGGATGTTGAGGTGATTCCCAATGTCATGGCTAGCCTCCGTCAGGTCTTTCCGCGCATCATTGAGTTGAAACGTGAGCAACATGTCCAACTGGAAACGGCCACGCAAACCAATGTCAAGCTTGGGCCGATGCCGCTACTGGCGGATTTTTATCAGCAAGTCACTGGCAGCGAGCTCACGCCGGAGCAGGAAACCTGGGCCAAGGCTGCGTTAGCTGAAGCCAGTCGCAGTGAACTGGGCCAAGAATAGGAGGCGCCGTGATGCAACTACTTGATTTACACATGCAGTATTTTGGCCCGTATCGCGATGAAACCGTGGACTTCGCCAGCTTTGCCCAGACGCCACTGTTCTTGATCAGTGGTAAAACGGGCAGCGGCAAAACCACGATTTTCGACGCGCTGGTATTTGCGCTGTACGGTGATACCTCTGGCGACGACCGCACCGGGGATGAAATGCGCGCCAATTTTGCCAGCGCCGACGAGAAAACCCGGGTGACCTTGCGCTTCACGCATGGCGGCAAGACTTATGAAATCTGGCGCGAGCCGGCGCAAGAGCTGGCCAAAAAGCGCGGCAGCGGCACCACCACCACGACCATGAATGTGTGCCTGACGGTGTTCGAGGACGGCAAAGAAACTGCCCAGTGGACCAAAAAGCGCGATGTAGCGCCGCGAATTGCTGACCTGCTGCATCTGGATGCCGATCAGTTCCGCCAAATCGTGATTCTCCCGCAAGGTAAGTTCCGGCAGTTTCTTGATGCTAACAGCGATGATAAAGGGGCGCTGCTGCAGCATCTGTTCGGCACCAGCTTGTACGCCCGCTGGCAAACCACGCTGAAAACCAAGGCCAAGCAAAAGCAAACCGCGGTGGCCAAACAGACGGAGCGCCTGAAAACCCTGGCCTCGCAGTTCCAGTTTGAAGACCCAGCGCCGGCACCAGAAACCCCGCTGCCAGAGCAAATCAAAGCCATGGCCACCACCTTGGCCGATTTGACGACGCAACATGAAGCGGCTGAGGCCTCCTTAACCGCTGCCCAGACCGCCTACGAAAAAGCCAATCGGGCTTACCAACAGGGTACGGCGTTGCAACAAGCTTTTCAGCAACAAGCGAAGGCTAAAGCCGCGCTGGCAGATCTTGATGCCAATGCCGCGACCCTAACAGCACAGCAGCAAGCGCGGACGCAGCTGCAGTGGGTGCAAACTCATCGCAGCGACTATGACCACTTGCAGCAGGCGCAAGTCGAGTTGAACCGGTTGAATGA
Organism: Lacticaseibacillus suilingensis; assembly: GCF_016861845.1. Taxonomy (GTDB): domain Bacteria; phylum Bacillota; class Bacilli; order Lactobacillales; family Lactobacillaceae; genus Lacticaseibacillus; species Lacticaseibacillus suilingensis. The sequence continues at coordinate 128,583 of NZ_BOLV01000001.1, forward strand.
CCGCATCAAGCAAACAACAGTGGCGAAGCAGCAGGCTGAAGCTGCCTTGGCCAAAGCCAGCGCCACCGCCGACCAGCTGGCCAGCCAGCAGGCGGCGATGACCTCCCAGCAAAAGCGCGCCGATCAGCTGGCCATACTGCAACCCCAGCTTGAGCAAGTGGCGGCATTACAGGCCGCTAACACCAAAGCGACGAAGGCGGTCCAGCAGGCTCAAAGCCAGCTGGAGCGGGCTAGCGCTCAGGTGACCACCACCAAAGCCGCACTGGCTGCGACCCAAACGAACTTGGCGGCGCTGACCGCTTCCGACCAGCAACCAGCCCTACAGGCAGCCAGTGAACGTTTGGCCGCTCAGACGCCGGTATATCGGCAGTGGCAGACGACTGGTCAAGAGTTGGCGCAAAGTCAAAGCCAGTTAGCCACTGCCACCACGCAGGCCCAAGCGGCGCAGGCTGATGCGGCGACAGCTAGTGCTGATTACACCGCGCTTCATGACGCGCAACTCAACAATCAAATCGCGGCCCTGGCGGCGCAGCTTTCGCCTGACGCACCGTGTCCGGTGTGCGGGAGCACCACGCATCCGCATCCGGCTACCACCGCTGTGGCGCCAGTGACGGCGGAAGCGGTGGAGGCCGCCGATCAAAAGCGGCAGCAGGCTCAACAGGCGGCCACGGCGGCGCAGGCGCAGGTGGATCAGCTGACCGCACAAGTGACCAAGCTAGCAGCGCGGCAAGCCGAATTAGCCGCGCAGCTCAGCGACGACGGTGCGGTGGCAGCCGCCTATCAGCAGCTGACGACGCAAGTGACCACCTTGAAACAAGCAGTGGCGGCGGCGACCGCCAAGCGTGACCAGTTGTTGCAGCAACAAGAAACGCAAACGCAGACTTTGGAACAGGCGCAAGCTGCCCAGACCGCCGCTCAAAACCAGGCCCATCAGGCAGAAACCGCGGCAGCTAGCGCGAATGCAGCTTTGACCACGGCGCAAGCGGCCTTGCCTGATAATGCGCCGGCCTTGGCGGATTTGAAGCAAGAACACCAAGACCTCACCGCTGAACTGGACCGTTATGCGCAAGCGCAGAAGGAAAATCAGGCGGCTTTGAGTACGGCCAAGGAAGCCGTAGCCGAGCATAAGGCCACGCTGGCTAGTCAGCAAGCCCAGCAGAAGCAAGAGCAAACCACCGCCGCGCAAGCGCAAAGTGCATTTGCGGAGGCCAAAACAGCCGCCTTGGGCCCAGCGCGCCCATTTGCTGACTGGTTGAAGCAATTACCTGAGCTGGTCAAACTGGAGAATGCCATCGCCACTGCCAAAACGCAGCGTGATCAGCAAACGGCGCTCTTGGCGCAAGCCACCCGGCAGATTAACGGTCAGGCGATGCCTGACGTTGACGCGTTGCAAACAGCGCGCCAAAGTGCGACTGAGGTTCAGGCGCAGGCCCAGGCGGCTGCGGTCACTTTGGCCCAAACGCTTCAACGCGACCAAAAACTGCATGATACCATCAGCAAGGATTTTGCTAGCAATCAAACCGCGTTGGACGAGGCAGTGGCCTGGGACAATTTGGCCCAGGTGTTGTCCGGCACCAACGCGCGGAAGTTAAGCCTCGAACGGTTCGTGCTACGCGCGTACCTAGCTGAGGTGCTGAAGGTGGCCAATGTCCGGCTGGCAAAGTTAACCGCGGGCCGCTATCAATTCGTGCTCCACGACGAACCAGGCAGTTATCGCAATGACTCAGGCCTTGAAATCGATGTGTATGATGATCAAGTCGGTCAAACCCGGTCGGTGCACACGTTGTCCGGCGGTGAAAGCTTCATTGCGGCTTTGAGCCTCGCCCTGGCACTTGGTGAAGTCATTCAACAAGAGGCTGGCGGCGTCTCCATTGATGCCCTGTTCGTCGATGAAGGCTTCGGCTCTTTGGACATGGGCAGTCTGAACGTGGCGATGGAGGCTCTGGAAAGCATTGAAGGCCAGGCCCGCATGATTGGCATCATCAGTCACGTCGCCGAGCTCCAAGAAACCGTGCCCGATCAGCTGCAAGTAACCGCCGATGGCAATGGCCAGAGTCATCTGAAGGCCGTGCATGCGGACCGCTAATGCTTAGCACTTGAAATCGTGATGTGCTAACATCGGCAAAAAGTGTTATCATATGTCTGTCGAGAGATGAAATGCCCTCAACTCTATTTCAAAGAAAAAGAGGCGAGAATGATGGCAGGAAAACTCAGTAAGCAGGAACGCAAGGCGTTGATCCAAGAAGCAGAGAAAAAACGCGCTGAGCACCCGGCAAAGAAGACCGAGTCAGGGTTTGCCACAATCGACAAAGAAGCCGAGAAGCTTGAGAATGAACACTAGTTTTTTCATTCGCACTGACTCTGTTCAAAACCAAAAAACCGCCCCGCAGCTTGGCTGCAGCGCGGTCCGATCCCAGCAAGCTTAGGCTTGGTGGGATTTTTTGATTGTCAGCCTTTTCGTAAGGGTTTACACTTGCTTCAAAACGCTAGGTAGCAGATTTGCATTGTAGCTGAAGTATCTGAGCGTGCTCATTCAGGCAGACGGGAGAAACAAGATGGTAGATTATATCAAGACTTTACGAGGTAGTGTAGGACATCAGCCAATCATCTTGAATTTTTCGGGTGGCATTTTAATGAATAATCGACACGAGATCTTATTGCAAAGACGTCAGGACTTTCACGAGTGGGGCCTGCCAGGTGGTGCTTTAGAGCTCGGCGAAACCGTAACGCAAGCATGTCAGCGGGAGTTTCGAGAAGAAACGGGACTTGAAGTGGGCATCAAGCGCATGTTAGGTATCAGTAGCAGTGGTCTTCAACATTACGTCAATGGGGACGTTGCACAGGCGATTGTTACTTTTTTTGAGGTGAGTTGGTTTAGTGGTGAACTTAATCCGGATAACGATGAAACAACAGCGTTGCAATTCTTTAATCAGCATCAGTTACCGGATATATTCAGTCCACAACATGAGGTGATTATCAGTCACTTCTTTGCTGACCTTGAACGAGGACAAGCAACCGTATATTATGATTAGCTTGCTTGGATACCAGCTTGATGCAAAATGTGAGCATATCAACATTTTATGCCAGATTGTCAATTTGATTGTGAACGGCCAAAATACTCCCAGTTTAGGGTCGTTTCCAAGACTTGGCAAGGCCTTACATGCAGATCTCAACACGCTATTTTGGGAGGAAAAGGCATGAAAAAAACTTGGCAGGACCGGTTGGTGGTGTATTGGTGGGGTATCAAGCAACCATACGATGAGCATGCGCGAGCTGAGGTGGGACGCATTTCAACGATAGCACTGTTATTCTTGGTGCTGGTGGAATTTGTCCTGTTGATGAGCTTAACTTTTTTTGATCAACAATGGCTGGGCTTTGTGGCCCTGTTAGTGCTGGTCGCAGCGATGCAGTGGGTCGCGATGGGCATAAAAAAGGCTGGCTTAACCACAATTGAGGCGACAACCAACGAAATGTCAACTGTGCTCAAACAGCTAAAATGGGAATCGATCCGTCGGGGTCTCGTTTTCGGTGTCGTGATTGCTGCTATGATTGTCTTGTTGGATGCGAGCAAAGGTGATTTCTTTTGGACTGATCCACTATGGCTCGGTGGGGTTACCGGTTTGGTTTACATGGTGACGAACTATTATGCTCGCAAAGGTGAGATAAAAGTGATTGATGAATAATGCTGACACCCCATTTGGCCGCGGCCAGGTGGGGTTTGTTGTCCATGCCTGGTAGTGCCCTCATAGTGGCAGTCCTGGCTTCAGAAAAGGCTTGCATGGCAGCACGCTGAGTGTTATACCGTTCGTATAACAGTAGGAGGCGCTAGCATGGAGCTAACCGTTGATTTTGCCAGTACGGTGCCGATATACACCCAAATCCGGAATGCTGTGATTCAGGCGATTGCGGATGGCCGTCTCAAGTCTAGTGAAGTCTTACCCTCAGTGCGCGCCTTGGGCAGTGCGTTAGGCGTGAATTATCATACGGTCAATAAGGCCTATACCCAATTGGCAGATGAAGGCTTCATCACCATGCGCCGCGGTTTAGGCGCCATGGTGGCTGAGCAGTTGCCTGCGGTGGATCCGCACTTTGAAGCAGAAGTGGTACCGCAGATGAAGGCTTTGTTCACTGAGGCCAAGGTGCGCACGGTTGATCGGCAGACGCTGGTTGCGTTGATTGATCAAGTCTACGATGAAGGGTGGCACCACTGAGATGACAGCCTGGATAACCTATGTCGTCACTGCCGCGGGGTTGACGCTGGTGGCGCTGATTCGACCATTTTTAGGCCGACAAAATGAACTGTTTGGCGTCGTTTTTGGCACTCGTAACATACGCCAAGACCAGGTTGGCCGTAGCTTGAAGCAGCAGTACCTGATTGAAACGCTGTCCCTGGCGGTGTTAGTGTGGGGCGGGCTAGCGTTAATGGCCTGGTGGCACCAGCAACCACCTTATTTAGCCCTGGGCATGATTGCTTTTCTGTTAGCCGCATTGGCGGCGACGGCCAATGCCCATCGGCTAAGTAGCCAGTATCACCAGCAGTTGGCGGTACCGGAAGCGATGCGCGTCAGCGTGGATCTGACCCAGTTGGCCAACGAGCAGACGTTAAGCCCGGTGTGGGGCATGGTTCTACTGCCCTTGGTCGGTGTGGGTTTTGCGTTGCCTTGGTCGGCTGTGGCCTGGGCTAACCTGACCGTTGGGCTAGTCGTTGGCGGCACGTTTTTGCTGACGCGGCATTTGGCCGCCAATGTGCATGGACTGGCTGCGGCGCCTGGCGCCGCGCAGGCCCGCAATATTTTGCTGAGTTTTTTGCTGGCCGTTGCGGTTGTGGCTCAGGGCTTCGGCCTAGCCTGTGCTTGGCAGCCCGCACAGGCGGGTCTGTTTTCACTCGTATTTGGCCTGCTCACCTTGCTTGGGCTGTTACTCTTGCTGATCACCTGGCTGCAGGTGACGCGCCGGCAAGCCCCAGCAGGAGCTGTGCGCACGGATAATGCGCGTTGGTATTGGGGCGTTTTTTACTATGCGCCTAACGATTCGTCGTTGTTCGTGACCAAACGGATTGGCGTGGGCTTGACGCTGAACTATGCGCATCCAGCTTCGTGGTTTTTGCTGCTGGGAGTGGTGGCAGTGGTAGCCACCATCGCGGTCTTGAGCAACTGAGGGGAAGAACATGAAAAAATTTCGGTGGTTAAATTGGGGCATTGTTCTGGTAGGTATGCTACTTACTGTCGGCTTCATCGCCCTTAGTCCAAATCAGGTCGTGATGCACTTTAACGGCAGTGGGGCCGCAGATAGTTGGAGCAGTCGCTGGGGATTATTCCTCGAGCCAGCCATTTTGGCCGGGCTTGGATTGATTTGTGATCGGGTCGCCGCAGTGCAACGGAAGCGGTCAGGGATGCAAGCCGTGCCAGTAGTGCTGTTTAACGAATGGCGTTATCTAGCGCTGATGGGGCTTGTCCTGATTGGGTTTGCTTTGCTGCAACTCTCGCAAATGGGTTGGCTCAATTAATGGTGAACGGTTGGCCAAGCGAAGTTAAGTGATGGCATAAACACAGCCGGCACGCTCTGAAAATTGCATGCCGGCTTTGTTTGGTTTAGTTGAACATGTTTGGTTCAATCCGATGGTCCTTGAAGTAGAATGCGCGGTCATGTTCGTTAACCGGCCGGGCCACTTTGCACGGATTACCATACGCCACCACGTCGCTGGGCAAGTCGTGAGTGACCACGCTACCGGCACCGATGACGACGCGATCACCAATCGTGATGCCAGGCAGAACAATCACACCAGCGCCCAGCCAGCAGTTTTCGCCAATATGGACCGGGGCATTGTATTGTAGCCCGCGAGCCCGCAGCTCTGGCAAAATCGGGTGGCCGGCGGTGGCGATGGTGACATTCGGCCCGAACATGGTGCGACTGCCGACGTAAATATGCGTATCATCAACCAGCGTCAGGTTAAAGTTGGCGTAGACGCGCTCGCCAAAGTGGACGTGATGCCCGCCGAAGTTAGCGTGGAATGGGGGCTCTAGGTAGCAGCCTTCACCGATGTCGGCGAACAGTGCTTTTAACAAAGCGGTGCGCTTGGCTTTTTCGGTTGGTCGTGTTTGGTTATAGTCGTAGAGCTTGTCCAAGTAGGTCAGCTGTTGGGCAGAAATCTCAGCATCGCTGGGATCGTAAAGCGATTCGTCGTGCATTTTTTCAGATTCAGTCATGATTTGCTCCTTTGCGTGTTAATGATGGTGAGTAGCGTACCTAAAGCGATGACAGCCAGTGCGCCAGCCATCCAGCTTAAGGCATTAATCGTCATTGCCCCCGGGCCGAGGTGGCTGAGGCTATTCCATAATGGCGGGGCGAGGAAGGAACTGACGACGGTGGCAATGGTTAGGCTGCTCGCAGCGAGGTCAATCTGGTCTGGCGCCAGGCCAAGGTTGGTGCGATACACCAAGTATGGCCCTGTGTAGGAATAAATCCAGTTGAAAAAGATGGCGGCGGTAATGACCCCAGCTGGTCGTTGCCAGGCGAGCATGGCCCACACACTCAGCGCCGCCCCGAGATAGCCAAGGGCCAGCACATAAGGGCCAAGCCGGGCATGCAAGCGGCCGAAAGTGAGCCCTGCTAGCAGCCCGCCTAAGTTCATCCCGGCGAGGGTCCAGTTGGCGACAGCGGCATCAATCTGATGCCTAGCCAATAGCACCGGGAGTTTCAACTGCACGCCCCAAATCAACACGTAAGTCACTAAGGCCAAAAGGCACAGTCCCCATTTACTGAAGGGTAGAGTGGCCCTTTTGGCTGCAGCTGGTTGACTTGGTTCCGGGCGGGTCGGCCCAGGTAGGACCTGGGCGGCCAGACCGGCTAGGGGCAACAGCAGTAAGTATAGTCCAAACACACTGCGCCACCCAAGCGTGACCACTAGGCCTGCCAGTGCCATGAGCAGGGCGTTACCCAAGGCGGAGATGCCGGTTTGGTAACCGAGTAAGCGTGCTCGCAACTCGCCGTGATAGACCCGGGCAATCAGGCCAAGGGCATGCGGCGAAAACAAGCCCCCGCACACCACCCACCGACTGCCAAAGCGGCGCGTAAGCCAAGGGTTGGCCAGGAGCGTCACCAGCGCGGCGAGGTTCGCCACGGTCACCAGCCATTCAATGCCGGCAGCGGATTGAGTGGGGTAGACTTGCTGCAAATGCGGAATCAAGCCCGTGATCAAACTGCTGCAGCCGCCAACCAAGGACAAGCTGAGGATGCTGGCTAGGAGCCAAGGTTTGCTTTGTCGCATCGAAAAAGGCCTCGCTTTCTAGCGAGTACCTTATCATGGCAAACTTTGAGTGACGCGACAGTATTCAAGGCAAGCGAGGACATAATCGCGAGCAGTTAAACCAGGTAATACCACACGCCGCCGATGAGGCCGGCAATCAAAATTGAAAATACCGGATTGAGGTGCCATTTGGCGTCCATGAGCAGGACAATCACGAGCACCAGCAGGTTCGCCCAGTTGAGCTGGGCTTTTGCAATTTGGCCGAGCGTGTCCACGCCGCCAATGGTCGTCAGCGCTAGTGTGACCGCAACCGCCAGCACTAACCCGGCACTGGCCGGCTTAATGCCACGCAAAATGGCGCTGAGCCCCCAGTTGTTTTTGATGCGATGTTCGAAATGCAGATAAAGTGGCACAATCACCAGTGAAGGCACGCAAACCGTCAAGGTGGCCGCTAAAGCGCCGGAAAAGCCGGCGGTGAGTTGGCCAATGTATGTCGCAGAATTAATCGCAATCGGGCCGGGAATTAGGCCATCCAAGGCATTGAGATCGGCGAATTGCGCGGCGCTTAACCCCAGATGTGCGGATTCGGCATAAATCAGTGACAGCATGGCATAGCCGCCGCCGAAGCCAAGAAAGCCGATTTTCAAAAAGGCTAAAATCAACGTGATAATCATGACTGCTCCTTCCGCGGCCGGGCACTGATTAGGCCAATGACCCCAGCCAAAATGATCAGCGTGGGCGCGCTCAGCAGGTTAAATAAGGTCGCCAGCAAACAACCCACCGCAATCGCCAGGCTGAGCGGGTCCTTCAGGTTATAGCGGGCCAAACCGTACGCCGCCGAAAACAGGAACGCCGCCGAAGCTGCCCGAATCGCGCTCATGATGCTTAGAAACACGCCACTTTGCGGGACGTGTTGATAGCCGATGGTCGCCGCCAGCATCAACACAAAGGCGGGCAAAATGGCACCCAGGCCGGCTGCCAACATGCCGCTTTTGCCATTGACCTTTTCGCCGACGAAGCAGGCGTTGGTCAGGGCAATCACACCGGGGAAAGTCTGCGAAAGCGTGGTGTATTCGTATAATTCGTCGCGCGGCAGCAGCTGCCGCTTTTGACAGAGTTCACGTTCAATCACTGGGAGCATCGCCATGCCGCCGGAGAAGGTGAAGGTGCCGGCCATGAGGTACACCTTGAAGAGTTGCCAGTCTTTGTTCATCGTTAAAACCTCCGCTTCCAGCATAGCAAGTTGCGGGTATAATTGAAAATATATAAAGCAAGCATCAAGTATACCGAATTGGTTATAGGAGGGCGGCATGAATCAACGACAACTCCGGATTTTCTTGGCGGTATGTGACCATGGCACCACGGCGGAAGCGGCCAAGCAGCTTTATCTCTCTCAGCCGGCAGTTTCCAAAGCCTTACGCGACTTGGAAACAAACATTGGCGTGGCGCTCTTTGACCGCGAAGGCAACCGCCTGCGCCTCAATCAAAAAGGCGCGGCCTTTCGCATTCAGGCCACGGCGTTGCTGCGAGATTATGAGCAGCTGGCGCAATTTGGCGCCCGTAGCCGCCACCAGTTGCCACTGCGGGTGGGAATGAGTTTAACGTTTGGCCAAGCCACCATGCCCGCCGCCATTGCCCGCTTTCAGCAGGCCCAGCCGCAAGTGCCACTGCAACTCTTCGCGGAGAATGTCGCTCAGATCCAGGCCCGCTTGCGCCGCGGTGAGATTGATTTGGCTTTGGTCGAAGGCACCATGGCCGAGGCGGCATATACCGCCCAGCGGCTTTCTACTTATGCGTTGTGGGCGGTCGGGGCGCCGCAAGCAGCCAGCCGGTTGACCTTAGCAACCGTGACCAAACAGCGTTGGTTGCTGCGCGAGGTGGGGAGTACCTTGCGCGATCGTTTTGAGGCGGCACTGCATCGCCAAGGCCTGCAGGTGCAGCCTTGGCTGGAAAGTACGAATACCACGGTGCTGACGAATGCGGCGGCGGCTGGCCTGGGGCTGACGATTTTGCCGGCGCCACTGGCCTTGCCACTGCTTGAGGCGAACCGACTCGTGAAAGTTACGCTACCTAAAGCGCTAGGCATGCGCACGGAGAATTATGCAATTATGCGCCAAGATGGCGTTCAAGATATGCGGCAAGTGATGATTCGCTGTTTTCAAGCGGCTGAATCAGCCTCAGCTTTGTAGTTAGGGCCTGGCCGCGGTGTCCAGAAATTACCATGTTAACAAGGCGGGCACAATTGCCGCTATTTTGCGCTAGTGCTCTTCGTTAAACCTCGCTAAACTAGGGCCATACGAAGGAGGCAAAAACATGCAGATTGGTAATCAATTATTCGCCGCTCGGAAAAGCAGCGGCTTATCGCAGGAGCAAGTCGCGGCTAAGCTTGGCGTGAGCCGGCAGACGGTATCGAAATGGGAAACGGATGAGTCGCTGCCAGATATTTACCAGGCCAAGCGACTCGCCAACCTGTATCATTTGACGCTTGATGAGTTGACCACTTTTGACGCTGACGTGGATGCCTTAGAAGAAGCCATCACCCAGACACCGGCGGAAACCGTGGCCAAGGTCGACTGGACCGCACTATGGGCGAAACAATATCCCATCTTGGCCAGCTATCCGGCCGAGGTGGCGACGGCCAAGTACACGGCCGCCTTAGAAGACTTGCTGCGTGATTTACAAAGCACCTACCATTATTCTGATCAGGATGCTGGGCTGGTGCTGAAAGATATTTTGGGCAAACTCATCGTGCCTGAAGCGTAACCAAAACAGGTTCATCGCGGATTAGTCCGGCGATGAACCTATTTTTGATTAAAGGGCAAATTTACGAATCGCTTGCGCCAGCCCGTCGTCATCGTTGGCGGCGGTAACGTAATCGGCATGGGCCTTAGCTTCGGCCGTCCCGTTGCCCATGCTGACGGCCACCCCGGCGAAGTCAAACATCGGTAGGTCGTTACCTTCATCACCCACCGCCATCACATTCTCGGCCGTCAGATTGAGCTGCTCAGCCAGGTCGCTCAGGGCCTGGCCCTTGTTGACAATCGGATCCATCAGTTCAATAAAGTTGCGCCCGGCGCGCACCACGTAAAAGCGGTCTCGGAACGCGGCTTTCACGGCGGCTTCGCATTCATCCAGCAAGCTCTCCGGCCCTACGAAGGCGCCTTTGGCAATAGCAAAATCGGCTGGGAGCTCATCAGGTTGGCGAATGAACAGCCCGGCTTCGCTTTCCGCAGCCTGTTCGACAATCCACCAATCCACGTCGCGGTTGGCGGTGTAAATGTTGCTGTGGGCGTCGAGCACATTAGTGGGCAGGTGGTGGGCCTGACCGTAAGTGGTGATTTCACGGTAAGCGGCGTTATCAAGCAAGTGCTTGGCCATAACCTGCCCAGAAACGGTTTCCGTGACCGCGCCGTTGTAAGTGATGACATATTGCTCATCGCCGGCAAGGCCCAGTTCATCGAGGAACGGTTTCGCGCCAGCCAGTGGGCGGCCGGTGCACAGCACGACTTTGATGCCTTGGGCTAGCGCGTCCTGCACCGCCTGTTTGGTAGTAGGCAGGATATGCCGCTGTGAGGTCAGCAAAGTGTCGTCGATATCGAGCGCAATCAATTTGATCATCGTATGCCTCCTGAAGTTGATACCTGAATCATAGCATAGCTGCCGAAGCCTTGTGCAAGCCGACTAGCTTTTCCGTATAATGAGAGGCGAGGTGAACTTGCTTTGGAAAAATTAGATTGGCCGCCAACTAAAATTAAGGCCTTCCGCCAGGCGCTGCTCAACTGGTACGACGCCGAAAAACGCGATCTGCCGTGGCGACGCGACCATGATCCTTATCATATTCTGATCAGCGAAACGATGCTGCAACAAACCCAAGTGGCAACCGTGATTCCCTACTATGAACGCTTCTTGGCTCAGTTTCCCACGGTTAAGGCGCTGGCTGCCGCCCCGGAAGCGGCGGTAATGAAGGCCTGGGAAGGGTTGGGCTATTATTCCCGCGCCCGCCGCTTGCAGCAAGCGGCCCAACAAGTCGTCCGCGACTATGGCGGTCAATGGCCGACCACTGCCGCGGAGCTGCAAGCGTTGAGCGGCATTGGGCCATACACAGCTGGCGCCATTGCCAGTATTGCCTTCAACGAGGCCGTGCCGGCCATTGATGGCAATGCCTTTCGCGTGTTTGCGCGGCTGTTTTGCATCGAAGACGACATCGCGAAGCCCCAAACCCGCGGTCGCTTTGAAGCGTTGATCGGCCAGTTGATTGACCCTGAGCGCCCGGGAGATTTTAACCAGGCGGTGATGGACCTAGGCTCCTCCTACATGCGCGCGAAAGACCCTGATCCGGCGCATTCGCCGGTGGTGGCTTTCGACCAAAGTTATCAAACCAATCGGGTCTTGGATTTTCCGGTTAAAACCAAGAAGCCGCGGCCTAAGGTAGTGCCTTATTTCGCCTTGGCCATCGAAAGCCCCGCTGGCTGGTTGCTGGAGCAGCGGCCTAACTCGGGCATGCTCGCCGATTTGTGGATGTTTCCGCTGGTGGCGCGCGCAGAGCTTGAAGGTGACCTAGACGCGCAAATCGCCCAGGCGGCGGCACAATTTGCGGCAGAAGCCGGCATCGCCGTTGAGTTGCAACTAGCCGACGCTAAGTTAGTTAAACATACCTTTACCCATCAGCAGTGGCAGTTGACCTTATTAACTGCGGCAGCGCCAGCCTTTGATCTGGCCGTGTTGCCAGCGCGCTGGGTGCCAGCTGCAAAGCTGGCCGCCGTGGCACTACCCACGGTGCAAAAGAAGTTGTTTAAGGCCCTGAACGGAGGCAAGTAAGATGAAAACATTGGTGATTGTGAGTCATCCTGAATTGAGCAACTCACCGACGCAACAATTCCTCAAAGCCAGCGCGACACCGTTAGCTGACGTGACCTGGCACCATTTGGATGCGGCACAACCCTTCGCTGTGGCCGAGGAGCAAGCGCAACTGCTGAAGGCCGATCGGATTGTGCTCGAGTTTCCCCTTTATTGGTATGCCGCACCGGCCAGTCTGCATCAATGGCTCGCGGATGTGTGGACCGATGAGTTTGCGGTTCGGCCCCAGCAGCTACGCGGTAAGAGCTTGGGCTTGGTGGTGAATTTCAGCCAACCGGAAAAAGCCTATCAACTCGGCGGAGCGGAAGGCGTCTCGATCAGTGAATTATTGGCGCCATACGCGGCTTTGGCGCGTAAAACCGGCCTGAAGCTGCTGGCACCGCTGACGATTGCCCAATTTGCCTACCAAACTGAGAAGCAGCGCGCGGCACTGCTGGTGCAATATCAGCAGTATCTCACCGTTGACCAGCCGCAGCATTTTGACGCACAAGCGGCTTGGTGGTTGCAGCAGCTGGCAAACAGCACCGATCCGACGCTCACCATTTTGGCTGATACGTTGCAGCAGCGCCAAGACCGCTTAGAATCACTGCAGCAGACGCTGGCGGAATTGAAGCAGGGGGACTGAGCATGGACGACACAACAGAATGGTTGTTAAAAACGGCACAGACCCAAGCGGAGCAGGCCAAGAGCTATGAAGAAGCCGCATTTTTCATGGCGCTGCAGACCTTCATTCAAACCCAGGCCAAGCGGCTCGAGCAGGCAGAAGGCGAAGTCGATGGCCGCACCTGGGACCACGAACGCTGGTAAATCATGCTTGCGCCCGAGGAGCGGGTTACTGGTCAGTGTTACACTGGGCCTTAGAAAGGCGTGATCGGATTGAAAAATGCCATTGATAAACTGACGCGTTACGCATGGCTCAAAGCGCTCTTGCTGGCGCTGGTGGGCGTGTGGTTCCTGCTGGCGCCATACAGCGTCTACCATGTGGTGAAGTATGTGTTGATTGGTGGGGTGATGCTGATGGCAGCCGGCGCCTTTATCGACGCGTTTCGCGACCAAGGGCAAAGACAAACGGCCTTGTGGCGCGGCAGCGGGCTGCTCATCGGCGCTTTGGTTTTGAGCGTGCTCTTGCGGCCGGCTTTGTCGATGCTGCCAATGATTGTTGGGATTATTCTGGTGATTTATGGGATTACTCGCATCACCACCGCCCGGGATCGCCAGCAGTATGTGAATGTGTCGCCCTTCCCCACGATTATTTACGGTTTGGTCGTGGCCATCACGGGGATTGTGCTCTTATTCAATCCTTTTGGTTCCATCCTGGCCTTGTTGCAAGTGCTTGGGGTAATTTTGATTGTGATGGGCGTCGCAGAATTGATCGATATTCTGCGCGGCCACCGGTAAAGCTGACAGAATGACAAAACGAGTCCTTCAACGCGTGTATCCGCGCTGGAGGGCTCGTTTTTGAGTGGTTAAATTTAATCGTCTGAAGTAGCAGTGAAACTTGGCTGCACGATGGCGTTGGCCCAGTGGTTGATGGGCCCGAATTTGTGACCAACAGGAATTTCATTGGCAATGGCCGTGTCGACAAAATGCTTGGCCAGGCGAATCGCATCTTCCAGGTCGGTGCCTTTACCGAGTTCCGCGGTGATGACTGCGCTGAGGGTGTCGCCGGTACCGTTTTTGCGGGTGGTGGGGAAATAAGGACCAGTGAGCCAAAAATGCTTGCCATTTTCGAGCAGCACGTAATCACGGACCTGGGTTTGCTCGTCGCTATCATGGCGGCCTTTGAGCACCACGTTCTTGGCGCCCATGGCACGAATTTGCTCCGCGGCTTGGATGATAGCCGCGTCATCGTCGAGCTTGAGACCGGTCAGGTGCTCAGCTTCATAGAAGTTAGGCGTGATCACCGTGGCCATTGGAATGAGTACCTTTTTCAAGGTGTCGAAGGCGCTGGTTTCCAGCAGCATGTTGCCATGCTTGGTGGAAATCACCGGATCAAGCACTAGGGGGCCGAAGTCATATTTTTTCAAATTCTTCGCGACAGCTTCAATCATGGCTGAGTCAGCCAACATACCGGTTTTGGCGGCACGGATGTGTAAGTCAGCAGCCAGTGCGTCGAATTGATGATCAATAAAGTCCAGCGGCATCAAGGTGCTATCTTGGATGCCGTAAGAGTTGCCGGCGACCGCGGCGGTCAAAATCAAGGCGCCGTATGTGCCGCGCATGAAGAAACTGTGCAGATCCGCTTGGGCACCTGCACTGCCATCGCTATCCACGCCAGCGATAGTCACGACTTGTGGTAATTCGTTTGCCATTTCTTCTCTTCCTTTCGCAATCCCAGCGCACGCACCGCCGGGTCTTCGTGGCTCTAATCATAACCGGAAAAGGGCGTCTTGACAACTAAAGGCGTCAGGCAGCGGAGTGGAGCCGTACTTAGCCGGATGGGTAGCCTAGCTCAAGGCATTGCCGTTGTACTTTGACGGCGAGGCCTTGAGCGTAGCTAGCCACTCCGGCGTTGGCTCCACGTAGCGCGACTAGGCCGCAGCCTCGGCCGGTGAGGCTCCGGGGCGCGGCGGTCCGGCTGCGGGGTCGGCTGGAGCCAAAAGGCGGTCTCCAGCCTCAACGGCAAGCCAGCATCGCGCTGCGCGCTCAACGCTGTCTTGCCGTTGCCCCCAGTTAGCCCAGGAGCAGCCTGCTGCGCAGTCTCCTCGTGGGCTAACTGTTTCGCTGCCGGACCACCGCGCCCCTCCGCCTCACCGGCCGGCACCGCTAGATAACAGTCAATTAACGGCTGAACAGTCACTCCTTGGCCTGATTCGATTGTAAAAGCATGACTGTTTTAGTTGAGTGAGGCAATCAAGCCACATATCAGTCAATCAATTTAGGCTATTTCACGCTATCGAAATACGAATGCTCTTTTTGATAACGGGACCTTCGAGCAAAGACGGCCAGGTTGAAGAACCACTGGCCCAGCGCCCCGAAAAAGAGGAGCCCAGTGCCCACGGCGATGCGGGTCAGCACATTTTCGTTGTACGGCGGGAGTAGTGGAATTAGCGCACCCAGTGTCACTAGCAGCGCGGCGGCGCGCGGTTGCTTCAGCTTACGACCGGTGTCAAAGAACAACGCCAGCCCCACGCCGATGCCAATGAGCAAAAGCAAGAGCACCCACCAGTCTTGAATAGATCCGAGGTTGCCTCGGAGGCGAACGAGGCCATATTCGCGAATCTTATGTTTAGTTAGATATGAATCAAGCGGGTAATACTCAAGCTCGTAAAGGCGGAGCTTGAAAAATAAGCCCATGCTGAGGCCATACAGTAGCAGGTAAAGCAGGGCAGCATATTTGTGGAAGAAAACCAAGCGGCGATATTGTTCACTTTGAAGCACGGTCATCACCCTCTAATCAATAGCTAACCACACTCTCATATAGCGATATCATGACTGCAGAGGACAGTGGTGTCAAGTAAAACAAAACCCCACCATCTTGACGACGGCGGGGTTTGCGTGATGTTGAGGTTAGTTGAACGCGCGGCGCTGCGGGAGCACGGACTTGAGCCATTCACCGATGAAGGGGTACTGGTTGTCCAGCTCGATCAACTGCACGGTTTTTTCCGGATAGCTCAGTGCCAGTTGGTTGCGCGCGGGGTCCATGGTCACCGTCATGACGTTGTGGTTCGGCAGGTCAACGGCGTATTGGCCGCGATTGCTGCCTTGGCGCATCAAGATGGCATTGGTTGACGCAATGACGAACAATTCATCCAGCGCCGGTGAACTTTGCGACGCTTGGACTTGCACCCGCAGGCGGAGGCGCTGGCCGACGAGTTCATCAGGAATCGTGGTGGAAGCCCAGGTGAAGGTGTCGTCTTGGACATCAGAGGTGCCGAGGTCTTTCCAGTCATGCTTGCTGTCATCGAGGACGCTGTAATCCACGACATTGTTGTGATCCAGCGGCAAAGAAAGCTTAACGTTGCCGGAAGACTTGATTTCTGCCATGGTCGCCAGCGGTTGGCCGTTGTCGAACTTGGTGGTAAAGGCCAAGCCGTCGACTGGTTGGAGCACGGTTTCGTCAATGGTCCGGAACCGTAAGCCAGCGGTATAGAAGACTTTGATCATTTGGCTCATCGCCCGCACTTCGTCATCCGGGTAGCCGAGGTCGGGGTCTTTGGCGGTGATTTGCAAAAGCGTTGGCAGGTTCTTGGCAATTAGGTGGCCATCTTCAGTTAAACCGCCATCGATCACTAACAGCTCCTGGTTTTTGTCTGGGCTGGCCAGGTAGATGGTGATGGTGCTGCGATCCCCATCGCCAACGGCTGGCTGGAACCAAAGCCGTTCCACGAAAGTCGCGGCAATGCTGCCGCCCAGGCGAAGCGCTTCTAGCAGCTTGTCCGCTAACAGCGCGGTGTAGCTGAGCGTGGTGGCCTGAATAGCAGGCAGATTGCCTTGCCACAGAGGGTCATTGCGCAGAAAGTCGGTGCGCTTAGCGTAGGCCGCGGTGACTTGGCGGCGGGCATCAGCGGCATTTAAGGCCGTGGTGGTAATTTGTTGAATTTGTTGATCGTGAAAATTAAGCATTCGTTTGCTCCTCCTTTAGCTCCAAGGCGCGCATGAAGTCCTTTGGTAAGTTCGCCAAGATATTCTTGAACTGTTCAAGCGAGCTGAAGGTGGTGGTGACGGCTTGGTATTCATACCGCGTGATGGCAGCGGAAACTTGCAGCTGCCGCTTTTGCGTGTCGAAGGTTTCATCCGCAGTGGCTTTGGCCGCGTCAAACCGGGCCTTTAATTGCACCTGGTCAGTGGTTGGGGCTTTGCGGCTCGGCTGGCTGGGTTGGTCAGCATCGGGATCCACGAAGCTCTTTAAAAAGCCGCGGACCCGAGAACTCCCAGAGTCGGGATTAGCTTTGGGGGCAGTGACCGCTTCCGCTTCCGCGTTTTCTAACTGCTGGTGCAGCCGGTCGACTTCCTGATAAGTTGCTTTGCGCATGGCTTCGACTTGGTTGTCGAGATAATGGCTTTCATCTTGGGCGAAGGCTTCCAGTTGCGGCATGATAGCCACTTCACTGTCCGTGCGCTGAACGATGGTGCGGGCAAAGACGTCGATGGTCCCGAATTGGCGGCGGTGGTACCAATCGCCAAAGAAGACCTCACCTTGGTCGCTGACTTCAAAAAACGGCACATGTTCGCGCAGGAAGCCGATGAAGTCCTGGCGTAAGTAGTCATGCAGCTCATGTTCGGCTTGCTTGTCGTAAGCCAAAATGTAGCCCGGCGTTTCTGATAACGCTAACCGCAAATTCTCGGCGGTGTTATCAATGCCTTGATATAAACGATAACTTGAACGGTCGGCCCAAGCAGCGGCGAAATTTTTGAAAAAGGTTGTTTGATAATTAAGACTGGTTTCTACTGTCATATCGATTCCTCTCGCATTCTTAGCTGATACCTTCAGTTTACCGCAACCGCATGGGTTTCGGAACCGCTCGCAACTATTTCTCAAGGAATAACTCTCTGTAATATTTTCAATTTAGTAAAATGAGAAACTGCCCATTTTCGCAGACAGGGTGGGGCTTTTTCGCTAGAATGAGGTGTTAACTGCGCAAGCTAGACGTTGGTCGAGGGGGAGAGTGTTGATGGCACGCAAGGAATTAACGTTAAAGTGGCTGTTTTTAGGGTCGCTGATTACCAATACTGGGATCAGCTTCATTTGGCCGCTGACGACGATTTACATGCACGAATATCTCGGCGAACCCTTAACCACGTCGGGCATCGTGTTGTTTTTTAATTCCGTGGCCATGATGATTGGCAATGTGGTCGGCGGGCGGCTGTTCGATCGCTGGTCGCCTTATCGCACCATTTTGACAGGGATTGCCTTGGACGTGATCACCGCGGGCGCGCTGATCATGTGGCATGGCTGGCCAGCCTATCCCCTGTATCTGGTAATCATGGGTTTTGGGAGCGGTATGGTGAACACCGCGCTGAATTCTTATGCGACCTTATCCACCAGCCGGCGTTCGAGTTATGTGTTCAACGTCTTGTACTTCATGTCGAACCTCGGGCTGGTCATTGGCACCTTGATTGTCGGGTACGTCTTACCGTTGGGGATTAGTTACATCTTCGCCTTGGCCTTTGCGTTGTTCACGTTGTTCTTCATCGTGGCGCTGATTCATTTCAATGTACCGTCGCGTAAAATCGAAAAGCAGGTGAAAGCGGCCGGCGCGCGGCGGGACAACCCGCATCAGGTGCCGATCATTTTGCTGCTGATCACGCTGTTTTTAACTTGGGTGGCGTATGAACAATGGCAAAGCAATATCTCGACTTTCATGCTCGGCCTGGGAATGAAGGTGCGGGATTATTCCTTCCTTTGGACCTTCAATGCCGTGCTGATTGTACTGGGCCAGCCGATTTTAACCGCTTTTGACGACTGGCTGACCAAGCATATTCGCTTGCGCCTAGGCGTAGGTTTCACCTTGTTTGGCTGTGCTTTCCTGATTTTGATTGGGGCCAAATCTTACTGGCTATTCATGCTGGCGATGGGCGTGTTGACCTTGGGCGAAATCCTTGCGTTGCCGTCGGTATCGACCTACGTGGATATGTACACCGAAGCCGCCGAAAAAGGCCGATTCCAAGGTTATGTGCAAATGTTTGCCTCTGCCGGCCGGGCGGTGGGACCACTGATCGGGGCCTTGGTGATTGAGGCAATCGGGTACCACCCATTATTCTTGATGCTGGCGCTGATTCTGTTTGCTTCGATTGGCATATTCAGTTGGCACGCCGCTCGTTTACATGGATAACTTATGCAATTCATAAATTAAATCCTAAAAATTCACAATTTCTTCACAACTTATCGTTATGATAAGAACATAGAAATGAGCAATGCCATTTCTACCCCAACCCTATTTTTCATTTTTACTCCTCCAAAGTAGAAATCGTCACGCGCCTACCCATCGCGTGACCAAGCAAAAGGTCGCTTGCCCGCGGCCTTTTTGCTTGCGCGCGATTAGCCAGCTGGGTAGGCGGAATTGTGCTTTACAGGATGCGGTTCTATGCTACAATGTTAATTGTGTTTTGGGTCCGTAGCTCAGCTGGGAGAGCGCTGCCTTCGCATGGCAGAGGTCGAGAGTTCGAATCTCTTCGGATCCACTGGCAAAGGCCACCGAGTTTTCATTTGAAAACTCAGCGGCCTTTTTTGCTACTACGAATTGGAGGACAAAAGTATGGAAATGAAATACGGGCGAGATTCGTTTTTTGATGGCTCACTCCTGTCGCTAGTGGGGTGGACGCTGCTAGGCGGCATCATCACTGCCATCACCTTTGGCATTTGCTATCCCTGGGCGCTGTGCATGATTTACGGTTGGAAAATCAACCACACCGTGATTGAAGGCCACCGGATGCAGTTTTCCGGTAGTGCCGTGGGGTTGTTCGGCAATTGGCTCAAGTGGTTCTTCCTGACGTTGATTACCCTGGGCATTTATGGTTTCTGGGTGAGCATCAAGCTCGAAGACTGGAAGGCTAAGAACACGTATTTCCTGAATTGACACCTTGCCTACTTGGCGGCTGTGATTGGCTCAAATCATGGTCGCTTTTCTGATTCTGGGAGGTAAAGCGGGGTCTTGCGTAAGGTTAACGTGGGCTGATACTGCCCCTCGGTTTCAAAGATGATGATTTCATTCTCGCCTGCTTTGAGAAAACCATGAGCGATATAAAGTGAGAGCGTCGGGCCAACCAGCCAGAAGCGGCCAAGATTGACGCCATTCACGAACATGCAGCCCTTACCAAACCCGGATAAATCGGCGAAAGTATCTTGGGGAGCGGCGCAATTGAATCGGTATTGGTAAAAAGCCGGTTGGTGTGGTGACCACCCCTGGCTGAAGTCGAGTTGGTCAAGGTTTTCAAGTGGCAGTGGATAATGCTGCCAATTCAGCACAAAATGCAGGTCCGCCATGACGCCAGTGCGGATACCTTTGTGCTGAGAGGCGGCCAGAAATTTGTGGCCATATTGCACCCGGCCCATGTTTTCAACCAAAATGGCAAGTTGGTTCGTCGGCCGCGGCAGGGGGATGGTGATATCATTGCCGATGGCTGCTGGTTCTTGGGTTTCAATGAGCTGTTGATTGATGAAGACTTGCGCGCGGTCGCTCACATCAATCAGGCGCAAGCGCTGAGTGGCGCTGTCGTTCGGCAGGTCGGTAACGTAAAGCAGGTAGCCCGTATTTTGACCTAAGGCTTCCATCGTTTGTGGATACTGCGAAGACTGCCTCTGAGCGAGCTGCGGTAAAACATTGAACAAACTGACCTTGCCTGCCAAAGGGATGGCCGTCACCGCCATCGCGGGTTTTACCCGCGGCGGTAGTTGCTTGACGTTCGGTAGCACGCTTTTGACCACTTGCTGCAACGCCGTGTATTTGGCCGTGGGATTGCCTTGCTCATTCAAGGGGGCGTCGTAATCATACGAGGTAATTTGTGGCAAATCGCGCTGACCCCGAGCCGAGGCGCCATTCATGAAGCCAAAGTTGGTGCCGCCATGAAACATGTATAAGTTGAGACTACCGCGCTGCAGCACGCCGCTTACTTCACTGGCGAATTCAGCGGTGTCGCGGCGGACAATCGGTTCGTGCCAGCGATTGAACCAGCCAGTCCAGAATTCCATGCACATCAAGGGCCAGTCTTTGCCATGCTGCCGCAGAAAAGTTTGCAACGCGATCATATTATCGGCGGCATGACTGCCGAAATTGCCGGTAGCGAGCACGTCGTCATCAATCAAACTACCAGCGCGCAGTGCCGCCTGCCAGGGCCCATCAGAGGTGAAGAATGGCTGTGTGAGCCCATGCGACGTCATCATCTGTTTCAAGGCCCGGAGATAGGCCTTGTCTTCGCTGTAAGAGCCATATTCATTTTCAATTTGAAACATCAAAATATTGCCGCCTTGGTCGAGCTGAAGCGGGGCTAATTGTGGCATCAGCTGATCGTAGTACGCATTGACTTGGCGTAGGTAGGCCGGGTCATTGGATCGAATGCGCATGGGTTTGTTGAGCAACCACGCGGGTGTGCCCCCAAACTCCCATTCACCGCAAATGTAGGGCGATGGCCGGACAATCGCGTACAAGCCAAGCCGCTGGGCCGTCCGGAGAAAGGCGGCCAGGTCATGGCCACCGCTAAAATCAAACTGGCCTTCATGGGGTTCGTGAATATTCCAAGGCACGATGGTTTCGACGGTATTGAAGCCTAGGGCCTTGAGGTTGTACAGCGAATGTTCCCAATCACTGGGGTGAATGCGAAAGTAGTGGATGGCACCTGACAAGATCTTAAAGGGCTGACCATCCAGTAAAAAGTCATGTTCAATCTTGAAACGAGTCATAACGGCCTCCTTAGATAGACAATATTTGGCTTACGGGTTTAACATAGACGAAAAAAGTCCGTTTAAGAATAGGTAATCGAACCAGTTCATGGACAATAATCTCAGGAGGCCGTGATGAGAACGCTGGAAGCTAACTTTGATGATGACACGCAGCTAGTGTTCCCAATCAAAAATGATTCGGCTGCGCTGGCTCATCCACTGATTTCAGGGACAGCTCCAGTCGAGCTGGGCCATTATGCAGTGGCGCGGCACCATTTCCAAATCCGACCACAAGGCCAAGCCGACTGGCTATTGCTACACTGCCTAGAAGGCGAAGGGGAGGTGGTGGTGGCGGGCCAGCGCCAGCAGCTGCGGGCCAATGAACTGCTTTGCATTCCGCCCCAGACCCCGCATGAGTATGCGGCTTCGCATAAGGCCCCGTGGACCTTGGTGTGGTGCCATTTTCGGTTGGGCTCTGCGGCTTCAGGTTTGGTGACGCCATCCATTCAGCGGCTTCAGTCGGCGGCGCGCCAGCAACAGTTGTTAGCGCATTGGAGCGAGCTGTTCGCAGTGTGTGCGGCCCAGTACACCGTGGCCAATGCAGTGTGTGCGAGCCAGCTCTTACGATTGATTTTGGCAGAAAGCTACTGGTTGGCCGATGATCAGCCCCAGGCGGCAGGCAATGAACATCTGACCCAAGCTATTTTGCATATGCAGCGGCATCTCGGCGTGCATCAGACTTTGGCCGAACTGGCACAAGGCTTGGCGCTACCCAAAAGTACGCTGTCTCGCTTATTTCATCAAGCTTATCAAATGGGCCCGCTGGATTATTGGACTCGCCTGCGGATGGAAAAAGCCTGTCAGCAGCTACGAATAAGCCGAACGCCAGTCAAAACTATTGCGGCTCAGCTGGGTTATGCCGATCCGCTGTACTTTTCCCGCCAGTTTAAGCGCGTTATCGGGCTGGCGCCGAGTCAGTACCGGACGCGGTAGCTAAAAAGCCCCGGCGCAAATTTTGCGCCGGGGCTTGTGCTTGAGGCTTATTGATTTGATTCGTGAGCTTGTTCTTGCTTGAGCAGCATCCGGTCATATTTGCGAATGAATGGATACCATACCAGGAAGGCAACCAAAGCACAGATAATGGAGAGCACCGCGCCTTGCCAGCTGGCGGTGGCAATGAACCCACTCAGGCCCACTGGGGTTGGCCATGGTTGCTGCAGAATGATCTTCGGTACCAAGCCGCTAGACACGCCAAGGTAGCCGACAATCCCAGCGGCCAGTGGCGCACCGATAAATGGGATTAAAAGCTGTACGTTATACACGATTGGCAGCCCGAACAAAATCGGCTCGTTGATGTTGAACAGGGCAGGGACAATTTCAACTTTCCCAATTTCTTTCAGTTGCACGGACTTCGCGCGGAATGCAAGCCAGATGGCCACGCCCAGGGTCGCACCAGCCCCACCGATGATAACGAAGGCATTCATTGGATCGCCTGCGAAGAAGTTGTTTTGCCCACCAACGTTAGCGGCCAAGTTGGCCAGCACGATTGGGGTGTAGAAGGAACTCATAATCGTGGAGCCGTGAACCCCGAACCACCAGAGGAAGTGGATCAGGAAGATGATGATCAAGAAGCCCCACCAGGTGTTGGCGATGTTGCTGATGAAGGAAAATGGAATGTAGAGAATTTTGAAGATGTCAGTGCCGGCCAAAACCAGCACCATGTTCAGCACGGTCACAACCGCAGCCACGCAGGCGCCAGGAATCAAGGCGCTAAAGGAGTTGGACACACCAGGCGGCACGGAAGCTGGCATTTTGATCTGCCAGTTGTGTTTGATGGTGAAGCGGTAGATCTGCACCGTCAGCCAACCAACGACCAGACCGGTAAAAATCCCCACGGAGCCAATCCGGGTAATCCCACCGGCGGAAACGGCATACCCGCCGCCGATGATGTTGTCTTTGTCCAAAGAGGTGACAAAATTCATCATGCCACCTTTCCAGATCAACTGAGGCACGGTGATGAACATGCCCATCATGAACATCCACAAGCCGTTCAGCGGATTAAGCGAGAGGTGTTCTTCCTCCCGATAAATCTCGGTGTAGGTGTAGGTGAAGGTCCCAGCAAAGACCAGCGCTAAAATCCCCATGGTGGCATTGAACACCACTTGGAACAGTACCGCAAAGCGGCCCACGGTGCTGGCATACCATTCAGCAAACCCGGGAATTGGGAAAGCTTGCGGCAGCACCGTCAAAATCAAGAACATCGCCCCAATAATGGAGAATGCAATCACGCTATACCCTGCCTGCATGATTGCCCGCACGAATCTTGATCCGGAGAACTTGCCCGCCCAAGCGGCGAACGAATCGCGAAAAGAACTAGATGTGTCGGCCATATCATATACCCGCTAGCCGGAAGCGATGGTTAGAGCAATTTCGGTCTAGCTATCCTTTCGTTAGAATAATTTGATTGAAAAAACAGAATAAGATCATGTCACAGATCGCAGAACTGAAGACCACCACCGCTAAATGCCTTGCCTTCAGGTATGCAAGAGAAACGACTCACAATCATAGATTTCTTGTAAGCGCTTCCCTATATTTCCACTATAACTGTCTTGACCCGGGTGATGCAAGTGGTATACCTAGTGAATTGAGGATTTTTTTACCGACTGCACCGTTTAGTGTGAGAAAAGCGCTTAAGGGCTTGTCAGCGCTGTCTTTTTCCGGTAATCTATCTTTATCGAAGGGGTCCTTAGCTCAGCTGGGAGAGCGCTTGCATGGCATGCAAGAGGTCGACGGTTCGAACCCGTTAGGATCCAGCGCAAGCAAAAAGCCGTGATTTGCCACATAACTCGTGGTGAATCACGGCTTTTTCGTGGCTTGATTTAACTTTTTCTTTATCGATTATCGATAAAAAATCTGCGATACTAGCGTTAAACCATGCAGGAGGCAGATTGAATGAAAGCAAGTACCTGGTTTTTAAGAGTGACGCTCGGCGGGCTGGCGCTGCTAGCGGTGGTAATTGGCGTGATTCCAGTCCCCATTATGTTAAGCAAAATGGGCCATGGCGCGCCGGTGGGTTTGAACGGTGTGGTTGTGAGCTTAGGCGTGGGAGTATACCTTGCCCTGCTAGCTTTTTTGGTGGCAGTGGTGGTGGGCGAACAGCTGCTGAGTGTGATTGAGCGGGGGACCGCGTTTACCAATCAGGCGCTGACCAAACTACGTCACCTCACCTGGGCGTTGGTGGTACTGACGGTTGGCGTGTGGTTGTGGCTACCTTTTATCTACACAGCCGCGCGGTTAGATGATGCCCCGGGCCTAATGGTGATCGGGTTGGCAGTAGCGCTGGTACCGGTGGTGTTAACGGTTTTTATGGCGGTGTTAACGCGCTTATGGCAGGCGGCGCTGGCCTATAAAACAGACACCGACCTGACCATTTAGGAGGTTGCTATGATTGAAATCAATCTGGAAACGCTACTGGCCCAACGGCACATGACGCTCACCGAATTGGCAGGTGCGGTTGATATCACCATTGCCAATCTCTCAGTGCTCAAAACCGGCAAGGCTAGGGCAGTGCGCTTTTCCACTTTGGCGAAGTTGTGTCAGGTGCTGGACTGTCAGCCTGGGGACATCCTGAGCTATCACGAAGCATAAAAAACGGCGAGTAAACGCTCAATTGAGCGCCTATTCGCCATTTTAATGGTTGCACGGTTACTTCTTAATATAGGTGACATAAGCCCAGTACAGCGCGGCGATAATCGCCAAGAGCAGGGCGAGCTTGATGATCATGCTGATGATCCCGGCCACGAAAGGCAACAGGAACAAGCCAAGCACAATAATCACAACGAGGACCAGAATTTGTTTGAGTTGGTCTTTTTGCATCATTTACCTCCAGATGGTTGTGGGTGAACCCCACAACTCGACAGGCTTAATTATAGCAAATTTTATGAGCGCCAAAACCCGCCGAGGCCAGAATCAGGCTAAGGTATGAGACGGGACGCGCTTTCAGGCTATCTTCATAGCAAAAGATTAAATAGCATACAATACAATATCTAGTTATTTCTTCGGAAAAATTCGATATTTACACTACATCTTGTGGCAGTGTGATAGACTAGCTATATTAAGTTTCAAAATGCACAAGACAGAGGAGCGAATAGCCGATGATCGATTTGAAAGTACAAATCAGTGTTAAAAAACGAGACGGCCGCATTGTGGCGTTTGATCAAAGCAAAATCACGCGGGCGATTACTAAGGCCGCAAAGGCAGTGAACGGGGAACTGGCCCCAGCTGACTACACCTTGATTGAACAGATTGCCGATGATGCCGTGGCCACCATCACTGAACGTTTCAAATCGGACGTCCGCATTCCCGAGGTGCAAAGCATCGTGGAGCAGGCTTTATTTGATGCGCACCAGTATGACTGGGGCGAGGCCTACACCAAGTATCGCGTGCAGCGCGACATCGAGCGCAGCAAGAAAGCCGATGTGAACTATAACGTCCAAAAGCTGCTGGACCGCGATTCCACAGTCGTCCACGAAAATGCCAACAAGGACTCGCGCGTGTTCTCCACGCAGCGCGACTTGACTGCCGGCGCCGTAGCCAAGGCGATTGGCCTGAAGATGTTGCCGCCGGCTGTAGCCAATGCCCATTTGCGCGGCGATATTCACTGGCACGACCTGGACTACACGCCTTACATGGCCGAAACCAACTGCTGTTTGATTGACTTCAAAGAGATGCTGACGAATGGTTTCTGCATCGGCAATGCCGAAGTCGAAGCGGCGCACTCCATTCAGGTCGCAGTGACCCAGATGACCCAGATTATCGCCAACGTCGCTTCCAGCCAGTATGGCGGCTGCTCCTCTGACCGCACTGACGAGGTCTTGGCACCGTTTGCCGAGAAGAATTACCAGAAGCACCTAGCGGAAGCCACCGAGTTGACGCAAGATCCCGACACCGCCGAAGCCTATGCCAAGCGGCGGACCAAAAAGGACATTTATGATGCTTTGCAGACGTTGGAATACCAAGTTAACACCTTGTATTCAACGCAAGGCCAGACGCCTTTTGTGACGGTTGGTTTTGGTTTAGGAACGAGCTGGATCGAACGCGAAATCCAAAAGGACATTCTCAAGATTCGCATTGCCGGCTTGGGCAAGGAAAAGCGCACCGCGATTTTCCCGAAGCTGGTCTTCACGCTGAAAAAAGGCCTGAACATGGCGCCGGAAGATCCCAACTACGATGTTAAGCAGTTGGCTTTGGAATGCGCCACCAAGCGCATGTACCCTGATGTGCTGTCGTATGACATGATCAAAAAGCTCACCGGTTCCTTCAAAGCACCGATGGGTTGCCGCTCCTTCCTGCAAGGCTGGACCGACCCTGACACCGGCAAAGAAGTCAACGCTGGCCGCATGAACTTAGGCGTCATCACCCTGAACCTGCCGCGGATTGCGATGGAATCCAAAGGCGATAAGGATAAATTCTGGTCCTTGTTGGAACAGCGCCTCGACATCTGCAAACAGGGCCTAGTTTACAAGGTGGAACGCGCCAAGCAGGCGACGCCAGAGTCCGCTCCGATTTTGTACAAGTACGGGGCATTCGGCAAGCGCCTGAACGACGATCAGAAAGTCGATGAACTTTTCAAGAATTCCCGCGCGACGGTTTCCTTGGGCTACATCGGCCTGTACGAGGTTGGCACCGTCTTCTATGGCCATGCCTGGGAGAAGGATCCGGAAGCCAAGGCCTTCAGCATTCAAGTGGTCAAGGATTTGTATGATCACTGCGAAGCCTGGGAAAAAGAATACGGCTACCACTTCTCAGTTTATGGCACGCCGTCAGAATCGTTGACGGATACCTTTGCCCGGTTGGACAAAAAGCGCTTCGGCGTGGTCAAGGACATCACCGATAAGGACTACTACACCAACTCCTTCCACTATGACGTCCGCAAGACCCCAACGCCATTTGAGAAGCTCGACTTTGAAAAGGATTACCCGCAGTATTGCTCTGGTGGTTTCATCCACTACTGCGAATACCCGAATTTGAAGCAAAACCCGAAGGCCCTAGAAGCCGTTTGGGACTATGCCTACGATAAAATCGGGTATCTCGGCACCAACACGCCAATCGACCAATGCTTCGAATGCGGCTTCAAAGGCGAATTCAAGGCGACTGCCAAAGGCTACCAGTGCCCGCAATGCGGCAACCACAACCCTGACACCTGCGACGTGGTCAAGCGCCTCTGCGGCTACCTCGGTAACCCCAACAAACGGCCAATGGTTCACGGCCGCCAGGAAGAAATCATTCACCGCAAGAAGCACATGGTGATTGGGAATGATGACTTGGCAGGACAAGCATAAAAAAGGCTGCGAACAAAGGCGAACTTAGCCCGACAGCCAGCCTAGCTCAGGGCCTTGAAGCTGATTTTTGGCTTTGAGGCCCTGAGCGTAGCTGGATGCTCGGGCGTTGCCTTTGTGAGCGCAACTAAAGTTTGCCACCCGAAGCGCACCCTGACTGAAATCGAAAGACAATCAAAATGGCACCGCCTTACAATCGAGGCGGTGCCATTTTTGTCGAGGCGGAACTAAGCTTTGACCAAATTCTCCGGGCGCTTAAGCAACTGCTGCTGCGCGATAATTCCAGCAAACATTGCCGTGATCAAAATCAGTACTGCGCCGGCGCCGAGGAAAATTTGGGCGGCGGGGACGTGATCGAACAACCCACCGAAGAACACCACGCCGATGGGTGACAGCAAAGTGCTGATGGCCATGTCCAAGGCAAAGACGCGGCCTTGCATCTTGTGGGGGATGATTTGCTGCATGAAGGTGTTCAGCGGCGTGTTGACGAACACAATCACGGCGCCGTTGAGCAAACTTTGGGTGAAATAAATCACCGTCATGACCGGTTTGGAGAAGCCGAGCAGCGGCGGCAGACCCGTCGTCATAAAGATGACCGAGAGCAGGGCAATGTTGAGAAACGACACGGTCACCGGGTGGCGCTTGAGTTTGACTGCGGCGAGCAAAAGGCCGCCGAGGAACATCCCAACGGCAAAGCCGGAGTCGATGAACCCGTACTGGCGATCAGACAGCTTGAGCGTTTGAATCAGCAGGTAGGGCAGGCCTACGTTGATGGCGGCGAACACCAGATTGATGACGGCGCCAGAGGTGGTAAGCACTAGCAGGAGCTTCTGATGGAGCAAGAACTGAAAGCCGCCTTTGAAGTTGGTCCACAGCGAGGTTTTGGTTTGCTCGGCTTCTTCGGCCTGCGCGGCGGCGGAGAACTTTAAGCCCAGAATGGCGACCAACGCCACCAGCTCAAAGCCGATTTCAATGTAGGCAAACACGTTGATTGGCACCAGTGTGTAGACGAAGGCGCCGAGCAGGGGAGCCAAGAAGGTCGCTAGCGACGTGATGGACTGGTTCAGGGAGTTGACGCGCTGCAACTCATCGCCGTCAAAGAGTTGGACTAGGCTAGCGGTCAAAGTGGTGCTCAGAAAGTTGTCGGTGATCTGCAAAATGATGATGAGCACAATCAGTTCTGGATAGTACGCCTGAGGCCAGAGCTGAAAACTGAGGCCGAACAGCAGTAGGCCAATACTGGTGGCAATTTGGGCCAAAATCATCACCCGGCGATGGGCAAAGGTGTCCACCACGTAGCCAACGAAGGGCATCATAATCAGTGCCACCAATGGCCCGGAGATCATGCTGACGCCCATGCTTAGCGCCGAGCCGGTGCGATGCAAAATATAGAGGCCAATGGCAAAGGACAACATGCCACTGCCAAAGGTGCCGGCGAATTTGAGTACCAGCATGCGAATCATTTGGGGAGAACGAGTTTTGGCCATAATTGGGCTCCTTTATTAGATGTAGTGCACCGTGACATCGCCGACATGGAAGTTGCCGGTTAACAAGACCTCTGGCCCTGATGGCACCGGCGTTTCGCCTTTTTCGGAGTAATCAACGGCAAAAGTCGGGAGCTTGGGTTGCAGATTCCATTCTTTGGGGATGTAAAGATCGACATCGCCGATTTGACCCAGCAATTCAATCGTCGCGGGTTCGGTGGTGATTTGCGCCTTATCGAAATAGACTTTGGCTTCACCCATATTGACGCGAATGCGAGCGTGGCGGAAGTCGGTGGTATTCACGTAGCGGACGGCACTACCCATGCGGACGCTGACCTCAAAGTTGGTCGGGGAATCGTCTTCCTGATAGTTTTGCTTGATCTCTTTGTTGGCTTTGTGCCAATCGCCGAGCGAGTAGCTGGTATCATTGACGACCAAGGTGCCATGATGCTCGTGCTTGGCTTTGGCCGGCCGGAAAATCAGTTCCAGGCCAATACTGATGAGCGCGGCTGCCCCGAGCAAGGTCCAGGGGACGAGGCGCTCAATTCCCAGCGGCTGGGCAAAGAGAATCCCGAGAAAACTCAGGCTGAATGCCATGCCAACGAAACTGAGGCTGGCGAGGCTTTTGAGGAAAGCGGCAACCAAAATCATGCCCCCCACGAGTGGCCAAAACGAAATATTGATGGTGAACATCCCTAGCTGCCCGGTGATCAAAACGCCAGCGCAGACGAGGAAGAACAAGCCCCAAAACCAGTTATGCCAATTATATTTTTTCATGTTAAAGTCCTCTCATTTCATCTAAACGTTCTGTTAACTGCTTGTAGTAACGGCGCGACGCGTAAATCTGTTTGTGCGTCCCACCGAAGCTGACCAAACAGTTGGACAGCGAACGGTTCAAGGCGCTCACGGCAAGTAAATTGATAATCGTCGATTTGCTGACCTGTAAAAAGATGCCAGGTAAGCGGGCGGCGAGGGTGTAGAGCCGTTCTTTGCTGAGGTAGAGGTCGTCTTTGGTATGGACTTGCAGCTGACCGCCCTCAGTTTGAATAAAGATGATTGCAGCTAATGGCAAGTAGCTTTCTTTGGCCCCTTGATACACCGCCAAGGTCGCCTCGGTCGCATCTAGCTGAGCCTTTAGTTTAGCGGCGAGTTTCGGGTCGTTGCTGCGAATAATGACTTCTGGTTCTACCCAGCGCGGATCTTGTTCGAACTTAATATTCATACTGTCCGCGCTCCTTTCTGCTGACAGGGTTTATTAGACCATTAAAATTCGCTAAGGAAAACACTTTGGCCGTAAGTGGTCAAATATTCGCCTCAACCGGTCGTCTATTAGTGTATGGCAGGTGGCAGTCGGCAGCAATCAACCACAGCTTGAGTTGAGAAGGTGAGGCGGTTCTCATCAAACCATGAGAATTAGGAGAAATGATTCGATTACGAAAAGTAAGCAGTGTATAATAGGCGGTATTGATTTTCAGAAACGGGGGAGAATAATATGAAAAAATGGTTACTCGCTTTGACCAGTCTGGTACTCTTGGGGGCCTTGGCCGCATGCGGGAGCAAACCAGCCAGCAAGGATGCAGGTAGTGACATGAAGCTCGTCACCCCGAAGACCTTGACCATCGGCCTGGAAGGTACCTACCAGCCGTACAGCTACCATGAAAACGGCAAGCTCACTGGCTTTGAAGTGGAACTCGGTAAAAAGATTGCTGCCGAACTCAATTTGAAGCCTAAGTTCGTTGAAACCAAGTGGGATTCCCTGATTGCTGGGCTCGACGTGAACAAGTATGACTTGATTCTGAACAATGTCGCCAAGACGCCAGAACGCGCAGCGAAGTATCGCTTCACGGCGCCTTATACCTCAGGCAAGTCGCAGTTGGCGGTCAAAAAGGACAACACCACGATCAAGTCGATTACCGATATCAAAGGTAAGAAAATGGCCCAAAGTGTGACCTCGAACAATGCCGCTAACGTCAAGAAAATGGGCGGCGTGATTGTGCCAGTTGAAGGCTTCGCCCAGTCTGTGACCCTGATTGAACAAGGCCGCGCAGAAGGCACGGTGAACGAAGCGGCGGCCTTTTATTCCTATTTGAAGCAGCAGCCAAATGCTGATATCAAATTAATCAGCGTCGGCAATGCCTTCAAAGCTAACCCAGCGCGCGGTTTGCTGCGCAAGGATGAAGGCACGCTGCAAAAAAAGGTGACCCAGGCCATCGAAAAGTTGCGCAAGAACGGCCAGTTAGGTCAATTATCTAAGAAATATTTTGGCAGTGATATTACCAAGTAATTAGAACGCAGAACCAAGGAGGCTATTTATGAGTGCATGGCAAATTGTGACCAAATCACTACCCGATTTGTTGGTGGCGATGTTGAAATACACAATCCCGATTACCCTGATTTCATTTGTATTAGGGCTGATTTTGGCTGTGCTCGTTGCCTTGGTGCGGATCTCGCCCTCGCGTAAGCCACTGATGCAAGGACTCAAGGGGCTGAGCTGGTTCTATGTGTGGATTTTCCGGGGCACGCCGCTCTTGGTCCAACTGTTTCTGATCTTTTTCGGCCTGCCTTACCTCAAGGTTAATGGCGCCCCCATTATCGAATTGAACGCCTGGACGGCCGGCATTTTGACTTTCGCGTTGAACACCGGCGCTTATGCCTCAGAAACCATCCGCGCGGCGATTTTGTCGGTGCCGGAGACGCAGTGGGAGGCGGCACGCGCATTAGGAATGAAAAAATCTTTGATTTTACGCCTCGTGGTTTTCCCGCAGGCGCTGCGCATTGCCCTGCCGCCACTGTCCAACAGCTTTATTAGCTTGATTAAAGATACGAGTTTGGCGAGCGGCATTACCATCATCGAAATGTTCCAAGTCAGCCAGCAATTCGCTGCGCTATACTACAATCCACTGGTGTCCTACAGCCTGGTTGCGTTCCTGTATTTGATGCTGACCACCGTGCTGACAGGTGTTCAAGCCTGGTTGGAGAAACGCACCAGCCGGTATCTCATTCAAACGGCTTGATTGCGATTGTAAATATAATCTGAATTAGACCAGTCAAAAAAGCACTACCGCGCGCTTGCCCAGCAAGCTCACGGTGGTGCTTTTTTGCTCCCTTAACAAATTCAATTATTAATAATAGATTTTGTTAATATTGACGTTTCAATAGCTGGCGATGATGTTAGGATAACCTTGAATCTATGTAGGTAGAACAGATTAGAGCTGGGGGGATTACGATGCAACATCGTTCATATCGGCAACTAAATCAAGCACTCACGGAAAAAAAGGAACATTTTCGCATGTATAAGGTTGGCAAGGTCTGGCTGACTGCCGGGGTTAGTCTACTGTTTGTCAGCTTGCTCAGTGCGGCCCCGCAATTAGCCGTTAAGGCTGATACTGTCAGTGACGCGCCGCAGGCAACCGCCACCACGAAAAATGCGCAAACGGCCGCAGCCGCCACTACACCCGCAGCGGCGGCTAAGGTTGTGATTCAGGCCAAAACCATTACTGCCGGGACCGACATGGCGCAGGTGGTGATGCCAGTTCAAATCGAAAATTTGACGGCCCCAGCCTGGACAGCCAAGGACTTTGACTACACGCAAGTTCAGGCTGATCAAGCTGGCACGTATCGCGTCAACATAAGCGCCCAAGGGCTTGCTGACCTGAAAGCCGCTAATCCTGGCGTGGATGTGACCACTGCGACGGTGACGGCTGGCACGCTGACTGTGCAAAAGGGCCAAGCAGTCGCCGCCACCTCTGCGGCAACCCCGGACACAACGAGCTCGGCAAATGCAGCCTCGGCAATTAACACCAAGGCCACTACCGCCCAGGCCAGTGCTGCCACACCGGCCCCGCAAGCGACGAGTGCCGAAGCTGGCACGCCAACGACCAGCAACGTTTATGCTAATGTAACCACCTCTACCGATACGATTGGTTACGGTAGTGGTGCCACGAGCCTGGTGGTGAATTTCTCGATGAACGCAGTGGCAGGGGATACTTTCACCATCACGATTCCTGCTGGTGGGGCGGTCATTGATAATGCTGAAAATGCCAAAGTCACCACGTTGACGGCCGCACAAGGTACCACCACGCGATCGACCGGTAAAGATGGTTCGCTGGTTGTGACCAATCACTTCATAGCGGCTGGCAGTTACCAACAAGCCATTACCATGGCGCTTAAGAGTACTTACAATGGCCAAGCCTCCCCTGCGCCTGACATTGGGACGACGACCCAGACTGGTTCCTATAGTAAAAATGATGTCCAGCAAGGTACCTTCTCGATTACCCAGGTTGTGAACCCACAGGCCAAGCCGACCGCCCCAACGCGGGTTAATCCTCAAACCGGCGTCGTGGCGGTTTTGCCCAACCAAAATTATGTCTATGAATTTCGGGTGAATGAAAACACCGGCGTTGACTCGCAGGATAAGTATTATTCTGCCCTTGTTAATTCAGGGGTCAATTATGGCACCACGATTACCCTGCCGGTGCCGACCGGATTCACGCTGAATGAGGCCTTAACGAAGCGAATCAATGGCTTTACCGATGGCACTATCATCACGCAGCCTGGTGGCACAGGCAACGCCATCATCATCACGGCTCCTAAAGGCGCTGGCCAGCAGAGCTGGCAAAATCCGCGGGGTTATCTGTTAGTTGGCGCCTATGACGTCGCCCAAGCGGCAGCAACATCGACACTCACCGCCAGCGGTGCCGCCACCGTGGTGCAGCAACATAGTGACGATCCCACCGATACCGTGACCTACTCAGCTAATGCCGCTTGGACCGAGCAACTGCTCGGCGCGAATAAGACCGGCGAGGCCGCGGCCAAGGTCACCGTGAATGGGAATAGTTCGAGCACGCCGGAACAGCTGGTGTTGGATCAAGATTCCAGTGATGATCCGGCCAATCTGGGCCGTTTTTCCTTTACTTATCAGGCGCCAGCCGCAGCTAAAGATCTCACGATTACAGCCGCGATTCCTAACGGCTTAGCGGTTAATCAAGTCACGGTACCGACCCTTCAGTACTCGACCAAGGGCTATCTGCCTGATACCACCAGTTATGCTTACACCTTGACCCTGCAAGATGGCACCACTGAAACGGGCACCGTGGCAGCCGGCGGCACCATCACCAGCAGCGGCGTGATTCGTCAATTAGTGCTGCAGCCAAATACGATAGAAGCCGGAGCGACGGTGGGTGACTTTACGCTGATGGGCCATTTAGCTGCGACCTATGATGATGGCACGGCGGTTAAAGTGGGTGATCAGCTTAAGACGCAAGTGACGGTCGCGCAAAATGGATCGACAATTGGTGGCGCCGATTTCACGCAAACGGTCAAAGAACCCTTCGCTTTCGCTGGTGGTCAAGTGCGGCAAGACGATAAATCGGCCGGGGCCATCGGGGGCATCATGCAGCTGGCCGGGTCTGGTGACTATCCGCATACCGCGAATACCGTTTTCGAGCCCATCTTGTACTTTGTGTTGCCCAAAGATACCAGCATCGAAAATATGGCCACTAATCTCACCACGGCTGATGATAAACAGGGCCTCACCACGACGCCTGGCCACCCGACCGTCACGCAGTTCAAGGCGGACGATGGTCGGACCGTGGTCGAATTCGATTACACGGGCACCGGTGAGTCGGTCAACACGACGACATACGGGACTGGCGGCTACATTACCCTCCGCAACTTGGCCGATGCGCTAGCTGGGACCAGCGACGGTGAAATTTATATGACTTCGGCGACCACCACGATTCAGCCCCACATGTATTTGGGCAAGGTCACTGATCTGTCATTAACCGCTGGGGATGCCAATGCAGTGTTGCTCGACAAGCAGCCTTGGTCCATCACCACGGTTTCCTCAGTTTACGGGGCTGCCTCGGCTCAAGGTGATGAGGCGAACCCGACGGATAATGCTAGCTTGGCCAGCACCAGCACCAAGCCGCTCACGTTCTATGTCACGTTGGCCAACACCACCGGTATCGCCAACGGTCCGGTGGGGATGGCGGTTAATTTACCAGTGACAGGCCAAAATGGTTCAACCTACACCTTTAATCTCACCGGCCCAGTGGCTTTGCCGACCGGAATCAGCGGCACAGTGTATTACAGCACGAACCAGGCCGATTTGAGCAAGGAACAGACCCAGATGGATTTGACCGGGTACGTGACCGCCGACCAAGTCACCGATTGGTCCGCTATTCGCTCAGTTTACATTGCTGTCGACACGTTGGCCCCGAATTCCTCGACAGGTCGGCTCGCGCTGGTCGGCGCCACCAGCTTGCCAGTCAGCGAGGAAATTGGGACTGAAGGTTATTTGCAAACCGGTTTCTTCGCGCAATCCCTGGCAGTCATGGCGCAACAACAAGCGGCTTCGATTAAGATTGTCCGCGAGAGCAATTTGACAACTCGGGTCCACTATGTCGATGCCAACGGTCAAGACCAGTACATCATTTTGCCTGACCTCAAGCAAAATCTGGCCGAAAAGACGGATCAGGTCTTCGCTAACTTACCAACGACTGCCGCTACCCTATCCGCCGCGGATCAGGCGCTCTTGCCGCAAGGATATAAGTTCGTCGACCATCAAATCACCTTGTATGCCAAAGATGGTAAAACTAAGCTGGCCACTTTGGCTGATAATCCCGCCGTTTTGATGAGTGCTGAGGCTGAGGATGGCTACCTGCAGTACGAGCTGCAGCCACTTTCGACCCAACTAACCGTGCAATATGTGGACACCATCACCGGTGGCATGGTGAAGACCGATGCGATCAAGGGCAACGTTGGTGACACAGGTGAGTATACCGTTCAGGTGCCAGCTCACTATGTGCTTGCGGCCGGAGAAACCGCGACGCGCGCGTACACGTTGACCGTCGATGCAACAGCGCCCTTGGTGATTAAGCTCAGCCATGAGATTACTCATGGCAACGTGACGACCACGCGCACCATTCATTACGTGATTGCTGGCACTGATCAAAGCAAAGCCCCAGCCGCCACCATTCAGACGGTGGAATGGCTGACTTCGACGGACCAGGTGACCGGCGCGACGATTGCCACGCCGCAAGCAGGCTATGCCGCAGCGGTCAGTCCAACCGTGACGGGGTACACGCCGAAACCATCAACAGTTGCGGCTCAGGATCTTGTCGCTATCGCGCAAACGCCAACGAACAGTACTGTTACCGTGACCTATACGCCCAATGACACCAAGCTAGTCGTGCAGTATGTGGATGATGTGACTGGCAAAGAAGTAAAGTTCACGCCATATTTGGGCAAAGTCGATGAACCGTTGACTTACACGGTTGATTTCACCGGGCTAACCGGCTATCGCTTAGCAGACGGTCAAGCGGCGCAAGGCACGATGACGCTGACGGCAGATGAGGCGCAGAACATTGCCGTCATTCACCTGACCCATGAGCTAACCTATGGCCGGGCCACCACGACTCGGACCATCACTTATCGCATCGCGGGTGATGACCAAAGCAAAGCGCCCAAGGCCGTGACGCAAATTGCCAGCTGGCTGACCACAACCGATCAAGTGACTGGCGTGACCGTGGCCACCCCACAAAATGGTTACGGCGCGGTGGTCAGTCCGACCGTGAAAGGGTACACTCCAGATCTCACCGTAATTGCCCAGTTAGGCTTGGCCGCGACGACTGAAGCACCGAAAAACACTGAAGCCACCGTGCTGTATACGCCAGATGCCGCATTACTGAAGGTGCATTATGTTGATGATGTGACGGGTAAAGAAGTCAAGCTGCAAACGCTCGTTGGTCAAACCGACGGCACCATTACCTACCAGGCTGACCTGAGTGACCTTAAGGGTTACCGGTTAGCGGACGGCCAAGTGGCAGGCGGGGTCTACCAAGTTCTCGCACCAACTGGCGAGGTGACGATTCACCTAACGCATGAGGTCAATGACGGCACGCTGCAGACGACCCGCACCATCCAGTACGTGATTGCCGGCAGCGACCAAAGCAAGGCACCGGCGCCAATCGCGCAAACCGTTACCTGGCATACCACGACAGACAAAGTGACCGGGGAAACCGTGGCCACCCCGCAGGCAGGTTACCCTGAAGTGACCAGCCCGACGGTGGCGGGCTACACCGCTGATACGCCGGCAGTCGCTCAGCAGGCGCTGCGAGCAACCACTAAGCTGCCAGGTGATAGCACGGTGATGGTGACCTATACCCCAAACGCGGCGACCTTGACGCTAGCCTATCTTGATGATGTGACTGGCAAGACGGTGGCAACAGGGACGGTGGCCGGGACGACGGATGCTGTCGGCAGCTACACCGCGGACTTGAGTCGCTTAACCGGGTATCGGTTGGCTGATGGCCAAGCCGCGCAAGGGACTGTGCACCTGCCGGTCGGTGGCACCACAGTGGTGATTCACCTGACCCATCAGCTGGCGTATGGTCAGACCACGACAACGCGGACCATCACTTACCAAATGGCTGGCGGTGATCCAAGCAAGGCGCCAGCGCCAGTCGTGCAACCGGTGCTCTGGCACACAACGACGGACAAGGTGACCGGTGAAACGGTGGCCACCCCGCAAAGCGGTTATTTGACTGTTACCAGTCCCGCTGTTAGCGGCTACACCCCAGATCAGGCGCAAGTCGCGCAACTGGGCTTAGGAGCCACCACGACCCCAACCAATGCCACGGCCACGGTGATTTATTCACCGAATCCAGCGCTTTTGACCATCAACTATGTCGATGATGTCACCGGGCAAACGGTCAAAACTCAAACGCACCCTGGCAGCATCGATGAAAGCATTAACTATGCGGCGGACCTCGCTGGCCTGAGTGGTTATCAGCTGGCTGAGGGCCAACCCGCGCAAGGCACGTATCGGTTCAATGGCGCATCCGGCACTGTGACCATTCACCTGACCCATCAGGTGACCTATGGTGAGATTACCACGACGCGCACCGTCATTTACCAAATGGCCGGCGGTGACCCAAGCAAGGCCCCGGCGTCAGTCGTGCAGACCGTGCAGTGGTTGACCACCACAGATGCTGCGACCGGCCGCACTGTGGCCACGCCGCAGTCGGGCTATGCCGCGGTGGTGACACCAACGCGAACCGGCTATACCGCAAACCTTGAGCAGGTTGCGCTTTTGAGCTTGGCGCCGACCAGTGCGCCGACTGCGATCACTGTTCATGTCACGTACACCCCGGATGCGGCAACGCTGACGGTGCGTTATGTCGATGACGTCACTGGTGAAACCGTCAAAACGCAAGCCTACGCTGGCCAGACCGATGAACCGGTCACTTATCAGGCCGACTTGAGCGGGTTAACCGGCTATCGGCTGGCTGATGGGCAAGCTGCGCAGGCGACCGCGCAGTTAGCCTCAAGGGCCAACACCGCGACCGTCCACCTGACCCACAAGCTGACGTATGGCACCGTGACCACGACGCGGACCATTTTGTATCACATGGCCGGCGCTGATCAAAGCAAGGCGCCGCAAGCCGTTGTCCAAACTGTCACTTGGAAAACCGTGACCGATGACGTCACCGGTGAGACCGTGGCCACGCCGCAAGGAGGCTATGCCGCAGTCACCTCACCGACGCTTGCCGGGTATACGGCCGACCTTAAACAGGTGGCACAGCAAGGGTTGGCTGCTACCACTTTGGTGCCGGCTAATGCCACGGTGCTCGTCACCTACACGGCCACGCCAGCGGCGCAGGCGGGTGGCACCAAGCCGGCCGTCAAGGCGCAAATGCCGTCAGTCAAGCAGTCGACAGCTGCCGGTCTCACTGCCAAGCAAGCTAAAGCCCTGCCCAAGACTGGCGACGCCGATGCTTCTGCGCTCACCGTCAGTGGCCTTGCCGTGCTGGGTCTGCTGCTTGGGCTCAGCGGCTGGCGGAAACGGGAAAATCGGTAACTGCTTGACCGTCTCGAGACTAAAATAACCGGCTCATCAGCGCTTGACGGCGCCGGTGAGCCGGTTTTTTGGCCAAAAAAATGGCCGCCGCTGGGTGGGCGACGGTCAAGTAAGGATTGACCCACCGGCTGGGCGGCCGGTGAGTGATTTTTACTTTGGAGGAGTAAAAATGAAAAAGTTGGGTATGGGTATGGAAATGAGTGGGTAGCTCATTTCTATGGTTCCTAATGTAATCCCTGAATGTGAAGAAAGTATGACGAAATGGGCCAATAATTTGAAAAAATACTTAAGCCTTGCAAAAGTGGTTCAGAGCACATCGATTGCACTTTGCCGCCAAAACGACTACCTTGTCAGCGGAGGTGAAAACATGGAAATTCAATTTGATGAAGCATCGCAGGCGAAGCTCAAGGGTCACCTGGGACCGGATAAAAAGCTGCTGCTGACCTTCGAAGATGGGGTGGGGCAATACTCGCAGCATGCTATGATTCACAT
Organism: Lacticaseibacillus suilingensis; assembly: GCF_016861845.1. Lineage (GTDB taxonomy): Bacteria > Bacillota > Bacilli > Lactobacillales > Lactobacillaceae > Lacticaseibacillus > Lacticaseibacillus suilingensis. Next base: position 168,181 of record NZ_BOLV01000001.1, read on the forward strand.
GATGGTGCAGTTTACGATTAACGTGGTGGCGCAGGCGGCACCGACCGAGGGTTACAATACCACCATCGAGTCGAACTTGGGCCCGATTTTGATCAAGGACTACTCGACGGAAGACCTGGATCCGCACATGACGGTACGCTTTAATCCCACGCTCAATACCATGAGTCTGAACGGGGATGGCGGCGTCATCGACAGTGCGCTCGGGTTTATCGACTTCACGGCCCGCGCGTAATTCAGGCTTAAAAAAGCGCTTGTGTTCAATTCCCATTGCGTTAAAATCATTCTGGTAACTACATTCGGGGGTTGGACTTGTGAATTATACGTTTGAATCGGCACTGACCATTCATGAAATTAAAGCACTTTATGGCGCAGTGGGCATGACGCATTACCTCAAAGATGCGGCAGAAACCGCGCGGGGCATTGCGAACTCAACTTTGCTCACTGCCCGCGATGGCGACAAGCTGGTAGGCCTGATCCGCGGGGTCTCAGACATGCATACCATTGTGTTTATCCAGGATTTGTTGGTGCTACCAGACTATCAGCACCAAGGCATCGGCCGCGAATTGCTGAGCGAATTCGATGATTATTTCAAGCAGGGTGATCGCATTGTAGTGGTCACCGATAACGCGGCGCTAAGTGCCTTTTACACGGCTGCCGGGTTTATCCCAGGCGACCAGTCGCAAGCGACCACCTTTGTCCGGCCGCGCCGGCTGCTTGAGCCTAAGTATTAATTTTGGTTGAAGGAGGTCAATTCATGGAACCAACAGCAAACGTTCTGCGCACGCAAAAAGCGGAAGGCGCAGATCTCATTATGGAGAAAGGCTACGTCACCGAACGTGATGAACCGATGATGATGGACGCCGCCTGGTGCCATGAGTTGCTCGCCCAAATCAACGATGAATTGCGGCTACGCACGCTGAAAGAGCGCGCGGTGCTCAACTTGTTCAATTACTACATGGGGCCAGGGAGCATTATCTATGATCCCCAGCGCCTGACCGCCGATCAGGCCAAAGCCACCTTGCAAAAGGCGCTGGGCTTTACTAAATAGGCATGCTAAAGGGCCACACCAACCTTTTCGTTGATGTGGCCCTTTTCGTGTGGCCTTAAGCTTCAAATGGCCCAGTGAGCACTATTTTGCCGACCTGATGGCCTGAGGTGAGCTGTGTTAGCCCTTGCTTCAACGTGGCGACCGAAATGGGCTGCAAGGTCGTGGTGACGCTGGCATCAAGCAGGTTAGCCGCGGCCAGGGCCGCCAGCTGCGATAGGATGTGGCCCTGACTGGCGGCATTGAAATCATAGTCGGTTTTGGCGAACATGTACTCGAAGTCCAAACTGGCGGCTTTACCCTTCAATGCGGTGACGTTTAGTGGCCCTTGCGGCGTGACCAAGGCGCCGACATGGCCGAAGGGGGCGACCACCTGACTAGCCAGGGCCAGGTAGGGCTCAGTGGCATACAAAATTGCCACGCCATCAAAGGCGGGCTGGCCGGCCAGCGTGGCCGCCAAATCCTGATGATAGTCTAGCGGCTGGTCAACGCCATGCTGCCTTAGCCAGTCAAAGTTTTGGGGACTGGCAGTGGCGGCGACGGTCAAGCCGGCCCAATGTGCCAGCTGACTGAGCATAGAGCCGACCCCACCGGCCCCATTAATGATCAGCAGGCGCTTGCCTTGATTAGCTAAGGCCTCGGCGTGAAAACCCATTTTCTCAAACAACAGCTCCCATGCCGTCAGTCCTACTAACGGCAAAGCCGCCGCAGTTTGATCAGACAGCCCGGCCGGCACGCCGGCTATCAATTCTGCTGCGACCGCCTGATACTGCTGCCAGCTGCCGGGGCGCTTGGTGGTACCGGCGTACATGACCCGCTGGCCCATCGTAAACTCGGTGACGGCGGCGCCGCACGCCACAATTTCACCGGTGGCATCATAACCGAAAATCCGCGGCTGCGTTTGCTTAGGCAAACTGGCACGCATTTTTTCGTCCACTGGGTTCAGGGAAATCGCCTGTACTTTGACAATCACATCAGTAGGCGCTGGCGTCGGCATTGGTAGCGATACTGCCACGAGGCTCTGATCATCGGCCAGCGGGCGGCCTTCATAGGCAGCAAAAGCAAGATTATTGGACATCGAATCGACCTTTCTATCGGGCAGCCGGCAAACATTTCCGGCTACATTCTTGACTCACTATGTCTATGGTAACTGTTTTCTGCTAAAATGGAAAAAACGAGAAAGAAGGCTTCTTGATGCCAGGCAAGCACGAAAGCACAGAAAAAAAACATACCACGTGGTGGGTCAACGGTATCTTGCTGGTGTTCGGCGCGCTGTTCACGGGGTTTGCTTGGTACGCCACTAATCCCAAAACCTTGGTGGCTCAAGTCAGCACCGTCAGCTTCGGCTTTGGCCTGGTCGTCCTGATTGGCCTGCTCGCCTATCTTGATGATCGGCCTTTTACCCGCGTCGGCCGCTTTGCGGTGGATCTGCTGGTGGGCCTGGCGATTGTGGCCTTGATGTATGTCTTCATGATTGGCATCACCGTGTATTGGCAAGTGATGGCGATTGCCGGGGGGATCGTATTGCTACTGGCGGCGTTGTTCGCCATTCGCAAACCGGTCAAGGCTAAGCCTCATCACATCACCCGCGATATTGACGAGCCAGAAGATGAAACGCCAATTGAATAAAGCAAAAAAATTCCGAGTCAACCGACTCGGAATTTTTTATTGGACTTGTTGAATTTTAATTTCAATGGCTTCTGGCACCCGCGGCCGCAGCACGTTGAACAGGGTCTGCAGATCAGAGCGGAAGGTTAGGCGAATGTAGCGCCGCGGTGAGATACCGAAAACCCCAACCACGAGGCTTTGGCCGTTCGGCAGGGTGAGGGGCGTCAAGGTGACGCCGACCAGTTTGGTGTAAGGCACCACCCGGGCAAAAATGCCAACGTTAATCAGGCGGGTCGGCGTGAGACCGGTGCTGCCGGACATCACGGTGAGCGTGATGAAGGCGGCGATGAAGACAATGTACCAGATATTGGCGATGCCAGTGGTTAAAAACCAAAAGCCCAGCACCACCGCCATGAACAGTTGAAAAGTGCTGTACGAGGCACGAAAGTCGATGCGACTTTGCCAAAACAGATAGTAGCCGCTCAAGGCGAGCAAGGCGACATCAAGTAAAATTAGGAATCCATTCATTTTTCAGGGCCAACTTTCTGTGTGATGGTTTGCGGGGACTCTTTCGGGTACAAGCCAGAGACTTGTTGATACCAGCGGAACAGCCTCGTCACAATGATCTTAAGCACTGCGAAGCCAGGGATGCCGAGAATCACGCCGAGCAAACCGAACATGTTACCAGCAGTGAGCAGCACCACGACAATGGTAATCGGGTGCATCTCTAGTTTACTCCCCATGACAAATGGTGAGATTAACTGGGTTTCCAGCAGCCATTCGACAAAGAACACGATGATGACGGCGATGAACATCTTGGGGCCTTGAATGGCGCCCATCACCAGTGCTGGAATCATCGCCACCGCCGAGCCGAAGTACGGAATGAGATTGAGCGGCCCGGCCAGCAGCCCGAAGATCAACCCGTAGCGTAGGCCAATCACGGTGTAACCGAGCATGAAAATCATCGCGACAGCCATGGCCACGGTTAACTGCCCTTGCACATAGGACCCGACTTTGAGGTTCATTTCATGGAGCATGTCGCCAATGCCGCGGCGCTGGCGAGTCGGGACCAGCTGGAGCACCATCGTGGTAAACTTGTTGCCTTCTTTAAGCATGAAGAACAGGACGATTGGGGCCGTGGCAATGGTGACCACGACATTGCCCACTGCGCCGACAATGCTGCTCAATGAATTCAAGGTGCCAGACAAAATGGTGGAGCCGCGATTGGACAGCCAGGACTTGATCTCATTGGCGAATTGGTTGATGTCCGACTGCGAGAAGATGTTTTGCTTATCATTGAGATCAGTGAACAGCTTGAGGCCGCTTTCCCAATAACTCGGCCAGGCTTCCACAAAGCTCCGCACCTGAGCCTCGATCGGCGGCACGACCCGCACAATCGCTAGGACGATCAGGCCAATCACCACGACGAAGACGAGGAGAATGGCGAGCATGCGTTTCAACCCGCGCTTTTCCAGCCAATTCACAATGGGATTGAGCATGTAAAACAAGATTCCGGCCAAGATGAACGGCGGGGCTATGATGCCGAGAAAGTTCACGGCTGGTTGCAGTAGCCAGGCGACTTTGGTGAAGATCCACACCGCCAGCAGCGTCAGGACCAAATCAAAAATCACCACAGCGAATTTACTATCTAAGAACCGGTGATAGAACCAAGAATTTTTCTTTTCCATTCCGGCTTCCTCCCTCTTGCTTATCAGTTTTATCATACCGAAAAAGCCGCGTGAAAGCGAATAGGACGCGGGACCGATTTTAACTGCGGTGACGCGCGATGAATCTTTACATTACTGCTGTTGTTTGTATCGGAAAAACGATAAATCCCCACTGGTCGGCTTTTAGTGTAAATTGCTAGATACAATAACTTTACAAAAGCCGGGGTTTCTGTATAATAGGGAGTATCAAATCTCGCGGGGGAGGGAAACACAATGTCACTGAAGATGTTAAAGTGGAGTTTACGGGCGCTGATCGTGCTGACTGTCATCTTGCTGTTCACCAATGCAGCGGCGATCGGCATCGGTCTGATGGCAGTCGATCTGATTGTCGGTGGTCTGTATCTCATGCATAAGTCGGCGTGCGACCGCCGCCAAATGCACCATTTAAGCTTAATGCACCGCCTATAAAGGTCGGAAGTCGTTGCCAAACTTGGCAGCGGCTTTTTGGTTGGCACAGAATGCCGATATGACGCGATTTTCCCCTTGCAAACACGCGTTCGCACTGTTATGATGAAAGAAACTAATGAGCGGAGGCGGACGGCGATGCCATCCCAAGCAAGTCAGAAACGTTGGAAACAGATCCTGCAAACCATTTACGAATCAATCGATGGCCGCGGTTATCCGCCGACGGTGCGCGAAATTGGCAAGGCCGTGGGCTTGAGTTCCTCAAGTACCGTGGCGGCTTATTTGGAAAAGCTACTGGCGGAAGGCTACATCGCCAAAGACCCGGCTAAGCCGCGGACGCTGGAAATCACCAAGGCGGGCCGGGAATACATTGGCGTCGGCGAAAGCGGCATTCCAATTGTCGGCACCGTCGCCGCTGGGGTGCCAATTACCGCCATTCAAAACGTCGATGACTATTTCCCAGTGCCGGATGACATCCCGTATCCTGCTGATGAACTCTTCATGTTGCGGGTGCAAGGGAATTCGATGATCAAGATTGGCATTTTGAATGGTGATCAGATTATCGTCAAAAAACAAGAAACCGCCGAAAATGGCCAGATTGTGGTGGCCATGACGGCGGAGGATGAAGCCACCGTCAAGCGGTTCTACAAGGAACCCGGCCGCGTGCGGCTGCATCCTGAAAACGACATGATGACGGACATGTTCTTCGATGATGTCACGATTTTAGGCGTGGTCGTCAGCTTGTACCGCCCAGCACTCATTTAAAAGCCAAACTAAAAAGGCCGCATTTGCGGCCTTTTTGCGTGGACTAAAGGTGTTGGACTAGCGTCATCAGAATCGGAATCACCACAATCGAGAATAATGTGGTGGCCGACACGGTGATGGCCGCATTGCTGCTATCGGCACCGTAGAGCTTCGCGACGACTGGGGCATTGGTCATGACTGGCATCGCGGATTGAAGAATGAAGACCTGCTTCATCAACAGTGGCACTGGTGCGAACACGACCAAAGCATACATAATCAGAGGCGCAAAGAGGAACCGGCCACTGAAGACGCCCAGCAGCGGCGGCGAGAACACTTTGCCCAGAGTCTGGCGCCAGTCGAAGTAGGCGGCTTGTTGGCCGTCTTTTTGAATCAAGTACACCCCCACGGTCCAGAAAATGGTGGTGTTGGCCATGTAGTAAACCAGCACATAGGGCAGGCTTTTCGGTCCGAACAAGGCCATGTTCACCGGCAGGCCGATGAAGACTGTATTGGAGTTGAAAAACATCGACTTGAACAACCCGCGCCGCGCGCGAGGCACGGCCAAGGCCTTCGCCACGCCAAACGATAGGCCGAACAAAATCGCCATCGACAGCACCGGAAAGCGCAGGTCCGGCAGCAGGCGGGCTAACTCGCGAGCGGTGAAACGACCACAAATGGTTTCGACCATATAAGCTGGCAGCGCCACTTGGGTTACGACTTTCGCAATGATGCGACTGGAGCGGTCATCGAACCAGCCGCGAGCCGTGAGCGCGTAGCCGAGCGCCACCAGAATCAGAATTTCACTCACGCCACCTAAACTTGATAAAAATGCAGTCAACCAGAAGACTCCTTTTATGTAAAACCGGCCCTGTGGTAGCGGCCGGCGGGTTAAAGCTGAATTAGGGTCTGAATCGGAATATCGAATGACTCGACCGGCCACTGCGGCGTTTCGAAGGCCATGACACTTGGCACTAATGCGACGGTGGGACCGGCGTACTGGGCCAAAAACCGATCGTAGTAGCCGCCGCCAAAGCCAATGCGGTAATGATCCTTCAGGCTAAAACCAATCCCAGGCACAATCATTAAGTCTGGGTTTTGATTGACTAAAGTCGCATCATAAGGCGGCTCCGCCAGCCCGAATTTACTCGTGATCCGGCCGGCCGGGCCAGGGTCTGGTAAAAAGGCCATTTGCCGTTTGGGCATCACTCGCGCCAGCAGAATCTGTTTACCGGCCTTTTGCGCGGCGGCCATCAGCGGCGCCGTGGCCACCTCCAGCGGGGAACTGACGGTGGTGGCGATTGTCTGGGCTTGTTGCCACAGCGGGGTGGCCATGAGCTTGCTTAGCAAAGCTGCACTTTCGGCTTGCGTTTGGGCGGCGGCCGCTTTGAGCCGGGCGATTTGGCCGGGGCGGAAGGCATTTTTGTCAGGCATGGGCGAGCTTCTCCTTAAGGTAGGCGGTAAGCACGACGGCGTTGTTATGGGCTTCATCTTTCGCGCCGAACAGTAGGAGCACCGACTGCTGGGCCGCCTGCGCCTTGACTAAAGCAAGCAAGGCCGGCGTATCAGGATTGGCGTCGAGCTCAGCGGTGTAGCGCTGCTGGAATTCAGGAAATTTTTCGGGATCATGCCCAAACCATTTGCGTAATTCAGTGGAGGGGGCAATGGTCTTGGCCCAGTCGTCGAGGCGGGCATTGACCTTGCTGATGCCGCGCGGCCAGACCCGATCCACCAACAAGCGAAACCCTTCAGGCTGTTCGTGACTGTAAATCCGAACCGGAATAATCGTCATGTTTTTCCCTTCTTTCTGAAAATACCTTACCCCTTGATTAAAGGCGCTTCAGGCAGCAACGTCAAGTGAACGCGGCCAAGCCCAGATGGAAAACGGCTTGAATCAGGCTAGTCTAAGCTTCCGGTTTCGCCATTTTCAGCGGATCCACCCACTGTTCGTATTCTGCCGCTGTGACCTGGCCAGAAGCTAGCGCTGCGGCTTTGAGGGTGGTGCCTTCTTTTTGAGCAGTTTTGGCAATTTTGGCGGCTGCTGCATAGCCGATGTGCGGCGACAAGGCGGTGACCAGCATCAAGGAAGCGTCTACCAGCGCGGTCATTCGCTTTTCGTTGACCGTTAAGCCTTGCAGCAGGTGGAAATCAAATTGAGCCATCCCGCCAGCCAGCAATTCACAGCTTTCCAAAAACGCGCTGATGATAACCGGTTTATACACGTTCAACTCGAAATTGCCTTGGCTGGCGGCGATGCTAATGGTGACATCATTGCCCATCACCCGGGTGGCCATCATGGTCAGCGCCTCGGCCTGAGTCGGATTGACTTTGCCCGGCATAATCGAGCTGCCTGGTTCGTTAGCCGGAATGTGCAACTCGCCGTAACCGCCGCGAGGGCCGCTGGCGAGAAAACGAATGTCATTGGCGATTTTGAGCAGATCAGCGGCCAAGGTTTTGAGCGCCCCATGCACCGCGGTGAGCTCGCTATGGGCACTCAGGCCGTGAAATTTGTTGGCCATGCTGCCAAAAGGCAAACCGGTCAGTTCAGCAATGGCCTTAATCATCGCCTGTGTTGCAGCTGGCGTCGTATTCAGCCCGGTGCCGACTGCGGTGCCACCCAAGGTGAGCGGCAGCAGGTGGGTCTGCGCCTCCTGCAACATCGACACATCGGTTTCCAAAGTCGCGCGCCAGCCACTGACTTCTTGGCCAAAAGTCAGCGGGGTGGCGTCTTGCAGGTGCGTGCGTCCAAGCTTGACCACATTGGCATAGGTGGCCTCGTGCTGGCGGCAGGTGGCGATCATTTGCTGCGCGGCGGCGATGACCTGTTGCACCGCGGGATAGGCTGCCATGTGCATGGCGGTGGGAAAGGTGTCATTGGAGCTTTGGCCGCAGTTGACGTGGTCGTTGGGCAGCACGGTTTGGCCGAGTTGCTGCGTGGCCAAGTGGGCAATCACTTCATTCACGTTCATGTTGGTTTGAGTGCCGCTGCCGGTTTGATACACATGCAAGGGAAAATCGACCATCAAAGCCTGGTCGTCCAGCGCGAGTAACCGCTGGCACACCTGAATAATGGCCGTTGCAATCGGCTGCGGCAAGGCGTGGCCGCCGTTCACCGTCGCGGCGGCTTGTTTAATGGTGATCAGTGCGCGAATCACTGCACTGGGCATCAGCGGCCCAGTGGCAAAGTTATGCCGGGAACGCTCGGTTTGCGGGCCCCAGGCCGCCTGGTCAGGAATCTCAACCGGGCCAATCGAATCATTTTCTATGCGCATGGTATTCTCCTTTCGCGGCTGCCAGTAGAATCTGCGTCAGCTGCGTTAATTCCGGCGTCGGGGCGGCGTTTTTGCCGGCGACCAGCGCGATATCAAAGGCGGGTTGGTTGGCGGCGATGATGGGAATGGCCACCAGATTGTCGCTGGGCAGGACCGCCATTTGGGCGAGCAACGCAATGCCGACATGGGTTTGAATCATCCGCTTCAGCAAGCTGACATCAGCAGTGCGATAAACAATGCTCGGCTGTACGCCGCTGGCATGCGTGAACCAGGCGAAGGCCTTCGTGTGAACAAAACCTTCCGTCAACGTGACAAAGGGTTCATCGGCCACTTCGGCAAAAGTCACCGCTGGCTTTTGCGCCAGGGGATGGTCCGGTGGCACGACTATCGTGAAGGGACTGGCAGTGAGCGGTTGTACCTCAAGCGCCGGCGCATCCAGCGGACCACTGGAGCCGAGTAGCCCTAAATCCAAACTGCCGGCGCGCAAGGCTTCGAGCAAGTTTGCGGACCCTTTTTCCAGTGGCTGAAGGTGCTGCATCAGATCAGCGGCGACGAGCTGCGGGGCGAGCTTAGGAAAATAGAAGTTCCCAATGATTGGCGGCAGACCCAAACGGATTTTGGACGAGCGGGCCCGGGCCAGTTCGGCTTCGGCCGCAGTCAGCTCGGCGATGATGACCTGCACATGCCCAGCCAGCTGCTCGCCGGCCGGGGTGATCTTGATCACACCATGGCTTTGGTCCCGGTCAATCAGTTGAATGCCAAAATGACTTTCCAGTCGCTTCACCGCCATGCTGATGGTGGGCTGCGTCACATGAAAATTCGCGGCTACTTGCGAAAAACTTTTTATTTTTGTCAGGGCCTGAAAATATTGCAAGTCTCTGGTGTTCATTAGCGCCCGTCCTTTCGTCTCATATCAATAAATCTTATCACAAACGAGCGGTTTGACTATATTTTTTTCCGCCGCGTATGCTGGGTTTTGTCAATTAGGAAAGGACCGATCAAAATGAAATATACCCCACAACAATTACTCCATGATCCATTTTTGAATAAAGGCACCGCGTTTAGCCAAGCTGAACGTGATCAGTACGGGCTCAACGGCTTGCTGCCAAGCGCCATCCAAAGCCTGAGCCAGCAAGTGAAGCAGGCCTATGCCCAATACGAAACCAAGCCGACTGCGCTACTCAAGCGGCAGTTTTTGATGCAGTTGTTCAACACCAACCACGTTTTGTTCTATCAACTGTTCTCCCAGCACATTGCCGAATTCATGCCGATTGTGTATGATCCAACGATTGCTGACACCATTGAAAATTACAGTGCGTTGTTCGTTGAACCGCAAAATGCGACTTATTTGAACATTAATGCCCAAAATCAAATCGAGTCGGCCTTGAAGCACAGTGCTAATGGCCGCGATATTCGCCTGATTGTGGTCACTGATGCGGAAGGCATTTTAGGCATTGGCGACTGGGGCACCCAAGGCGTTGATATCGCCGTGGGTAAGCTGATGGTGTATACGGCCGCCGCCGGCATCGACCCGAGCCAAGTCTTGCCTGTCGTTTTGGATGCTGGCACCAACAACCAGGCGCTGCTGGATGACGACCTGTACCTGGGCCTGCGCCAAAAGCGGGTCTACGGTGAAGCCTACCATGCCTTCGTTGACCGCTTTGTGGCCGCCGCAGAAGGCATGTTTCCAAATCTGTACCTGCACTTTGAAGACTTCGGCCGCGCCAACGCCGCCGACATCCTAGATCAATACCAGGATCAATACACTGTCTTCAATGATGACATTCAAGGCACCGGGATCATCGTGCTGGCTGGGTTGCTCGGGGCGATGAACATCTCTAAGCAAAAGTTGACCGATCAAGTTTATATGAGCTTTGGCGCCGGGACTGCCGGCGCCGGCATCGTGGCCCGCGTGTATGATGAATTCATTCAGCAAGGCCTCAGTGCCGACGAAGCCCGCAAGCATTTCTACTTAGTGGACAAGCAAGGCTTGCTGTTCGATGATGACCCGACGCTAACGCCGGCGCAAAAGCACTTTGCTCGCAGTCGCAGTGAATTTGCCCACCCAGAGGCCTTGACCAGTTTGGCCGCCGCAGTGACTGCGGTGCACCCAACTGTCTTGGTCGGCACCTCGACTCAACCTGGCACCTTCACCCAGAGCATTGTGGAAGACATGGCGGCGCACACCGAACGCCCGATCATCTTCCCCCTGTCCAACCCAACCAAGCTGGCGGAAGCGACCGCTGAAGACTTGATCAAATGGACCGATGGCCGCGCCTTAGTGGCCACCGGGATCCCGGCCGCTGACGTGACTTATGATGGCGTGACCTATGCGATTGGCCAAGCTAATAATGCGCTGGTTTACCCTGGCCTGGGCTTAGGCACGATTGCTGCCACCAGCAAACGCCTGACCGACGGCATGATTTCCGCCGCTGCCCACAGCTTGGGTGGCTTGGTCGATGTTGACCAGCCAGGCGCTGCGGTACTGCCCCCAGTCACCAAGCTGGATCAGTTCAGTAAGACGGTGGCGAACGCTGTGGCAGCCCAGGCCGTCGCGGAAAAGCTGAATCAAAACCCGATTACGGATGTCAAAGCCGCTGTGGCCGCGATGCAGTGGCAGCCCGTCTATCACGACCTTGATATCGAACCGGAGGTGTAAAAGGTGACCGCATTATATACTTCTATTGAAAGCATTTTGACCATTGTGCTGATGATTGCGCTGGGCTATCTTCTGCAGCACAACGGCTGGTTCGATGACAATTTTGGCGGGACGATTTCCAAATTGCTGATGAAAGTGGCTTTGCCAGCTTCTATCTTTATCTCTGTACTGCAACGCCTCACACTGAAAAAACTGGTGAGTTTAAGCTCCGGGTTAGTGTACGGCTTTGGTGCGGTCATTCTAGGCTACTTGATTGCCTTCTTGCTGGTTAAACTGCTGAAGGTCAAGCCCGGCCGGCGCGGGACGTTCATTAACATGTTCGTCAACGCCAACACGATTTTCATCGGCTTGCCTCTGAATTTGGCCTTGTTCGGTGATCAAGCGACGCCTTACTTCCTGATGTACTACGTGGTCAACACAGTTTCCACTTGGACGCTGGGTGCGTTCTTGATGAGCTGGGATGATCCAACCAAAGATGGCAGCACCAGTTCTTCCTTTAACTGGAAAAAGCTGCTGCCAGCGCCGCTCGTCGGTTTCTTGGTGGCGCTGGTCTTCTTGCTGCTGAACATTCCATTCGTGAATGTCGGCTGGTTAGGCTTTGCCGTCAACACCTTGACGTATGTGGGGAACTTGGTCACACCACTGTCCTTGATTTACATCGGGATCATTTTGGCCAAGGCAGGCTTCAGCACCATTCGCTTTGACCGCGACTCCGTGGTGGCGCTGCTTGGCCGTTTCGTGTTAGCGCCAGCGTTGATTTTCACTTTGATCATGCTGGGCGCGCATGCCGGCTTTGGCATGCCAAGTCTGGAAGCCAAGACCTTGATTATTCAAGCCTCTGCGCCTGGTCTGGCAGTGTTGCCAATTCTGGCCACCGAAGGCCATGGGGATGTCGAATATGCGACGAACGTGGTCACCTTGTCGACTGTGTTGTTCGCAGTAGTGGTGCCGATTATCATGTTACTGATTCAAGGCATCTAATGCTCCAGTTAAGTCGATCGCTCCTGCGGTCGACTTTTTGCGTGCAGCTAAATGCGCTGGGCTTCGCAGCCTAACCGTGAAAAGGCTTTATCTTGGTTCCCGCCTGGTGTAACCTGTATGCATTAAAGCAAAAAGGACGGTTCACGATGAAGAGGCAACGCAACGCGCTTTTGCTGATTGTCGCCGGTGATGCTGTGATGGCATTCGCGTATGCCAAATGGCTGGTTCCCAATCAAATTATTAATGGTGGGGTCACCAGTTTGGCCCAGATTATGCATCAACTGGTGCCGGCCATCAGTATCCCCGTGGCCAACAATCTGTGGCTGGCGGGCTTGCTGATTTTGGCCTTGGCTTTCTTGGGCCGCGAGGTGTTTCTGAAGTCGTTGTTTTCGAGCATCGTGTACTCGCTGTGTTTCACGCTGTTTTACGATTGGTCGGTGCAGGTCACCATTCAGCCAGTGGTGGATTTACTGCTGGCGTCAGGGTTGATTGCTTTTGGTTATTTCGCCTGCTTAACCGCGAACGCTTCGACGGTGGGCGTGGATGTGTTGGCGCTGATTATGCAGCGGTTTCGGCCCCAGACCAATCTCAGTCATGCTATCCGCGGCTTTAACATTGTGGTGCTAGCCGCCGGGCTGCTGGTCTTTGGCTGGCAAGCGGTGGCCTTGGGAATCGTGTTTGCCGTAATCTATACCGCAGAATTGAATTGGATGTTGCAGCATTGGGGAAAGGAGGCCGTGTGATGGCCTTGAAGCAGGGATTGAATTTGTTTTTACTCGCGGACTTGCATCTTGGCAGCGAGCGCCACACCACCGCCGCATTCCACCATGCCTTGGTGAATATGCGGCATCTGGATCCCGATGCTGCCGTAGTGATTGCCGGTGATATCACCGATACCGGCGAAAAAGATCAGTTTCAGGATTGCTGGAAGAGCCTTGACCGCGTGCCGGCGGAGCAACTGATTGTCGGGCTGGGCAACCATGATGTCCGCGGGCCTGATCCGCTGACTTGGAACAACGATCAAGCGGCCGATCCCGAGTATTTTCGCCAAAACGTGTTGCCCGAATACAGCCGGCACTACTTACGGCGGCTCAAACCCGACCAGCCTTGGCAGCCTTATTTCAGTCAGCGGTTAGGGGATTATCAGTTCATTGTTCTAAACACGGAAAAAGGCTTGAAAGACAGCTCCTATCTTTCCGCTGCGCAGGTGCGCTGGCTGGATGCGCAGCTGCAGGCAGGAGAAAACAGCGGCTGCATCAACATTGTGTTGTCACACCAGCCGCTGCGTGACACGCATTGGCGGAGCAATTTTGGTGGGGGCTTTGGTCTTCAAGACGCGGTGGTGAAAGACGTGCTGCGTCGTCACCCCAATACCTTTATTGTCAGTGGCCACATTCATAACGGCTTTGGCGTGGCGGAGGTGATACCCCGGTCATACGGTACCTGCATTGACTTACCGGCGTTTGCGTTAAGTGAAAATGGTCGCACCGGGTCTGGCTTAGGTTATTACTGCACCTGGACCCATGACGCCATGAAGTTTGAAGCTTGGGATTTTGCCATTAATCGACCGTTGGCGGCTTATGACTTCACCCTGAAAACCACCACGCTGGCGGCGGCGATGCCAGACCTCAGTGTCTTGCATCCGGAGTCGGCGCAGCATGCCTTGCAACTGCTGTACCGCAGTTATGATACCCGGTTGTTTGACGATCCCCGCACCGATCAGCACACGGCGCCACCGGTTCAATCTTTATTTGGGCCTGAAGTGCAGGCGCAAATCCAGACCTTGCTGGCCAGTGCTTATCCGCGGCCGGCACAACGGCCGCCGATAGACTTGCGCCCCTATCATGGCTACTTTGCTCAGCGCGATGAGTATGTGGCGGCCATCGAACGGTTCACGGAAAATCTAGCTGGCGACATGCGCAGTGGTCAGATAGAAGCCCAGTTAACGCGGCAGTTCGTCGCCGCCCGGCTCAATCTCCTGCGGCCGCAGTTGGCGCGGTTTGATGATGCCACGCTCAAAGCCGCCGTTGAAGAAGCCCAGCATGTTCTGGTGGGAGTCTTTCCCCGCGTTGACTTTAGCCGGCTGCAAGCTTTGATCGATGAGCATGCGGCCGCAACCAGCGCCGAGCTGCAGCTGGCTTTAAACGCCGGCCGTTATTTAATCAAGGATCACGCTGCTACTCAACCAGCTGTAGATGGCCTGATTGCTGAGATAAAACGGCTAGTACAGGAAAAAGAAAATTAATTTTAGGCCCAGGTTAGTTATTTCTAGCCTGGGCCTTTTTTGATTCAAAAAATGATAAGTCCGGCGTCACAGTGAGATAGTAACCAATCAAATATACAATATACTACCTGCGATAATGATAGGTTAAAATTCGACGATTTCCAAAATAACGAACAAAAAGTCAGCTTTTCACAGTGTCCTTACCATCAAAAAATAACAATATTTTCCCTGCCGAGAATTTAGGTACCACTGACGGAAAATTGCGGTACTTCGTCGATATTAAACGGCATTAAGGTTCTTCGTTACCAGGATTCCAAACGAGGAAAGGGCGGGATAAACGTTGATTTCAGTGTATTTTGCGGGCATTGACGGGGTAAAATTTAATTTTTGAGATCTGACTTGAAAACGGGTCTTTGCAAACCGTACCACTGTACCGTTTGCGGCTGGTTGCTCCAAAAAAGTCGAGTATCAGTGAAGCACGGATTCCAAAAATACTAAAAAATTTACGTCTTTTCTGCGTGGGTTATTATAGACAATTATTTATATCGGTATTACACTTTAGTCGATATCCGTAGAGAAAAACTCATAATAAGCGATAAAGGGGAATTTGGCGGATATAAATTTGCATTATCCTATGGGAGGAATTTGATATGAAGAATCGTCAAGGGGCAAAGAAACTCTATAAGGCTCACAAGACCTGGATTGCAGCTGGTCTTGCGGCAGCAACACTGTTCAGTGTTCAAGCCTTGGGTACGCAGACCGTAGCTGCTGATGCGACGCCTGCACAAACGGAAACCGCGACAAAGACCGAG
Source organism: Lacticaseibacillus suilingensis (assembly GCF_016861845.1). GTDB lineage: Bacteria > Bacillota > Bacilli > Lactobacillales > Lactobacillaceae > Lacticaseibacillus > Lacticaseibacillus suilingensis. The sequence goes on from NZ_BOLV01000001.1 coordinate 183,655, forward strand.
CTACTTAATGTGATTGCGGGCAACAAAGATCAATTTGCTCAGCAAGGCGTGGGAAATGTCACCGATACCGTGACAGGTAAGTCCTTCTACGGCGATCTTGATGCTTTGAAGGCGCAAGTCGAAAACGGCACCATCACGTCAAAGACGCAACTGTTTGAAGCATTGAAGCCGGTGATGGAAGGCTTTAAGGAATACACCAAAGAACAGTTTAAAAAACAAGTCGCAGCAGTAGGCAATCAGATCTACACGCCAACTGGTCGGACCTATTTTGGGCAGATTGACTATCTCTTCAATAACGCTACGGTAACTTCCGATGATGATTCGACTAATTTAAACCTCGACTATAGCGCCTTGCAGGATGTGTTGGATGCAGCCAAAGAAGCAGCATCCAAAAAAACCATCAAGATTGATTACATTAATGAAGATAACAATGAGGTAGTTGGGCAAACGAGCTACACGATTGACAGGAGCGCTGCGGTCTCCTATGACCAAGTCAAGGAGAACTTGCCGAAAGATTACCGTCTTGATACGACAAACAAGGGTCGTTATGACGAAGCTAACAATAAGTACTATGTTCCGGTCAAGGCAACGAAGACGATTAAGGTTGACTTGATTGATGAAGAGACCAATGAGGTACTTAATGGACTGAGCTATACGGTTGACAAGGGTTCTGGTGTTCCCGCAGCTGAAGTTGAGAAGGAATTGCCGGCTGGTTACACCATTGATGCAGCAAATATCAAGTACGACGAAAAGTACAATAAATACTATGTGCCAGTTAAGGCGCCAAGCAAGACCATCAAGGTGGACTATATCGATACCACGACGCTCGAAGTGCTGAAGCAAACCTCATACACTGTTGCTTCAAAGGGTGGCGTCAGCCGGGATCAGATTGAAAGCGATGTGCCAGCCGGTTATACAATTGACGAAACTCAAATCGGTTGGGATCAGGCTAACAACAAGTACTACGTCGGTGTTTACAAGAAGGCTAAGGTTACCCCAACCACGACAGTAACCACGCCAAAGACGCCAGCAACGCCAACTAAGACCTCGACTTCAAAGTCGACAACGCAGGCTAAAACAGCCCCTGCTACTAAGAAGGCAACCAAGACCCTGCCTAAGACAGGCGACACGACCAACACGGTTGCTTCCTCGATCGGGGTGGTTGCGGTGATCGGTGCCTTGTTCGGCTTGGCCGGCACCACCAAGAAGCGCGCCTAATTAAGGCTTCACCCGAAAGTCTCTCTGCGGAGAGGCTTTTTTGCGTGGAATCAAAGAGCCTGCCGCGAGGCGACAGGCTCAAGGGTGAGCGTCACTTGGCGTGCGTTTCGAGGTAAGCCAAGGCGCTATCGTAATCAGGTTCTTCGGTTTGTTCTTCAATCAGTTCGCGGTAAACAATCTTGCCTTCAGGATTGGTGATCCAAACGCTGCGAGCATTGGTGTTATTATCAGCAACATACAGGCCCATGGCTTGGCCAAAGCTGCCGGCTTCGTCAGAGAGCAGTTGCATCTGCTTGACGCCTTCCGCTGCGCACCAGTTTTGCTGCTGAGCAATGGTGTTGGTGGAAATGGTGAAGAAGTTGATGTCGGCAAAGCCATCGGCGGCTTGATTGAAGTTCTTGGTGGAGACGCTACATACGCGGGTATCGATATCTGGCACTACGCTGATCAGGCTATAGTGGCCTGCTAAGTCGCGGTCAGAGACGGTATGGCCATCGGCGGCTTTGACGGTAAAAGCCGGCAGGTTGTGGCCGATCATTGGCGGTTCGCCGTTTGTTTGCTGCGGCGCACCATGACGGGTGATTTTCAAAAGAATCCCTCCTATTGAACGAATCGGCAGTCCAAACGACTGCGCTCATCTTCAGTTTAGCATAGAAAAGGCTGGGTGTGTTTCTTTGCGGCTAGCGCTTACGGGTTGCTACAATTGAAGTGAGCCTTTGCAAAGGAGGTGCAGCCATGGCTAAGGTGGTCGTTGTTTATTTATCGCAGTCGGGGTTTACTCAGAAATACGCGATGTGGATCGCGCGTGAGCTGCACTGCGAGGTGGTGGATAGTAAGTTCGTCACCACGCCAGATTTGGTGCAAGCGCGTCTGGTGGTGTACGGTGCGCACGCCAAAAATTCTGGGGTGATGGGGTTTCGGCAGTTTTACGCCCGGTTTCAGCTTTCGTTGCCGCAGCAGATGATTGTGTTTGGCACCGGGATTCAGCCGGCGGCGCAACTGGATTTGTCAGGGATTCGAGAGCGAACCTTTCGCAAATGCCAGCGCGAACCGCAGCTGTTTTACTTCAACGGTCAGGTCGATGAATCAGCGCTACCGCTGCGCTTGAAGCTACCGTACCATTACCATCAGCGCAGGCTCACCGAGGCGCCGCCGCAATGCGGGGTGCGCACGATTTTACCGTTGCTGGAAGCGGTAGATCGGCTGGATGAAAAAGGGTTGCTGTGATCACCCGTTGATTTGGGTGGTTAAGGCTTCAATCTGGTGTTCCGTGTCGTCAAGGAAACTGATCATTTGCTTCAGTGGTGCATCAGTACTGATGTCCACCCCGGCGACTTGGGCGGCTTCAAGTGGGGCCTTGGTGTCACCAAGGGCCAAGAAGCGCTGCCAGTCAGCAATCGCCGCTTCGCCATCTTGAGCGAGGCGCAGGTAGGCCGAAGTTGAGATTACCATTGAGGCCGAGTAGGTGTAGGAATATAAGCCCATATAATAATGACTTTGGCGCATCCACGTCAGTTCTGGCATGCCATCGTCCAAATCAACGGCATCGCCCCAGAACTGGTGCAGGACGCCTTTTTTGATTTCATTCAACTTAGCGGCGTCGAAGGACTCGCCGGCGTCAATCAAGGTGTAAACCTCGCGCTGGAAGGCTGCTTCCAGCAAGTGGGTGACACAGTTGTGGAAGTAGGTATCGGAAAGCAGCCGGCTCAAGGCGTAGCGCTGCAGCCGCGGTTCCTGGTACTCACTGAGCAAACTGTGGGTCAGTAGCAGTTCGTGGAAGGTGCTGGGCGCTTCGCTGATGTAAGTCGATTGTCCGCTGGCCAAAATGCTGTGTTGCTCGCCGGCCAATGTCATTTGCCCGGTGTGGCCGAGTTCGTGCACCAGGGTGTAGAGCGCTGGCAGCGTATCCGCCCAGCTCATTTCGACATACGGATGCACGCCGTAAACACTGGCGGCAAACGCGCCCGATTCCTTGCCCTGATTAGCCGCAAAATCCACCCAACGCTCTGGGAAGGCCTGCATAATCCGAGCTTGGTAAGCCTGGCCCATGGGCGCAATCGCCTTGGCAATGGCAGCTGGCGCTTCCGCCAGACTGATGGTAGGCGTGTAGGTCAGATCCAAGTCGATTTGCAAATCGGTGTAGCCAATGTGATCGAGACCCCAGAGCTGTTTGATGAGCGTGACGTAGCGCCGCATGATTGGCGCGAGGCCGTTCATCAGGCCGTCGATTTGGCGGTCGAACATTTCACGGGTGACTTCCTGCGGCGCGAGTAAGTAATCGAAAACGGAGTCAAAACCGCGCATGGTGGCCAGCGTCTTTTCCTTGGCCACTTGCGCATAGTAACCAGCCGCCATCGTGTTTTGGTAGCGCGCGAGGGTGGCGCAGAATTGATGATACGCGGCGCGGCGCACTTTGGTGTTGGGGTGCTTTTGATATTCCTCTTCATATAGAACAAAGGAGAGCGGATACGTTTGCCCATCCACTTCGAAGCTGCCGAAATCCATGTCCCCAAAAATGGCCTGACTACGCATGGTGTCCGGTGCGTTCAAGGCGGGATCGAGTTCAGCCAGCACCTGCTCAGCCGCCAGCGGCAAGGCGTGATGCTTTTCGAGCAAAATGTGGCGGATGAAGGCGGCATGGTCTTCAGTGTCTTCCGCGGCCTTGAGCACTGCTTCCGGCTGGCCTTGCAGCTCGGTGGTAAAGAATTGCAGCTGGGCGTCGTTTTGCGCCAGCAGGCTTTCCACCCGGTGCAGGCGCGCATTGGCCTTGGGGTCGGTGGTGTCAGCAGATTGCGGCAGGAAGGCGTAAGCGCTAATGTGATCGGCGAGCACTTGTAAGCTGGCGTAGTCGTCGAGTGCGTCGTCAATCACCGGCGCCTCGTTTAACCGACCAGAATAAATGCGAACGAAGTCGGTGGTGAGGGCTTGCAGTTGCTTAATGGCACTTTCAAAATCAGTCTCGGTGGCAAAAATAGCAGTGAGGTCCCAAGTTAGCGCGGGATCAACGGCGCTGCGCGGTGGTAAGGCGGTAGGCATACAATCACTCCTTCATTTCAGTTTGGCCTCAGTATAGCATGCAAGCTAATGGGATTATCAGCTGTGCGTTTTTTTCGGCTGTTATTTTTGGTAAACTAAGTGAAAACAAATAAGGAGGCCGCGTATGATTAACAATAATCAACTGGTGACACGGTACTACAATCTCAAGGCCAAAAATAATGAGTTGTTCAAGGTCACAGAAGGTTATGTGGACGAACAGGTCAATGCGTTGTACGAGGAGCTTGACCAACATTTTGTCGATCGGCTGGAAATCGATGTGCAGGTGGCGATGGATAAGGCCCAAAAGGCTGCGCCTGAGCTTGATCCGGCGGAATTAGAAGTGGCCGTCACCAACAACATCATGAAACATCTCGATGATTTGGGTCTTTCGGTGTTGCCGCCGCGCTTAAGCGAGCCGAACACCATCGTTGCCCATTTGAACTTCTTCAACCACAGTCGGTACTACTAAAAACATCCCACCTGACTTTTTTTAGTCAATGGTGGGATGTTTTTTCGTGCCGCGGGTGCGGGCGGGGTGGCTCCGGGGCGCGGCGGTCTGGCTGCGGGGGACGGCTGGAGCCAAAAGACGGTCTCCAGCCTCAAATGCGAGCCAGCATCGCGCATACGCGCTCAACGCTGTCTTGCATTTGCCCCCAACCAGCACAGGAGCAGCCTGCAAAGTGCGCAGTCTCCTCGTGTGCTGGTTGTTTCGCGGCTGGACCGCCGCGCCCCTCCACCACCCCGCCCGCACTCGCTGGACAACAGAAAAGGCTTCGTCGGCTTGGTGGGAAATCGGCTGTCTGAGAATAGGCAATCGCGGCAATAGCATGAGTGGTAAGCGAGTGGCTGCTTTTCAGCGGCAGGCATACTACTGCTGAAAAGCAGCCACTCACCCAGGTGCTTGAAGTAATCGTCTGGGTTATCAAGCATCTGACCGTGGCCGGCGCCAGGGGTGATGTGCAAGGTGGCGTTGGGGATGGTGGCGGCCATCCGCCGCGCTGCGGTTAACGGCATGGTTTCGTGGCCGCCGAAGGTCAGGTAGGTGGGCACGGTGATGTTGTGAATGTCGGCGCGCCGGTCCCAGTCTTTCAGCGCCCCAACCATGACGAATTCGTTGTCGCCTTGGAAGTAGTTATAAACTGGCGTGCCCATCACCGAGATCAGGTGCCGGGGCTGGGGGTCGCTTTGGTGATGCAGGTAATGTTCGCCCAGTTCAGCCACCAGGGCTTGATACTTGGCGTCCGTGAAGGCGTGGTCGGCTTCGATTCGCTTCATGTAAGCGACCTGGTCGGGCGTGAACATGCTTTCGCGAATCGCATTGATGTTGACGATGTATTCATCCAAATTGTCGATCATCGAGCTGAGAATCAGGCCTTTGAGGTGCTCACCGTACCGCAAGGCGTATTCGATGGCGAGCACGCCGCCCCAGCTTTGGCCTAACAAGAAAAAGTGGTCGAGACCTAGCTTTTGCCGCACTTCTTCGACTTCATTGACGTAGTAGTCAATATTCAAAAATTGCTCGCGAATGGCGGGGTCGGTCCAGTCTGGTTGATCCGAGTACCAGGAGCCGAGTTGGTCATAGCGGGTGGCAGTGACGCCATAAGGGGCGAGGCGTTCACCGAAGTTTTCAAAGACTTCATTGGTGCCACCAGGCCCGCCATGCAGCGTCATCAGCTGAATGGGGCCATTGCCGCGAGTTTGCGTCCAAAGATGGTAGCCATTGGCCAAGGTGACAAAATGGGTACCGTTTTTTGCTGTTTTCATTGTCTCACCTCATTGTTCTATGCCTTATTCTACCGCGCAGGCACCTAAAAATCTCTTAATTCAAGGCGTTCGCCGGCATTTTGCGGCGGCTATCGGCTAGAATGAGAATAGAAGGAAGGTGGCCATATGGCAGAGCAGTCGACAAATGCAAGTGGGTTAACCAATGAAGAAGTGGCCAAGCGCGAGCAAGCAGGCCAAGTCAACACCCAACCGGCGGCGTTAACGCCTTCAATCGGCCAAATTATCAGTGGCAACACCTTCACCTTGTTTAATTTCGTGAACTTAGCCTTAGGTGTCCTGATTGCCACCACTGGTAGTTACAAAAATCTGCTGTTTTTGTTCGTGGCGATTATCAACACCGCTATTGGGACGTTCCAGGAAATTCGGGCCAAGATTCAAATCGACAAAATGCGGATTTTAGCCGAAACGCCGGCCCAAGTCCGGCGGGACGGTGCTTTGCACACCATTGCGCAAACGGCCATTGTGTTAGGCGACCTGCTGGTGCTCAAACGTGGCGATCAAATTCCGGTCGACGGGGTGGTGCGCGAAACCAGCGGCGTGGAAGTGGACGAAAGCCCGCTGACTGGGGAAGCCAATCCCATCAGTAAACAGGTCGATGATCCGCTATACTCCGGCAGCTTTCTGGTTGCGGGACAGGTGGTGATGCAGGCCACGGCGGTGGGGGCAACCACATTTGCCGCCAAGCTGGCCAATGAAGCCAAGGCGGGGCCGCAAACGCAAAGCCAGCTGCTGGCCACCATCAACCGCATTATTCAGGTGCTGACCTACGTGCTCATTCCGCTCGGGGCCGCGTTATTCATCGTGTCCATGGTGCGGCGTGGTAATTACAACCGAGCGATTTTGTCGACCAGCGCTGCCATGATTGGGATGATTCCCGAAGGCTTGGTGCTGCTAACCAACGTCGCGCTGGCGGTATCGTCGCGCAACTTGGCAAAGCGGCGCGTGCTGGTGCGAGCGCTGCCGGCGATTGAGGCCTTGGCCCGGGTGGATGTGATGTGCTTGGACAAAACCGGCACCATTACCTCTGGCAAACTGCGCATCAGTGGCGTGTATCCAGCGGCAACGAGCAGCGAAGACGCCGTGATCAAGGCCGCAACGGCGGCGGTTTACGCATTAAATGACGATAACGAAACCGCACTGGCCATCAAACAGGCCTGGCCGCAGCAACCGAGCGTCACCGTGGTGAATACGATGCCGTTTTCGTCCGCGCGGAAATGGTCTGGCGCCAGCTTCAGCGATGGTACCAGCGTTGTGATTGGGGCACCGGAGTTTGTCTTTCCTGCCGGCTTGCCGCCAACCGTCAGTCAAACGATCGCCAAGGCGACCCGCGCGGGGTACCGGGTGCTCGCCGTGGCTGAGACTCAGCAAGGCCTGGCAATGCCGCTGGCTGGCATGCAGCTGTTGGGCTATCTCACCATCAGCGATGAAGTGCGACCTGCCGCGGCTGAGACCTTGGCGTTTTTCGAAACGCAGGACGTGACGCTGAAGATTATTTCCGGCGACAATCCCCTGACCGTGGCCAATGTCGCCCAGCAAGCTGGCCTGACCCACGCCGAGCACTGGGTGGACATGCAAACTGTGCCTGACGAGGCGGATTTCAACCAGCTGGTGCAAGACTATACCGTGTTTGGCCGGGTGACGCCGACGCAAAAAAAGCACCTGATTCAGGCGCTTCAGCAAAACGGCCATACCGTGGCGATGACAGGGGATGGGGTCAACGATGTGTTGGCACTGCGGCAGTCGGACTGCGCGATTGCCATGGCTTCTGGGGCCGAGGCGGCGAAGTCGATTGCCGACTTTACCTTGCTGGATTCCAACTTTGATGCGATGACCGGCGTCTTAAACGAAGGGCGCCGGGTCATCAACAACATCGAACGGGTGGCGTCGATGTACCTGGTCAAAACCATTTTCTCTGTGATTTTAACCGCGATTTTTGTTTTTCTGCCGCTGGATTATCCGATTACCCCGATTAACCTGACCCCGGTGTCTGCGATTGCCGTGGCCATTCCGTCATTCTTTTTGACCTTAGAGCCGAACTTCCAGCGTGTCACCGGCCAATTCTTCCAAAAAGTGATGACCATCGCCGCGCCGGCGGCCTTAGCTGTCGTCGGGTACACGCTGCTGCTGACGCGCTTTGAGTACCTGTGGCACTGGGACTTTGCCTTCACTTCGACGCTGGTGGTGTTCATGATTGGCGTCATCGAGCTCCATGTGGTGGGCCTAGTGTCGCGGCCGTTCAACCGGTTCAAAACCCTGATGCTGGTGCTTTTGCTGGTAGCCTTTTTCGGGGTGTTCTTTGTGGTGAACGGCGTGTTCTCGCTGGCCAACTTGTGGCGGTGGGACCGGGCGTTGGTTTATGTGCCAATGCTGCTGTCCAGTCTGCCGGTGTACTTGCTGCTCCAAGAAGTGCTGGGCAAACGCGTATTATCTCGGATCAACTGGCGCTTCTGACGCGGTGACAATCAGCACATCACATGGTGCATTTTCCGTGACAAAACTGGCCACCGAGCCCATGAACATGCGCGTGGCGGCGTGCTTGGTTGCGCGGCCCAGAATAATTAGACTGGAGTGGTATTCTTGCGGGAAATCCAAGGCAATCACGGTGCGCGGATTACCGAAGCGCAAGTGATACGCCACGGTTAAACCTTGAGCTTGCAGCTTTTTGGCTTGCTCATCCAGCTCAAGTTCGGCGCGCGTTTCGGCGTTGTATAAAATCGTGCCATCGACATCAGGTTGTTGATAAAGACCCACATGGTAAGAGCGGGTATCGATGACGTAGAGTAGATCGATCACCACGTCTTCTTGCGCCGCAATCGCCTGAGCTGTCGCCACCGCCTTGCCTGCCGCTGGTGAGCCATCATAGGCCACCAAAATGCGTTCTGTCATGTTCGCCACATCCTTTCTGTCTTTGTTGTACCATATCTGGCCGCGCCAAGGGGATGAAAAGGCCTTGCCGTCTCAACAAAGATAGCGTTTTCCCTCGCAATTTGGCGGTGAATTGGTATGATAGAGACAGGAGGGATGGCCATGTTCAAAGAAACGAAAGCAATTGCAAAACAGTTCGTCGAAACGGCGCAAGAGCCCATTCACACGTTTGATAATATGCTGAAGGATGACCCAGAACTCGTGATTCCCTTGGCCATTATTCACACCGTACCTGTAGCGCTCATGATTATCGGCACCACCCAGATCATTATCGGGCACCAAAAACTGCGGGCGGAAAAAGAACGCACCAAGCAAATCAGACTCAAGGCAATGCTGCACCACGGCTGCCGGCATCATCATGGCATCAAGCCGCACATGCACAAACTGGCCAAGCCAGAAGTGTAAGTTTGGTTCACAATTGCGAGCACCCCTAGGCAACTTGATTTACCTGCCCAGGGGTGTTTTTGCGTCTGCTCGCCACACTCCGCAGCCTTCATAGTTGCGCTACGGTTGGCAACACTCGAGTCGCTAGCTACACCAGTTGGCTCGCCACCCAAAAGCGGTAGCAAACCATCTGGCGAGGCTATTCATCCGGCTAAAAGCAGCCACACTCCACAGTCTGCTATATCGCCTGTTGAGGGCAACCGGAGCGGGGAGGGGCTCAGTGGTGAAATTGTTCTTAGCCAGCGGTCTAGGCTGGCATAGAACAAGCCGCGACTTTGAGACTCGCATCGCGAGGCTCAAAGCGCTGGCCACCACGTTCCAGCCCCTCCCCGCGGAGGCTGCCCGGGCCTGCCTTTAGTCGCGCTGCGTGAAGCCAACGCCTGAGCGATTAGCTACGGCAAGCACCTCGAAACCCAAGCCCAGCTTCAAGGCACTTGCCTAGGCTACTCGTCAGGCTAAAACCGGCTTCACTCCGCTGCCTCAATTGCCAAAAGCGCATTTTTGCGCGACAATAAGAGCACTATCTTTTACTGGAGGCACAGCATGGCAACTATTTATATGCGGCAAGGCACACCGGCGGACATTCCGGCGATTATGGGCATCATTGATGACGCCCGCGCGTTTTTGCACGCCCAAGGCATCAACCAGTGGCAAGGCACCTATCCAGATCAGCCAGCAGTGGAAGCTGATTTAGCCAAAGGCACCAACCGCCTGCTGATTGTGGATGGCCAGGTGGCCGGTAACGCTAGCCTCCTGGAAGGACCGGACCCGTTCTATGGCAAAATCGATGGCCCCGGTTGGGTCGGCGCTGCGCCTTACATGATGATTCATCGCTTTGCCGTTTCGGCCAAGATTCGCGGCCAGCATCTCAGTAAATTGTTTATGTCCAATCTCATCACTGAGGCCTATAAGCGCGGGTTTTACGACCTGCGTATCGACACCCATGCTCAAAACAAAATCATGCAGCATGTCATTTTAGGCAACGGCTTTGAGTATCGCGGCATTGTCTATCTAGATGAGCCAGTACCAGAACGCAACGCGTACCAGTTGTTATTGAAGTAGGAATCGACGCAGAAGGGAGCGGCGATGGGGTATTTAGGCGTGTTGGCGTTGATCTTATTAGCAACGCTGCTGCTCAGTCATTTTAGTTTAAAAATTGGCATTCCCGCCGTGATCGGCGAGCTGGTGGCTGGGATTGTGTTTGGGCCGGCGCTACTGAATTGGATTCAACCCAGCCACATGATTAGCGAATTCAGCGAAATCGGCGTGATTGTCCTAATGTTCATCGCTGGGCTGGAAAGCGACCTGACGATGCTCAAGAAATATTTCCGCCCGGCGGTGCTCGTTGCCGTGATTGGGGTCATCGTCCTTACCGGCGTGATTTTTGCCTTCGCTTCGGCTTGGGGCTTTTCCTCTGTCGCGGCTGCTTTTCTGGGGATCACCTATGCCGCCACTTCGGTTTCGATTTCCGTTGAGGTGCTCAAAGAGCTTAACGCCCTCGATAGTAAAAGCGGCGCCACCATTTTAGGCGCGGCAGTGGTGGATGATATTTTGACGGTGATCATCTTAAGTGTGGCAGTCGGGGTCTTTGGCACCGGCGCTAAGACCGCGGTACCGCTATGGCTGACGCTGATCGAGCAGGTGCTGTATTTTGGCCTGATTTATCTGGTGGTCAAATGGCTAGCGCCGCTGGTGATGCACCTGGCCCAGCATCTGCTGCCGGTGGCGTCGGTGACGTTAGGGTCGCTGCTGCTATGTCTAGGTATGGCGTACCTGGCGGATTTGCTGGGGCTGTCAGCGGTGATTGGCGCGTTTTTCGCCGGGGTTGCCGTGAGTGAAACCAAGTATCGAGCTGAAGTGGACCAAGCGCTGGAAGCGATTGGCTACGGGGTGTTCATTCCGGTGTTCTTCGTGTCGATTGGCCTCAACATGCGGTTTGTTGGGGTGCTGCACGATTTCTGGTTCATCGTGATTTTGACGGGGTTGGCCTTGCTCACCAAATGGTTGGGCTGCGGTGCTGGCGCCAAGTTCGCGGGGATGGCTTGGTCAGATGCCAACATCATCGGCAGCGGCATGGTCAGTCGTGGCGAAATGGCCCTGATTGTCGCTCAAATTGGCTTTGATGCCCACTTGCTCCATCGCGATTTTTATTCCAGCGTGATCATTGTGATTGTGCTGACGACGTTGATTGCCCCATTTATGTTGAAAGCTGCGTTGAAGCGGCAAGCAAAGGAGATTGATGAATGAAGTCCCTGTTTTTTGATTTTGATGGTACGATTGCGAATTCCGAAAAAGGGATTATCGATAGTATTCACTACATGATTGATGCCATGCACTTGCCGCAACTCGATGATGCGACGTACCGCAACTTTATTGGTCCGTCGCTCACCACCAGTATGAACAAATACTACCCAGCCTTGAGTGCTGCAGAAGTGACGCGCACGATTGGCTATTACCAGGAACACTATCAAGTTGAGGGCATCTTTGAGCTCAGCCTTTATCCTGGTGTGACTAAAGCGCTGGATCAACTGCGGCTGGCTGGCTATCAGCTCAATGTCGCTTCTGCCAAGCCAGAGCCCATGATCAAGCGAATCGCTGAGCACTTTGACCTGAATCAGTATTTCTCAGGCTTGTATGGCGCGACGCTGGATGAGCGGATTCGGTCGTCGAAAACCGCGGTGTTGGAATACGCCATTGCTTCTGCGAACGCGGATCCGGCGCGTAGTGTGATGATTGGCGACCGCGATACCGATATGATTGGCGGCGAAAACAATCATGTCAAAACCCTCGGCGTGACTTATGGCTTCGGCGACGCGCAAGAGCTCAACGGCGCCCACGCCATGGCGCTGGTCGCCAGTCCGAGTGAATTACCAGCAGGGGTCGCCCAATTGCTCGCTTAGGCCAAACGAAAGCCGCATCCTCCCAAACCGGATGCGGCTTTCTTGTGCTTATTTGGTGGTTTGCGCCGGCGTATCTAACAGTAATTCACTGGCGGTTTGAAGCATCGTCAGCAGGTCCAAAAGTTTCTGCTCGCCCATGATCGCCACCCAACGATCAAATTCGGCCTTGCTCAAGGCACTGGCCTGCGCTTCGACCCGTTTGCCCAGTGGGGTCAGTTGGAGCAGCCGGCGGCGGTGATCGCCATTATCAGAGGCCTGAGTCACATAGCCTAGGTCGCGCAGCACCCGCAGCTGGCGGGCTTGGTAACTTGACGCTTGGCCACAATATCAGTCAGTGTGGCCACCTCATGAGTCGCCAAATCGTTCAGAATCTGGTATTGTTCAAAAGATAACCGAAATTGAGTCAACGGTTTGGAAATTTCGGTTTCGATATGTTTGATCGTCGTGAAGTAAATATTAATGAACTCGCGGCGTAGTCTTTGTTCTTCCATACCCATGCTCCTTATTGTCTCGATACCGTTAGTCTATCTCAAATAACGATAGACGCCAAACCTTTCCCGTGCCAATATAGATAAAATAGGGGGCCGAAATTTGAAACGAAAATGGACAATCATCTTAACCACTTTGGGGATGGTCATTTGTGGCGGCTTGGCCGGCGCTTCGCTTTATTTTTACCAATTTGCCTTTGTGCCTAGTCGCAAGACCTTTTTGAGCCATACCACCAGCCCGGCGGTGGCCAAGGCGCAACACTGGCTCGCCCAGACGACCAAAACCACCTGGCATCAAACGACCCCAGACGGCTTAAAGCTAGTGGCGGATTACGTCCCAGCGGCCAAGTCGACGCTGAAAACAGTGGTGGTGGCGCATGGCTACATGGGTACCAAAGAAAAAATGGCCCGCCAAATCAAGCTGTTTCATGACGCTGGCTTTAATGTGCTGGCGCCAGATGATCGCGGTCATGGCCAGTCGACCGGTAACACGATTGGCTACGGCTACCAAGACCGCGGCGACTACCTGCGTTGGCTAAACCAAGTGATTAAGCGGGTCGGTCGGCATAGCCAAATTGCGTTGTATGGCGAGTCCATGGGCGGCGCCACGGTGATGTACCTCAGCGGCGAACAGCTGCCCAGTCAGGTCAAAGTCATTGTCGAAGACTGCGGCTATACCAGCATCATGGATGAGCTGGCCGCGCAAGCCAAAGCAATGTATAACCTGCCGCGCTATCCACTGGTGCCGACCGTCGCTTTGACGGCTAGTCTGAAGGCAAAATACAATGTGTTCCAGGCGTCAACGATTGCGGCCTTGCATCACAACACCCGGCCGATTTTCTTCATTCACGGCGCCCAAGACAACTTCGTGCCCACGGCGATGGTGCATCGCGAGTATGCGGCTACCAGCGCACCAAAAAAGCTCTGGGTGGTCCCGAAAGCCGGACACGCCCAGAGCTTGGCCAAAGCGCCAGCCGAGTACCGACAGCGCGTGATTGGCTGGATTGATCGTTATTTCGCCTGATCAGCCTGGCTGGTTTGCACCAAGATTTCATAGATTCGCTTGGCATCCACGGCGTTACCGCGCAGTTCATAGTCCGCTAAAAACGGTACGTCGAACTCCCGGCAGTATTCCTTGGCGGTTAAGCAGTATTGTTCGTTGAAGTTACGATTGCCTGAGCCAATGATCCCGCGACACCACGCGGCATTGCCGGGTTCGCGCATGTAATCACCCATGGCGGTGGTCATCAGTTCATTGAAGCCATTATCGATGCCATTGCCGCCATCCAGGTAGGTGGGAATCATCACAAAATAAGGCGCAGTTTCACCTTCAGCCTGCGAGGCGTCTGAGATTTCCGTTAAGTGAATCAGCGGTTGCGCGGAATCGACCTCATGCTGGGCTTCAGCATAATGAGTCAAACGCTGGGCGAAGGCGCGGGTGTTACCGGAAATTGAAATGTACAGTAAGTTGATCATGAAGGGAGACTCCTTTGCGGCGGCGGTCGATGGCGACTGCCGCTTTTCGTTACGCTAACTGTACCACGAAATCGGCTACTACTGGTAGTGCCGTTTTAACTGGTGAGATACCAGATGCAGTACGCCGTCCGGTCGCAGAATCGCGGTGGTTCGGGTATAATGGGAGAAACGGAGGCACACACATGCGAGGAAAATACACAGGGGTCAGTCGCGGCTGGCTGGGGTTATTCAGTTTAATCTATACGGTGCTCCTGATCGTATTTGGGGTGGGCCTCAGCTTTGCGCTGACTTTTGGCCGGGAAACGCAAATGCGACGGGCCCTCACCAACTCGGCGAGCCTGACCAGTTTTCAGCAGACCATCACGGCCTCGGCGGTCAAGGTGGAAACCGGCGCTGATTTGCCGGTAGCCCCGCAAGGCAACCTCGTGACGAAGACGACGCTGGCCCGCGGCTTGCGCACCGGACTGGCGGTCAGCGCCAACTTTGGCCAGGTGCCACAAACAAGCAAAGCGATTGACTGGTCATTTATCAGTACCGATCCGGATTCTGCGAGCAAGCTGACGTTAGCGCCGCTGCTGAAAGAAATCGATCAGCGGACCGCCGCCTCATTGCAAAAGCAAGGGCAAGCCTATCCGGCCGCGATTCGGACCCAGGTGAAGGCCGCGGTGCAGGAACATTTTGACAAGGTCATTCTGGATACCATGATGGCGCATGGCATTGGGCTAGCCTACCCGATGTTCGCGCTATTTAGCCAAACCGCGGCGATTGTTGGCGGCATTTTGGCGGCGGCGGTGCTGCTGGTCATGCGCGCCGTCAGTCACAGCTGGGCGCGGTGGCTGCGAGTTAGTGGCCGGATTACTTACCTGATTGCCTTGCTAGCTGGGCTGGGCGCCTTGCTCGCGGCGCTCCCAGCGTTTGCGCCTTACATTAAGCTCAGCGGCGTTGGCACGCCGGTTATTCTCCAAATGCAGGCCCAGTTTGTGCCGGTGTGGCAGCATGTCGCCGGAATTGTGGCGATTGTGGGCTTAGTGATGGCCGGTTTGGGGCAGCTGCTGCGGCTGCGTGAGAAGCGCACGCCGGCGGCAAATTAAAAAAGGATGTTGACATTATGAGAGCAAGGCCATAAGATGACCTTATTCATATCACGTGCTTTGCGGAGAAGAGAGCCATGGCGCGACGGACAGAGAACCCGGTTGGTGAGAAAGGGGCCGTCGTTAATTGGTGAAAATGAGCTCCAAATAGCTGACCTCCAGTTCACGCTGCTGGTCCGATTGCGGTCGTTACCCCGCCGAGTATCAACAGGTACTTAAGCCGAGCTTGGCTCGGGAACAAGGGTGGCACCGCGACTTTTCGCCCCTTGATTTGGCATTTTGCCGAATCAAGGGGCTTTTTTCATGCCAACACGTGGTTCATCAAGGAGGAAATCATCATGACTGCACAAACCGATACCATTCCATTCACCGCCGATTTAGTCGGCTCACTACTGCGCCCGCAAACCCTCAAAGACGCCCAAGCCGCCTTGGCCGCCGGCGACATCACCGCCGCTGAGGCCCTGGCGGTGCAGCATCAGGAGATCAAGCGCATCGTTGATCAGCAGGTGGCGTTAGGCTTCAAAGCTGTCACCGATGGCGAATTTTCACGCCAGTATTGGCACCTAGACTTCTTGTGGGGCCTCAATGGCGTCGATGAAATTCAGCATGCCACCTACGAGCATAACTTCAAAGGTGATATCAACGCCGCAGCAAATGTCACCTTAACCGGTAAAATCAGCTACAACCCAGACCATCCGTTCTTTGCCGCCTTCAGCTATCTGCAATCGATTGTACCGGCAGGCGTGCTGGCCAAGCAGACTATTCCGAGCCCGGCGCTGTTGTTCCGCGATCACCGCAGCGACCACTGGGCCAAGTATTACGCCACCATTGCCGATTACGAAGCCGCCGTGGTGGCCGCTTATGTGGCGACCATTCAGCATTTTTATGACCTGGGCTGCCGCTACTTGCAAATTGATGACACGAACTGGGCGTTTCTGATTCAAAACCTGCGGGAAAATGAGCATGATGAAGCCGCCAAACAGCCTTATGTGGAACTGGCGGAGCGCGCGCATCGGGTGCTGGCGGCGATTTTACCGCAGCTGCCCAAGGATTTGACGGTGACGTCGCATATTTGCCGCGGCAACTTCCAGTCGACTTACCTGTTTGCTGGCGGCTATCAGTACGTGGCGGATTACATTAAGGACTTGCCATACGCTGGGCTGTTCTTGGAGTATGACAACGACCGCGCCGGGGACTTTACGCCGCTGGCTAAGCTGTGGAATCATGATGAGCATAAGCGCATTGTGCTCGGGCTAGTCACCTCCAAGTTTGCTGAGTTGGAAGACCCAGCCGCGATTAAGG
Organism: Lacticaseibacillus suilingensis; assembly: GCF_016861845.1. Lineage (GTDB taxonomy): Bacteria > Bacillota > Bacilli > Lactobacillales > Lactobacillaceae > Lacticaseibacillus > Lacticaseibacillus suilingensis. The sequence goes on from NZ_BOLV01000001.1 coordinate 200,320, forward strand.
CGCGCATTCAGGCGGCAACGGCATTTGTGCCGCTGGATCATCTCGCCTTATCCACTCAGTGCGGCTTTGCCTCAACGGCGGAAGGTAACAAGGTGACCGAAGCGCAGCAATGGGCCAAGCTCAAATTAGTGCAAGAAATTGCCGCCGAGGTTTGGGCCAAGTAGCGTTACACTAGAAGTAACAGGAGAATAAGGAGGAATTTTCACATGGCAAAAGTTGAAAGTTTTACGTTGGATCACACAAAAGTGAAGGCCCCTTATGTGCGGCTGATTACCGAGGAACACGGACCTCAAGGGGATGTCATTTCCAATTATGACTTGCGGTTGGTCCAGCCCAACCAAGCGGCCATCGATACGGCCGGCTTGCACACCATCGAACACTTGCTGGCGAGCTTGTTGCGCGACCGGCTGGATGGCGTGATTGACTGTTCACCCTTTGGCTGCCGCACTGGTTTTCATTTGATTACCTGGGGCACCCACAGCACCACCGAAGTCGCTAAGGCTTTGAAATCAAGTCTTGAAGCCATTGCTAACGACATCACTTGGGCTGATGTGCCAGGCACGACCATCGAGTCCTGCGGGAACTACAAGGATCACAGCCTCTTTTCCGCTAAGGAATGGGCGAAGTTGATTCTGAGCCGAGGGATTTCCGACCAACCGTTTGAACGGCATGAGGTTTAAGGTAGGTCATTAGAATCAAAACAGCGCTTCGCTCGCACCATGAGCGAAGCGCTGTTTGCGTTAGGCGGACTAAGCTTTGCCACCGAAGAAGTCATCAAGAAAGACCGCGACGCCATCATGATCGATGTCGAGGGTATGAAACTTGGTTGCGGCTTTGACTTCGGCGTTGGCGTTGCCCATGGCGACACCGTAATGCACCGTGGTCAACATTTCCAAGTCATTGCTACCGTCGCCAAAGGCCATCGTGCGCGCCATGGGCTGGTTAAGCCGCTCACAGACCCGCAAAATCGCGGTGGCTTTGTTGATGCCGTGGCCGGTAATTTCGATGTTGTCCGGCGATGAGCTGGAGGTATCGATATCTTGGACTTGCGCCATGGCGACGCGCGCCTTGGCCAAGTTGGCCGGGTCTTGATCGAAGGCAATCGCGTTGATAATCCGATCGGCCCAGCGTTTAAGTTGCTCCACCGAGTCAATGGCGACGTAATGGTTGGGGTCTTCGCCAGCAATGCGCACCTGACTATCTTCAGAGATGCCTTTGGTCATCGGCCGCAGATACAGCACCTGAGATTGGGTGAAAAAGTATTGCGGCAGCTGATATTCATGCGCTACCCGGTAGATTCCTTCTAGCGCCCGGGGGGTGAGATGCTGCACGTACAGCTTTTCATCCACGCGGCTGATGGTGCCATTGGAGCAAATGATGTCCAAATCCGGTCCGATGCGATCCGCCATTTCGGTGGCAGAAAACAGCGGTCGGCCGCTGGCGATGAAGAAACGATGCCCTTGCGCGCGGTACTTGGCAATGGTATCCACCGTGCGTTTGGAGGGATACTGACTGGGCCCGACAATGGTGTTGTCGATGTCCATAAAAATGGCATAAGGCGACATAGTGACCTTCCTTTTTCCGTGATTAGCTTCAGTCTAAGCGTTTTCACAGACAGGAACAAGGGCTTTTAGGTAATAAAAAAAGCGGTGCTGCCACCGCTTTTCAATCTTATTTAACGGGTACATCTTGGCTCTTCACTTTGCCGCGAACCGCAAAGGAAATCACGAAGGCGACAGCGGCGATGATCAAGACGAAGATGAAGCCGTAGTGGGCGCCAACGGTCCAACCGGCGGCACCTGCAGCTTGCCGGCCGCCAACGGCCAACATGCTCGTCGCCACCGCAGTCGCGACCGCGCCGACGATTTGTTGCAAGGTGTTCAGCACCGCACTGCCGTCAGCACTTTCAGCGCCGTTCAAGGAGTTCAGGCCATAAGTTTGAGCTGGGGACATGGCTAAAGGCGCCCCAATCATCAAGACAATATGACCAGCAATGACTTGCCCTAACGAGCTGTCGGCGTTGGTCATCAGTAAAATCAACACGCCCAGCATGGCGATGATGAAGCCGCCGCGGGTCAGCCATTTGGCACCGAAGCGGTCATACATGCGACCGGCGAGTGCTGAGACTAACGCGTTAACGACGCCCCCTGGCAGCATGGCAATCCCGACCATGGCGACCGGCAAGTTCATCACCCGCTGCAGGTATTGAGGCAGGAGGTACATGGAAGCCAAAATCACGCCGAAGTCGAGCATGACGAGCAAGGTGCCGGTGGTGAAAGCGCGGTTTTGGAAGACGTGCAGGTTCAGCATTGGCGCCTGATCATGCAACTGGCGGGTGGCATAAACCGCCAAAGCGGCAATACCGACGACTAAAGCCAGCAGGACGCGCGCTGACAACCAGCCGGCGTCACTGGCCATGGAAGTGCCGACCACGATGCCGGCAAAGCCGATGGTTGACAGCAGGATCGATAGCCAATCGACGGGCACCGCTTTTTGTTCAAAGGCGGTGTCCATGGCGATGGCAGCTAAGATGAAGGCCACCACCAAGAAAGGCACGAAGAGCCAGAAAATCGCGTGCCAAGAGGCGACACCTAGCAGAATGCCGGTGACCGTGGGGCCAATGGCAGGGGCGAACATGATCACCAAGGCAGCGAGGCCCATGACAGTGCCAAGGCGTTGCGGCGGGAAGATTTGCATTGCGACTGAGAACATCAGCGGCAAAATCAAGCCAGTGCCGATGCCCTGCATCATCCGGCCAACCAAGACCACTGGAAAGACGCTAGCGGTGGCGGAGATGATGGCCCCCAAGGCAAAGGCCCCAAGTGCGAACAAGACGATTTTCTTAGTGGCAAAGCGCTTGGACAACAAGCTCGACAGCGGCATGCAGATGCCGATGACCAGCATGTAGCCGGTGACTAGCCATTGGATGGTGCCTTGCGACACATTCAAAGCCGCCATCAGGCTAGGCAACGCGATGTTCAAGGCAGTTTCGGAAAACATGCCAACGAATGACCCGATCATCAGACCGAGCATGGCTAAAGCAGGGTGGGCAATTTGCACCCGCGCTTTAGGTAATGATTGTGATAACTCCATAGTATAAAAACTCCTTACGTTTAATGATGACAGAACCGGCCGCGCCGGGATAAAAAAAGTCCCCATGGCTTGGCCATAGGGACTTGGCAGCGCCATAATAGGCGGAATGACGCTGCGATTTGTTCTGTTTGGGGCAGATGCCCAACGAGTGATTATCATACCGGTTTGGCGAAAGTTTTTCAACCATTTTCTGAAAATCGTGTTAGACTAAACGTTAGTGTGCTAACGAAAGAAGGATAAACATGACAGAAAACTACGGCCGTAGCATCAAGCTGGCGGCCAATCATATGACTCAAAACATGGATGCCTATGCCCAGCAATTTGACTTGACCGGCACGCAGATGTCGATCCTCGACTTTATTGTCCATGCGCCGGCAGTCTGCCTGCAGCGCGACATTGAAGCTGAATTTGCCATTCGGCGTTCGACGGCCACCGGGTTGCTCAAGCGCATGGCGGCGCGCGACTTGATCGTGGAACAGCGCTATGCCGGCGATACCCGGCAGAAGCAAGTGACGTTGACGGCGAAAGGTCAGGCGCTGCAGGAAGCCACGTCAGCCTACATTCAGCGTTCGCAGGCGGCGTTCGTCGCGGCGTTTTCGCCGGCGGCGCGGGCGCAGTTTAGTGAAATGTTGGCATATTGGCGAAAGGTGAGCGAATAAAGTGAGTAACGAACGTAAAGTCATGGGGGCGATTTTCGCCACCGGTTTATTGTCTTTCAGCGGGGTAATTGTGGAAACCGCGATGAACATCACGTTTCCGACTGTGATGCGTGAATTTAATGTGGGGACAAGCACGGTGCAGTGGCTGACCACCTTGTATCTGCTGATCGTTGCCACCGTCATTCCCTTGTCGGCATTTTTGAAGCGCCGCTTTAAAATGCGCCAGCTGTTTTTGGTGGCCAACTTGCTCTTTATGCTGGGGCTGATTTTGGATGCCACGGCGCCGGCGTTCTGGGTGCTACTCCTCGGCCGGGCGGTGCAAGGGCTTGGGACCGGGATTGCGCTACCCTTAATGTTTAACATTATTTTGGAACAAGTCGCTCCGGCTAAAATCGGCATGATGATGGGGGTGGGCACGTTGATCACCGGCATTGCGCCAGCGATTGGCCCCACGTTTGGTGGCTTGATCACCACCTATTTAAGCTGGCGGTATATTTTTGTCTTCTTGTTGCCGGTGCTACTGGTTTCGCTCGGGCTCGGGTGGACCTGCATTCTGCAGAAGAGTGCCTTGGCCCCGAGCCGTCTGGACAAACTCAGCGTGGGCTTGCTGGTGCTGGCTTTTGCCGGGTTGATCTATGGCGTCAGCACCATCAGTGGCGCAAATGTCCTGGTCAGCGTGCTGGCGATTGTGATTGGGGCGCTGGCGCTGAGTGCCTTTGCAGTGCGTTCGCGGCATGAGACTCAGCCCATTTTGGATCTGTCCCCGTTCAAGCAAAAGAAGTTCGCTCAATTTGCCATCGCCTTCGTTTGTTTTCAAATGATGGCTTTGGGGCTGTCGTTTGTGCTCCCTAATTACCTGCAGTTGGTTAACCAAGCCTCGGCCTTGGCCGCCGGGTTGATTGTGCTGCCTGGGGCGGCGATTGGGGCGGTGCTCGCGCCAATCAGTGGGCGCCTGTACGACCATTTTGGTCCGAAGCGCCCGATCATCAGCGGCGTCACGGTGGTGCTGCTGGGGATGCTGGTGTTTGTCATCAATGGCATGCCGCTCAGCGATGCGCAAGTGCTGGGGTGTTATGTGCTGTTCATGTTCGGTGTCGGTTTAGCCTTTGGCAACATTTTGACCACGACCTTAGCCCAGCTGCCCAAGCAGCAACAAGCCGATGGTAATGCGATTATGAATACCCTGCAGCAGTTTACCGCGGCGCTGGGGACAGCCATTGCCTCAGCCATTGTGGCGGGCGGTCAAGCGGGCCGCAGCCAGATTGCCGGCACGATGCTGGGCAGTCAGTGGGCGCTGTGGTTCCTGCTGGGCTTGGCGGTGATTGCATGGCTGCAGTTGACTTGGACCTTGCGCCGGCGATAAAGGTCTAGAATTACCCGCTTTTTTAACCTAATCACTTCATAACTTTCTCACATTTGCTCCGTACCCTGAACTTAGTCATTGTGACAAATAGTTCAGATGGGAGCGAAAGCGATGAATTTTGTGAAACGTGCATGGTTGAACTTGATTGCCAAGAAAGGCCGCACGCTATTATTGGTCTTGGTGACGTCTGCCATTATGTTATTCGTCATGGCGGGGCTGCTGATTAAAGCCGCCGCCGATCAAGCCACGACCAATGCCAAAGCCAGTATCGGGGCGACCTTAACCCTGAGCGCTAACCGGGAGGCAGCGTTTAAGGCGATGCGCAGCAGTAGTGGCACACCGCCGTCAGGAACCAGCGGGCAAAAGCCGTCCTTATCCATGAGTCCGGTTAAACTCAGCACCGCCAAGAAGATTGCGGCGCTGCAAGGCGTGGAAAGCTACTCTGTCAGTGTTTCGACCTCAGTCAATGCCAAGAGTTTTGACGCGGTCAGCACCACCAGCTCTAGTCAGGGGCCAGGGGGCCAGGATAGCAGCCGCGGCGACATCACGGTGGCTGGGGTCTCCAGCACTGCCAGCAGCAGTGAATTTAGCCAAGGCAACTACACGATTACCAAAGGCCGTGGCTTAACCACCGCCGATGAAGGCACCCAAAATGTCGTCATCGAGAGTGAACTGGCTAAGGCCGATAGCCTCAGTGTTGGTGACACCATCACGGTGAAAAAGACCAGTGGTAGCGGCACTTACAAGCTGAAAATTGTCGGCATCTACAAAGCCAAGAGTAGCGCCACGGCCTCGATGGGGCCAATGGCCAGCGACCCAGCGAATACGATTTACACCAGCTACACCTTGGCTAATACGATCAAAGGTACCAAGTATGCCAACACGGCTGATTCGGTGGTCTTTACCGTCAGCACCCCAAGCAAGGTGGCTAGCGTGAAGAAGACCGCTTCCAAGCTGATTTCCAGTAAGTTTAGCCTGAGTGCCGATGATCAGAATTACCAAATGGTGAAAGCATCGATGCAATCCGTGACCAGCTTTGCGGATAAAATCGTGTGGCTGGTCGCGATTGCCGGTACCATTATTTTGGCTTTGATAGTCATTTTGATGATCAGAGAGCGCCGCTATGAAATTGGCATCCTACTGTCCTTAGGGGAACGGCGCTTCAAGATCATTGCCCAGTTCTTCGTTGAATTGTTGGTCATCTTGTTGGTTGGTGTCGGCATTGCCAGCGCCGGCGGTAAATTCGTCGGCGACAAACTCGCAGCGCAAGTCATCAGCAGTCAAACCACCACGACCAGCACCCAAGGGATGCAAGGGCCTGGTGGGCAACCTGGCGGCAGTGGTACAGGCACCAGCAAGAGCGGGACGCCAGGGCAGATGCCAGGACGGACGCAGGCGGCTCAGCAGAAACAAACCCAGCTAGCCGTGAAAGTGACGCCACAAGCCATTCTCTTGTTGTTTGGCTTAGGGCTAGCGATTATCTTGATTGCGATTTTGATTGCCGCAGCCGGCATTTTGCGCCTGCAACCGAAGACGATTCTGATCCAATAAGCGTAGAAAGGAGCCAACTATGTTAACGACTGAAAATTTAAGTTACTGGTACACCGTTGAAGAAGATTACTTGTTCAAAGACGTGAACTTGCAATTCACTGCTGGGCACTCCTACGCGATCGTGGGTCAGTCGGGTTCTGGCAAAACGACCATGGTGTCGCTACTGGCCGGGCTCGATACGCCCAAAGCCGGCAAAATTCTGATTGAAGGCGTCGATATTCGCAAAATTGGCCTGACGCAGTACCGGCAGAGCAAGGTCAGCATCGTGTTCCAGGCGTACAACCTGTTCACATATATGTCGGCGCTGGAGAACTTAATGACTGCCATGGCCATTACGAAAGCCGAGCACCGCGGCGACCGCGAGTTTGCTAAAGGCATGCTGCGCAAGCTCGGGTTGACCGACCAGCAAATGACCCAAAACGTCCAGCGCCTGTCTGGGGGCCAGCAGCAACGCGTCGCCATTGCCCGCACCATGGTGTGCGATGCCCCGCTGGTGGTTGCCGACGAACCCACCGGCAACCTGGACGAAGGCAACACCGATGAAGTGATTGCCTTGTTCAACCAGATCGCTCATGAACAGCAAAAGTGCGTGATCATTGTCACCCATGAACCCACTGTGGCTGCGCAATGCGACGGCGTGTTGCGCCTCGCCAAGCGTGAATTCACCTGGGAAAAACAGCCGGCGCTAGCGACGCAGCCAGCCTAAATTGTGAACAAAAAGCTCTCCCTGCGCAGGCAGGGAGAGCTTTTGCGTTACTTCTGAATGAGCTGCCAGCTGGCTGGCACCGTGAACTGATAAGCACGGTGCAGCGTCTGCCGGTTTTGCCCCGACCAGGCAAACCAAAAGGCGTAGAAGGTGTTTTGATAACGTAACTGTTTGGTTTTGATGGTCAACGCGGCCGTTTGACCGCGTTTGACTTGAACGGTCGTTGTGACGCCAGGCTTGGCGGCGACGGTTTTGTTACTCAGTGGGTTAGGCCGATACACCACGACCTGATTTTTGCCGTTCGTCCCAATCTGCTTCACCAACAGCGTATTGTCTTTGACGCCGGAAATGCGCTGGGTGGTGCTGGTGGTAACGGTTTTTAGTCCAAAATGGCTGAGGTCATTGGCCGCAATCGCCAGCACGCTGGCAATCAAGATCAGGGCCAGCGCCCCCATCCAGCCGCTGCGAGCGCGGCCGCGAGGGGCTAGCACCGCGACCAGGAAGAAACAAAAGGCGGCGAGCACCAGAATAACGAGAATCACTGCGCATCACCTCCCTGATCGATGGGGTCCTTCTTCAACATGAAGGACAAAGCGAACCCAAGCGCGGCGAGAATGAGCGATACCACGAAGGCGGCACGATAACCGGCCACGGTAGCATTGTTCATGGCCCGGGCAAAGGCAATCGGGTCAGTTTTGGCCAAGGCGCTGGCTGGCGTTTGGCCTTTGGTGACGGTCGATAGCACCGAAACCAAAATCGCAGTCCCAATGGAAGCCGCAACTTGGCGAATCGTGTTGTTCACGGCGGTGCCATGGTTGATCAGATTATTCGGCAGGCTGTTCATGCCAGCAGTGGTGACCGGCATGGTGACCATGGTGATGCCGAACATCCGCACGGTGTACAGCACCGTGACGAACAAAATCGGCGTGTCAGCGGTCAACGTGATCAACGGGAAGGTGCCTACCAAGAGCAAGAACAAACCACAAGTGGCTAGGCGCTTGGCGCCGATGCGGTCAAAAATCCGGCCGGTGACCGGACTCATAATCCCCATCATGATGGCCCCGGGCAGCAAAATCAGCCCAGAGTGGAAGGCACTTTGGCCGCGAATGGTTTGAATGTACATCGGCAGCACCATTTCGACGCCGACCATGGACATGAACGCCACCGCCGTCAAAATCACGGACAACGTAAAGGATTTGCTCTGGAACACGCGCAGCTCTAGAAGTGGCTTGGCCAGGTGCAACTGGCGCCGCACAAACAGGCCGACAACGATTGCCCCGAATAGCAAGGTGCCAATTACCAGCGGGGAACCCCAGCCGGCATCGCCAACACTGGAGAAGCCGTACAGCAGGGAGCCAAAGCCCAAGGTGGATTCGACGACGGATAAGAAGTCAATTTTGGGGTTAGTGGTGGGTAGCACTTTGCGCATGCTATACGCAGACAGCACAAGCACCAGGGCGGCAATCGGCAAAATCACGGAGAACAAGGAGCGCCAGCCGTGATTGAGCAGCACCCAGCCAGAAAGCGTTGGCCCCACCGCTGGGGCGAGGCCGATGACGATACCGGCAATCCCCATCGCCGAACCACGCTGGCTCGGCGGGAAAATGGAATACATCACGGTTTGGAAAGTCGGGGCCGACATGCCGACCCCCATGGCCTGTATGAGGCGCCCGGTCAAAAGCATTGGGAAGCTGGTCGCAAAGCGTGACAGCAGCGTGCCCAGGAAGAAGATGGTGATCGCCGTCATATGAAGGTATTTGACATTGAATTTACTCAGCAACCACGCGGAAACAGGAATCATGATTCCCATCACTAGCATAAAGCCGGTGGTCAACCATTGGACTGCGCTGGCATTGATGTTAAAGTCCCGCATCAAAGTGGGAAACGCAGTGGTCAGAATCGTTTGCGTCAGAAAAGTCGTAAACGTCCCAATCAGCATGGTGATCACCAACAAGTTGCGGTTATACGGTTTACCGTTAACATCTGTTGGCTGATTCACATTTTCAGTCCTTTCATTATGAAATTACAAAGAATTATTCTAGCACTTATTTTTAGTGAGGGCTAGTGGGCTACCAGCAGGCGGCCGTGATTTGACGGGGCTGGGCTAGCTTTTACCCAAGACTGGTTCAAGGCCAGCCCGTCAAAATGAAAATTGCTATCAGTAAGCTTTCATGGCTATTTTCATGTTTATTTTCGCATAATAAAAGGACGCTTGTCAGCGTCCTTGCTTGGTGCTTATTGTTGCGGCAAATCTTCTTCTTCGCCGTCGCCGTCCACATCCATGGTGCGGGGAATTTCCGGCCCCACGGTGACTTCAAACCAATTGGCAAAGCCGCGGCTGTAATCGGTGACCGTTAAGTTGAACCGGTCAATCACCACCGAATCGTTGCGGCGCAGATCCGGATGATCTTCCATCAAAAAGCCGGCGATCGTGACAATATCGGATTCCTGAAACTGGCGCAGGTTTGTATGGAAGAACCGTTCGAAGTCGTACAGCGTGGTTTTACCAGAGATTTTGTAGACATTTGGCTGGTCGGTTTTGATGATGTATTCATCGGAAACGTCGTCGATTTCATCTTTGACGGTCCCGAACAGCTCTTCATAAATATCCTTATCCGTGACAATCCCCGAAGTACCACCATACTCGTCGACCACGACGACAATGGGCGTTTGTTTTTTGATCATCTGTTGCAAGATATTGTGAATCGGCGTTGCTTCTGGCACAGTGATCATCGCCCGCAGCAGTTTGGAGACGCGCACGGTGTCATCGACTTGGGCCTGCTTGACCAGATCGTAGATGTAGACGTAACCCAGTACCTTATCCTTGTCGCCATCGGCCACCACAGGGAAGCGGCTATAGCCTTCTTGCAGGTAGTCGCGGATGACTTCATGCACCGTGGCTTCGATGTTAATGACCACCAGGGACGTCCGGTCAACCATGATGTCATGGGCGGTTTTGTCATTCAAATCAAAGGCGCGCTGCATGTAGGTGACATCGTTTTGGTCCATATCGCCAGTGGTGACGGCGGCTTTGGATAAATTCAAGATTTCCGCTTGCGAGAAAGCTTCGTTGCCTTCATCCGCCGGCTTCATGCCCATCAGGCGCACCAGGCCATTGGCGGAGGTGTTCAGCAACCAAACAAAAGGATAGAATGCAAGGTGGAAGTAGTGCAGCGGCGTGACAATCAGCATTAACACTTTGATGGGAATATCAATGGAGATGTTCTTCGGCACGATTTCGGTGATGACGACTTCTAAGTAAGTCAAAATCAACACGCCAATCACGGCGCCGGCGGCATGCAGCCCGCCTTGCGGTAGCTGCAGGTGGGTAAGCTGCATCAAATCGATCAGTAAAAACTCAACGGTTTCTTCCCCAATCCAACCCAAAATGATGCCGCACACCGAGGTGCCGACTTGGGTGGTGGAGAGATACTCATTTAACCGGTGAACCATATTCAGCGCCCGTTTGAGCTTGGCGCGGTTGCCTTCGCCGTTATCAATCATTTCTTCTAGCGCACTGGGGCGGCTTTGCACCAGTGCAAACTCGGCCGCCACGAAGAACGCAGCGAAGATAAAGGTAACGACCATGACCAGCAAATTAGAGGCGACTTGGCCACTTGCCATTTTTCTAATTCCCCATTTCAATCAATTCAGTATGGGTATATTGTAGCATCTTTCGTTTGGATATGAGCGGCGGCGGTGAAAGCAGCGAAAAATCCGCCAGCCGTGTCAGGAGGAGCCCATGAATCAAGTCCAGATGGTAAAAGCAGTCTTAGCAGCATACGCCACCGATTCTGACCGGCCGCATAGTCAGCTGATCGCGACGCGCCTGCCGGCTACCCCGCCGCTTGGCGTTCAGCCGGTGCGCTGGCGGCTGGTGAATGAAGATGTGGTGCAAACCATGCGGGAAGCCACCGGCCACATTGGAGTGATGAACTTTGCCAGTCCCACCAATCCTGGCGGCGGGGTGGAATATGGTGCCAAGGCCCAGGAAGAAAGCATCGCCAAATGCACGTACCTGCTGCCGCAGCTGCGCCTGTTTGAAGCCACGTATTACGCGCCGAACCGAGCGGATGATCATCACGGCTTGTTCAGCGCTAGTTTGATTTACTCCGCGCATGTGCGGCAGGTGTTTGGTGAAAGCGGCCAACGGTTAACCGATCATTTCGTGGATGTGGTAACGGTGGCGGCGCCTAACCGTAGCGCTTTTCCGCGCTTGACCACCGAACAAACCGGCCCCGACCTGCAATTGAAAATCAGCCAAACCCTGCGCGCCTTCAAGGCCAATGGTGCGCGGGTCATCATTTTAGGCGCCTTTGGAACTGGGGTGTTCGCTAATCCCGCCGCACAAGTGGCCGCGATTTTCCGGCAAGCATTGACACAACCTGAATTTGCCGGGGTGTTTGATGATGTGATTTTCTCGATTTACGACCAAGCTGGGCGGACCTTCGCGGCTTTTCAAGCCATCCTTGGTGCATAAAAATCGCGTCTTGGTACCGCCAAGCTGGCGGTGCTAAGACGCGTTCATTTTTATTTCGATAATGAGTTAATGTTGTCGGCGTTGCTTCGGGTTACCGGCGGCTTTGGCGCGCTGGGCAATGATGATCAGACTGCCAGCCAGTTCAGACTGTTTGGGCCGGAAGCACTCGGTGACCGTTAGCCAAGAAGACAGCTTACTGCGTACTTGGCCTTCGCTTTGACCGCCTGACACAGCGAGGAGCATTTGCCCGTTTGGCCGTAGCAATTTGGCCAGCAAATGAGAACTGCGGTGCAGGTCATCGGTGGGTAAACTGAATGGGCCGACAATCAAATCGTAAGGTCCAGTGAGTAAATCATACCGGCGATCAGGCATGATGCGAAACCGCAGGCGATCCGAGCTGGCCAAATCCCGCGCATGGCTGATGGCAGTGCCGTCATGATCCACGCCTAAAACGGCAATGGCGCCAGCATTGATCGCCGCGCGACAAAACGCGCCATCATGGCAATGTAGCGCTAGCACGCGGGCCCCAGCCAGCGGTGGCACTTTGGCCTGCAGCACCTGCCACAGCGGTTCATGACTGGCAGTGGGTAGGGCACCAGCCTCTGGTTTCATTTGCGGATAGGGTTCCATCTCAGCACGACCTTTCATCCTTATTATAAGGGAATTGGTCCAGCCAGGAAAGCGTCGGCCAAGGCTCACAGATAAGACAGGTCGTTTTGCACCAAATCGGCATCGGTTTCGCGGCGCACCACTAGTTTGGCCTGGCCATTTTCGGCAAAGACCACGGCTGGCCGCGGATTGCGATTGTAGTTGGAAGCCATTGAATACCCGTAAGCACCAGTCGCCAACACAGCAATCACGTCGCCAGGCTGGGTAGCCGGCAGCGGCGCTTCATCAATCAAAATATCGCCGGATTCGCAGTACTTGCCAACCAGGTGCACGGTTTCTAGCGCCGGGGCCTGCGGCGTGGCCGCTTTGACCGCGGTGTAGTGGGCCTGATAAAGGGCGGGCCGAATATTGTCACCCATACCGCCATCAACGGCGACATAAGGGCGCAAGCCTGGCACGTCCTTGCGGCTACCCACGCGGTATAGTTGATAGCCCGCGGGCCCGACAATCGAGCGACCCGGTTCAATCCAAATCGCTGGCTGCGCGAAAGGCAAGGCGGTTTCCTGCAGGGTGGCCAAAATGGCGTCAACGAAGTCCGCGGCCGGCAAAGGATCATCACCATCAGTATAGCGAATGCCAAAGCCGCCGCCTAAATTCAGCACTTGCGGCGTGAAGCCGAATTCTTGGTGCCAAGCCTTCAGCACCGACAGGAGTTTGGTGGCTGCGGCTTGAAAACCGGCCACTTCGAAAATCTGACTGCCAATATGGGCGTGAATGCCCAGCAAGTTGAGCTGTGGCGCGGCTAAAGCCAGCTTGGCGGCTTGTTCGGCTTGCCCGGATTCAAGGTCAAAGCCGAATTTGCTATCGGTCTGCCCGGTTTGATCATAAGCGTGGGTGTGGGCTGAAATGCCTGGGGTTAAGCGCAACAGGATATTTTGCTGTTTTTCCGGCGTCGCCTTCAGCAAGCCCTGCAGCAGGTCAAGCTCATAGAAATTATCCACAATGATAGTGCCGACGCCAGCCGCTAGGGCCGCTTTGAGCTCCGCTTCACTTTTATTGTTGCCATGAAACGAAATGTTGGCCGCGGGGAAGTTGGCCTTCAAAGCCGTGTAGAGCTCACCGCCGGAGACCACATCGACATGGCAATGCTCTTGCGCTGCGACTTGATACATCGCTACCGTGGCAAAGGCTTTGCTGGCATAGCTGACTTCATAAGGCACCTGACGTTGTTCGAACACTGCGGCAAAGGCCCGAATTTGCTGGCGGATCGCGGCGACGTCATAAATATAAGCGGGGGTATCGAATTCTTGCGCCAAAGCTAAGGCGTCGCAGCCGCCAATGGTGAGATGACCGGCTGCGTTAGTGGTAATGTCCATGAGAGCTCCTCCTTGAGAACATGCGCGTTTGACTAGCAGTCTAGTCTAGTTGCCGGTTGAGGGTCAAGGGCATTATGGCAAGTCTGTTCAGGTTGTGCTACAATTCGTTAAAAATTCACTTAGTATTTTCTCATGGAGGTCAATCATGGCAGAATTGCGCAAGGTCCACGGCTCGGAAAATAGTTTCTTTTTACTCGATCAAACCACGCTGGCCCAGCCGCTTCCTGCTGCAATGCTCAAGGCCTTCACCCAGCGCATCACCGACCGCCAAACTGGTTTATTAGGCGGCGCCGATGGGGTGCTGGTAGTCGATGATGCGCCTGGGGCGGCAGGCCGCATGACGGTGATTAACGCTGATGGGACATACGCCAAAATGTGCGGGAATGGCTTGCGCACGGTGGCGCGGTACTTAGGCGAGAAAACTGGCCAGACCCAGTTTACCGTTCAAACCGCTGAGGCCAAGCTGTCAGTGCACCGCGAGGCGGACCTGGCCCCACAAGTGCCGGCGTACAGCGTGGAAATCTCGCCGGTCAGCTTTGAACCCACAGCGCTGCCTTTTGCCGAACTGAACACAACGAAAATTATTAATCAAGTCTTGCCCGCCATCGACCCAGCGTTGCACTTCACGGCAGTGGCAGTACCCAATCCGCACCTGATTGCTTTTGTACCGGAAGCCGAGCTGAACGGGACCAAGATTGGGACGATTGGCCAGCGGCTGAATGCCCCGAATCCGTATTTTCCTGAAGGGGTCAATGTGACCTTTGCCACGATCGAAGCCCCGCACACCTTGTTTGCCCGGACTTATGAGCGTGGCGTGGGCTTCACCAACGCTTGCGGGACGGGGATGGCTGCCACCAGTTTGGCCTTTGCCTTGACTTCAGATCAAACCGATTTTGATCAGCTGAACAGTGTCTATAACCCTGGTGGCATGGTGCAAACCGTGGTGCATGAGGCGAATGGCACTTACTGGATTGAACTGATCGGTAATGCTACGGTGACAGACTTGATCGACGTGCCAGATGCAGCGCTGGCTGCCGGTGAGTTCACTGGCGCGCAGGTGGCTTCAACCGGCGAGGAAGCGGCCTATCAAGCTTTCGTCAAACAATTACCGTACCGGCTGGTCGCCACGCGTTAAGGGCAAAAAAGGCCCTGATCGCGATGATCAGGGCCTTTAGCATGCCATTAGTCGACGAAGACCAATTGGAATTCATTCGCTTTGGTGTCAATGTTGACGGCAACGTGGCGGTTGAGATCGGCCACCAAGTTGCGAGTGAATTTCATTTTATCTTCGAAGTCGGTGTAATCCTTCGTTTCAGGGATGCTAGTGAAGTCAAAGTTCTCGCCGATAAAGGCGGCATCTGTGACGTAGCGCAGGTTGTTTTCATCGTGGCGGCTACCTGGTTTAAGCACGCTATCGATGTAGTGATAAAGCGTCGCTGGAGCGAAATTCAATGGCCGGTCCAATTCGGTTTTGATCGTGAAGTTCGGCACATCATCCGCCAGTGTATCGTTGACTTGAACCTGAGTTAACCCTTGATAAAGTTTCATTGTTTTCACTCCCTTTTTTCTATAGTATAACGCGTTTTCTCGTAGGCTGCATGAGCGAGGGCTAGTGTAGCTGCCGGGTCGGTCAGCTTCCGCCGGCAGGGGCTGGAACGTGGTGGCCAGCGCTTGGAGCCTCGCCTTGCGAGTCTTCAAGTCGCGGCTTGTTCTAAGCCAACCAGTTGGCTAAGAACAATTTCACCACTGAGCCCCTGCCTGCTCCGGCTGGCCGGCCCTAGTGTGATTTTTGGCTTCGCACACGATCAATGGTAAATAACCGCAATACGCCGCCAAGTCTAATGAAGACTGGACGGCGTATTGGCATCATTCATGGTGATTGTAAACGAGTCAGAAGGCTATTTGAGATACAGGGCCCGCAAGTCCTGACGCTGGCTGTTGGTCAGCAGGAGTTCGTTGGTCAGGTAGTCATTCAAGCTGCCATACTCGCGATTGATGGTGAATAAGGCGGAGTCCAGGTATTCGTTGGCCACGCCGCCGAGGGAGCGGTACGAGGCTTGGAGCGCGGGCGAGCCGCCTTGGGCCTTGATTTCGTTGACCAGGCGCTGACTTTCACCAACCAAGAACAGGTTGGAAGCGAGGTAGTCTTGGCGAATGGTGACGGGATCGACACCGAGCGCGGTGAGGAGGTACACAGCGCCCATACCGGTGCGGTCTTTGCCGGCACTGCAATGGAAAAGCAGGGCGCCATCGGCTGGCATGCCCAGCAGCAGGTCAAAGAACTGGCGGTAGGCTTTTTTGGCACTTGGCAGTTGCACAATGGCGGCATAGGTTTTGACCATGCTGCGAAAACCGGCCAAGGGATCTTGGGCTAATTCGGTGTGCTTTTCTTCTTGCGATTTGGTGACTTTGGTTTCATCGGTGGGAAACACCGGGGTGAACTGGTAGTCGACGCCTGCTGGCAAGCGGTCAGGCGAGTCGGCCCGCTCTTCTGGCGAGCGGAAGTCGACATCGACTTTCAAACCGTAGTCCGCCAAAAACGCTTGGTCACGAGTTGACAATTCGTTCAGCCGGCCGGAGCGAATCAGGCGGTTCGAGGCGACGGTTTGGCCGGCTTTGGTTGGGTAGCCGCCAAGGTCGCGAAAGTTGAAGCCGTGGTGAATCGGTAATTCATTGGGTGTCAAGGCAAAGTCCTCCTTCGTGAATTCGGTTTCAGTATATCAAAGTTGGCCAATAAAAAAAGCCGCCGCAGCGACTTTTTGGGGTAAAGCTTAGTTCTCTTCTTGGGCACTGCCGATAATCAAACCAGCGGTGAAAGAAGCAACGAGATCTTTTTTGGTTTGCGGCAAGCGGTCATTGTTATAGGTCAACACCGTTTTGTCGGAAAGCAGATCTTCCACGCGAATCACGTTGTATTCACTCAGATCGATGCTGGACTTGTCCTTGGCGTACTTGTCAGGGTAAGCCAGCGCCAAAATATCAACGGCTTCAGTATCGTAGTATTCAGCCAACTTACGAATGCTGCGCTCGCTAGGTACGGTTTGGTCGTTCTCCCATTTGGTGAAGCTAGCAGGAGAAGTATGTGTGGCCTTGGCCACTTCCACGATGGACTCGCCGCGACTCTTGCGAATCTGACGAAGGGCACTACCAACGGTTTCAGTCATCTATGTCACCACATTTCTATTAATTTCAATCATTCGAGTTTTTACGCTCTGCACGTTATCTAATGTAGCCGTTTCAAAACGGTAATGCAACGTTGATTAAACAATTTTACTGATTCATTTATTATCAAGCTGACAATAAGGCTAAAATGTATTCATTATCGATTAGAGTGGTAAGCACAGGGCGATAACTTAACCGGATTGTACATTTTTGGACACGTGAAAAATGGTCCTGCTTGTTTTTAGGGCGGGGATGATTTACGCTTAAGTAAATGAGAAGGATGTGATCATATGGATCAGGAATATAACACCATTTTGGTTCCAGTTGATGGCTCTGACGAAGCAGAACTAGCTTTTTCAAAGGCGGTCAAGGTCGCGGAAACCAATCATGCGCATCTCGATCTGCTTAATGTGCTTGATACCAAGCAGTTCATTGGCGGCTATGGTGGGATGATTTCCGGCGATGCGATTTACCAGCTGACCCAGGATGCGGAACAGTATCTGACCGGTTTGCAAGATCGCGCCAAGGCGGCCGGCCTTGAAGATGTTGACATCCACGTGCGCTTCGGTAATCCTAAGACGGTCATTGCGACGGATTTTCCGCATGACCACAACACGGATTTGATCATGATCGGCGCCACCGGTTTGAACGCGGTGGAGCGGGTCCTAGTTGGCTCAGTGACCGAATATGTTAACCGCACCGCGCCTTGCGATGTGTTGATTGTCAAAACGGCTTAGACCACTCAGCGGGCTCGCCACTTCTTTGTGAAGCGGCGAGCTTTTTTTGCGGCAATTTTTCTGCCGAAATGGTCGCCAAGCGATTGACATTTGCCGGATTTGCAGGTAGTTTTGCACGTGGCAATTAATCTGAAAGGTGGCGAAGGCGATGGTCGAGCAAGCGCGCGCGTGGTGGGAGAAAAGTGCGGTCCTTAAAGCGTACTACGAGCAAGAATGGGGTCAGCCTACGCATGATGACCAAGCTTTGTTTGAACTGATGAGCTTGGAAAGTCTCCAAATCGGGTTGAATTGGGAGCTGGTGGTCAACAAGCGGGCCGCTTTTAATGAAGCTTTTCATCATTTTGAGCTTGATCAGGTGGCAGCGATGCCAGCTACTGTGATTGAGGGCCTGATGCAAGATTCCCGGCTGATTCGCAACCGGCGTAAGCTGGAATCCATTCCGCATAACGCCCGCGCGGTGCAGGCCATTCAAAAGGAATATGGCAGTTTTGATGCCTATGTTTGGCATTTCACTGGCGGTCAGCAAATCATCAATCGCCCGCTAACCTGGGCGGCGGTGCCGGCGCAAAGCCCGCTATCCAAGCAGGTCGCTACCAGCATGAAAAAACACGGTATCACCATGATGGGGCCGGTGACGGCGTATAGCTTTTTACAAGGCGCCGGCGTCATCGATGATCACTTGGCACAATAGGAATAATCAAAATGCAAAAGAAACGATTACTGGGAATTGGCTTAGCGATGTTCGGTGCTTGCTTGTGGGGTGTGTCTGGCCCGGCGAGTGAGCTTTTATTTGCCCAAGGCGTCGATGTGGCTTGGCTCATCAGTTCGAAAATGCTGATTGCTGGGGTGCTGACCATGTTGTTGGCCTTGGTGAAGGCGCCGCAAGCGGTGATGGCGCCTTGGCGCAACCGACGCGATGCCGGCCAAATGGTGATTTTCATTCTGTTCGGCATGATTACCATGCAGTTCATCTACTTTAAAGCAGTGGCCGTGGGCAATGCCCCCACAGCAACGATTCTGCAGTACTTGGCGCCGGTGGTGATTTTGGTGCTGTCAGCGTTCATGGCGCGCACCTTGCCCCGGCGGCAAGATGTGCTCATCATTGCGTTGGCCATGTTTGGCACGCTGATGGTGGTCACCAAAGGGCACTTGACCCAGCTGGCGATTGGCCCGCGAGCCTTGTTTTGGGGCCTCTTGGCGGCGCTGGCGGCGGCGATGTACACCATGCTGCCAGCTGGGCTGCTGCGGCGGCATTCACCCTTGGTGGTGACAGCGTGGGCCCAGTTGTTGGGCGGGCTGGTAATGACCGCGTATCGGCCGGTGTGGCAAAATCCACCGCACCTTGATCGCACCGGCATCGCAGCGTATGCCTTTGTCGTGCTGTTCGGCACGTTAATCGCTTATTTGGTTTACCTCGCCAGTTTGCAGTATATTTCCGCCACGGCGGCTAGCTTGCTGGACGCCTTTGAACCGCTTGGCGCGACAGTGGTGTCAGTGCTGATGTTTCACCTTCACCTCGGCGGGCCGGAACTGCTGGGTGGCGCGTTGATTATTGCGACCGTATGCTTAATGGCGGTGGCTGGGCCAAAAGCACCGAAAGTGAAGCCAGCCGTGGCCACGGCGAAAATTAAAAAATCACGCAGGCGGCCTGCGTGATTGCTCATTATTGATGTGAGTGAGGTGCTGCTAAATTCGGCAGCCGAGTTTGATGTTGATCGGGTCTCAGCGCTAAGATATAGCCGTTTTTCACGCGCAGTTTGTACGTGATTTGGGGCTTGAGCTTGAGCGGGTGCCCTTGCGCATCAAACACCGGCAGTTGCGGTTGTTTGATGGTAGGCATAGTCAAGACCTCCTTAACTCCATTGTAGCATCGTTGGCAAGGGGCATTGAGTTGTCAAAGGATGGTGGCGTGCTAGCCGGTAAGGCTTTGGCCCGGCCGCGCAAAAATGATACAATATCGAGGATAGTTTCATTCAACTGGCGGTTTGCCAGTTAAGCTTAGTGCGCATAGGAGGATACAGATGGATCAATTTGAAATCAGTGAACTGGCGGATTGGCTGGAAGCCCATCACGATCAGCTGTTAGATAAGGCGGAATTGATGCCAGTGGCCAAGGTGCAGGCAGCAGTCGATTACCTGCAAGTCCTCGCCGCCCCAGCTAAGTCTTATCTGGATCGCAAGCAAGGGGCTTATGATCAGGATGAATCTGATCACAAGTTGAACTTACTGGCCGACGAACAGCCGCTAGCGGCGGTGGAAGATCGCATCATGGTCAACCATGTCGATGGCTCCATCACCGAAGATCAGATTAATTTCACCTACAACCATGAGCCCGTTTTTGAAGGCGGCTACCAACCGAAGAAAGACCTGAACATCGTTAAGTTTGGGCTTGAAGTGATCGGGGCGGTGGCGACCACGGGTCATTTACAAACCGTGACCGCCGCGTTGTCCAAAGATGCCGTCGTGACGTTGGTCGTCGCTTCGGCGCGGTTCCGCCAGTGGCAAGAAGCCTAGGCTTCCGCCGGCAAGAGCCAATCGGTATCGAATAATTCATGGAGCCGGGTTGAAACCGGCACCCACAGTTGGGCTTTTAAAATGGCGCTGATGACTTCCCAAAAGGCGGGGTCGTCACGCTGTTTTTGATTCGTTTCCACCATGAAGGCCCGGCCGTGTTCGTCGCGGGCAATAATTTGCGGGTAACTGATTTGTTCCAACTGAGCGGTGATAACATTCGTTTGATTGAGTTTCATATTGATCATCCTTTCGAATAAGTTCAGTGTACCCAGGGGGTGGGGCTAAACTGTGGTCGGAATGTGGTTAAAGTTTGATTTTGAGCATAAGAAAATCATAAGGCAAAATCGCGCGTGGCCTGCGCGCGCAGGCGCCGTAAGGTATACTGGAAGCAAAGCCTTTTAGAGGAGGAACATGATGACGACAGTGAAGCAACTTACACCGCAAGATGAAGCCAGCTACTACGCCTTGGCCCGCTATGCGTTCAACAAACCGACCAGCGAAACGCGCGACCGCGCGTTTGCTAGCCTTTACGCGCATTCAGCGGCCTGGGGCGTGGGGGAACCCCTAGCCAGCGGGGTGCTGGGGACGCACTTTGAGGTGGATTTTGCCGGTGTGGGTTACGGCATGAGCGGCATCGGCTATGTGGCGTCATACCCGGAAGCCGCTGGCCAAGGTGGCATCGGGGACATCATGCGCACCGCCTTTCAAGCGATGCGGGCCAATGGCGAAACCTTGTCCTACCTGGCGCCCTTTTCCTCGACTTTTTACCGCCGCTTTGGCTATGAAGGCGCCTTTGACCAGGTGACCCATGTCTTGCCAACCCATGCCTTTCCCAAAGTGCCAAAGCGTGAAAGCGGCGTGACCGTGGTGCGGGTGCCATTTCGAGCCGCCATCAGCGCCATGGCGGCTGTTTATGGCCGCAGTAAAGACGCCACGCGCGGCGGATTGCGGCGCGCCGATTGGTGGTGGCTGAATCTGGCTGATCATTACCCGGACCGCGAAGTGGCAGTGGCGATGATGGGTGAGCGGCCAACAGGCTACATGGTCTACCAACGCGACGGCGACACCTTCCGAATTTTTGAGCTGTTCCATGATGACTTGGACGCGCTGTTGGCCTTGGCTCGTTTCACTGGCGGCCATCGCTCAGCGTATCGGCAGTATGTCTTCACCACCGGCAACCCGGAATCCATTCACGATTTGCTGCCGGATCCCAGTGAGCTGCAAACTTCGGTGCGCGCGTACATGATGGCGCGGATTGTCGATGTGGCCGACTTTATGCAGCGCTATCCCTACCAAGTCAGCGATTTGGCCCCGACCTTAATCGCCATCCAGGATGATTACATTCCGGAAAATGCAGGCCTGTGGCAGCTGGCGATTAGTGATGGTCAAGTAAGCTTCACCCGCGCCACTGGCGAGCCGCAGATCACGTTGTCGATTCAGCAACTGGTGAAAGCCACATTCGGCGTGCGTTCGCTGCGCGCGGCCTACACGCTGGGCTTAGTGGATGGCGATCCGTTCACCATTGCCAGTGTGGGGGAAGCTTTCCTCCAGCGGCAAACGCAGCTGTACGATTATTTTTAGCCTTCAGCCTCGATTCCAAGCGAATCGAGGCTTTTTATTTGGCAATCATTCAAATTTAGTTGACACTGGTTAGCGTGAAACTATAATGAGTGAGTACTCACTTACCCAAACGGTGAGCCGAAAGCGAGGTTCAGAATAATGGCAACAACCATTCAAGTGACAGACTTAAACCAGGGTTACGGCAAAACCACTGTGCTCTCAGACATCAACTTAACGGTGACGGCTGGCGAAATCTTGGCTTTGATCGGCCCCAGTGGCGCCGGGAAAACCACCTTGGTCAGCACCATCATGGGGATGCTCCGCCCCAAGTCAGGCACGGTACGGGTGCTGGATACTGCCGTGCCTAATCGGGCGCTACTGGCCAAAATCGGCTACATGGCCCAAACCGATGCCTTATACACGACGTTGACGGCGCGGGAAAACTTACATTTTTTTGGCACGATGATGGGCGTCCCGCGAGCGCAACAGGATCAGCAAATGGCCCATGCGGCGGCGGTCGTTAATCTTGACCACGACCTCGACAAGGCCGTCGCCGATTACTCTGGCGGTATGAAGCGGCGCTTGTCGCTAGCGATTGCGCTGCTGGCTGATCCGCCGCTGTTGATTTTGGATGAGCCAACGGTCGGCATCGATCCCGAGTTGCGGCAGCAGATTTGGCAGGAATTACACCGGCTGGCAGATGCGGGCAAAACCATTTTGCTGACGACGCATGTGATGGAAGATGCCGAAGAAGCCGATGAACTGATGATGATTAGAGGCGGGGTAGCCATCGCCCAAGGCACGCCAGCCAAGTTGCTGGCTGAGTATCAGGTGCCCACCATTGAAGATGTGTTCTTAAAAGCAGGGAGGGTCCAAGATGCGCACACGCGGAATGATTAAACGCGTCATGACCGAAATGCTCCGCGATAAGCGGACCTTGGCCTTGATGTTTGTGGCGCCGCTGTTGATTTTGACGTTGATTTACTTTTTGTTTCAATCTAGTGGCAGTACCACAGCCACGCTGGCGGTGAAAAATGTGGATTCCACTTTGCAGACCGCGCTGAAAAACGATAATCTAAAACTGAAAGCTACGACGAGCGATGACTCGGCCAAGCGGATCATTCGGCAGCACGACTATGCCGGGATGTTGGTGCAAAAGGGTGACAAGCTAACCTTGACGCTAGCCAATGATGACCAAACCAAAGCCACCATCATCAAATCCAGTCTGCAAGCGGCGCAAATCAAGCTGAAGACCAAGGCGGCTGGCGCCGCGCTGCAGGCCCAGGCCAAGGCCATCAAACAATTGTCGACGGCGCTCGCGGCGGCGACTAAAGCGGCGGGGATTACGCCGGCAACGCCGCAAGCCGGCACCGCGCAGGCCGCAGGGAGCACGACGTATCAAACGAAGACGCATTATTTATATGGCGACAAAGACTCCACCTTCTTTGATACACTGCTCCCGATCTTGATGAGTTTTATCGTGTTCTTCTTTGTTTTCTTAATCTCCGGCATTGCGCTTTTGCGCGAGCGCACCACTGGCACCTTGTATCGGCTGCTGGCGACGCCGGTGCGGCGCGGGGAAATCATTACCGGCTATCTGACCGGGTATGGCCTGTTTGCCGTGATTCAAACCCTGCTGATTGTAGTGTTCACGATGTACGCCTTCAAAATTCAAATCCTCGGCTCGATTTGGCTGGTGATTTTGATCAATCTGCTGCTGGCGATGCTGGCGCTGACCATGGGCCTGTTCATCTCGACCTTTGCCGGGAGTGAATTCCAGATGGTGCAGTTCATCCCCGTGGTGGTCATTCCTCAGATTTTCTTCTCGGGCATCATCCCCGTGGTCACGATGCCCGGCTGGCTACAAGCCATCGCCCATATTATGCCGCTGTATTACGGCGCTGGGGCCATGAGTCAAGTGGTGGAAAAAGGGGCCGGCCTGAGTGCGATTTGGCCGGATTTGCTCGTCATGTTGGCTTTTGCGGCAGTTTTCCTGCTGCTGAATGTGCAAACCATGAAGAAGTACCGGCAAGTGTAACGAAAGGAGCGCAGCATGGTCGTTCATAACGTTGATAAACTATTCGAGGAAAGCCTCGCCAAAAGTGAGCTGTCAGCCAAGCAAAAGGCCGTCTTGCGCGCGAGCTTAGACTTATTCGCTACCCAAGGCTTCGATCGCACCAGCACCCGCGATATCGCGCAGGCGGCCGGTGTGTCAGAAGGCACCGTGTACAAACGGTTCAAAACCAAAGACGCTATTTTGCAGGCGCTACTGGCGCCGTTTGTGGACGAAATTATCCCGCAAATCGCTGGCGAGTTCGTCGACAACACGATGACCAAAGTGCCTGCCGAGTTTGAAACCTTGCTCCACACCATCCTCTTGGACCGGTTCCATTATGTGATGGACAATTACCGCGTGGTCAAAATCATTGCTAGTGAAGTGCTGCAGCGGCCGGATTTGGCCCGCCAGGTCACCGACCGGGTGCGGCAGCTGTTCGTCGAGCGGTTCTTCCCGGTGATTGAACATTACCAACGCGCCGGCCAGCTGGTGACCTGGCCGCCGTTGCAAGTGATCAGCATGATTGCTGGCACCATGCTGAGCCAAGGGGTCATGATTTTCATCACCAATCAACCGCACCCGGATGTGGCGACGATGGTGGATCAATGCGTGCAGTTCTTGATGAAAGGCCTCTCGCCCCAACCATTAGAAAAATAAAATGATCGAGCCCGACACAAATTTTCATTTTTGTGTCGGGTTTTTATAGTTTAATCATTTTTGTCTAAAAATAAGCGATTTTTGAGAGTATATTCACAAGCTTTTAATCGTATTTTACCAACACCCTCACCGAAACTCTTGGCTTTGTCAGCTAAAATCAATGCTAATTACTTATTGATTACTGATGCGAGAATTTGGGGGAATTGGAATGGCTGATAGCAAGAAACAATTGCGCTGGTACAATGTGGCGTTAATCGCTTTCGTCGCCGTATGGGGCCTAGGCAATGTCGTCAACAACTATGCGCAGCAAGGTTTATCTGTAATCACCTCGTGGGTGCTCATCATGCTGCTGTACTTCGTGCCGTATGCACTGATTGTGGGCCAGCTGGGCTCTGCATTCAAAGATGAGAACGGCGGTGTGTCATCCTGGATCAAGCGCACCTCCACGAAGCGGTTGGCATATTATGCCGCTTGGACTTACTGGGTGGTGCATGTGCCCTACTTAGCCCAAAAGCCGCAGGGGATTTTGATTTCCCTCAGCTGGCTGTTCAAGGGCAACGGGAACTTCGTCAAAGAAGTGAATTCTGTGACCGTGTCCCTGATTTGCTTAGCTTTATTCTTGGCCTTTCTGTGGCTGTCTTCCCGCGGTCTGGCCACACTGAACCGGATTGGCTCGGTGGCCGGGACGGCGATGTTCATCATGTCGATTCTGTTCATTATTTTGGCGGTATCGGCACCGTTCATGACCAAAGGGGCCACCATTGCCACCCCGCACATGGATCGCCTCAGCACCTACCTGCCGAACTTTAACTTAAACTACTTCACCACGCTTTCGATGTTGGTGTTCGCGGTTGGCGGCGCGGAAAAAATCTCGCCTTATGTCAACAACACCAAAAACGCTGCCAAAGAATTCCCAATGGGCATGTTGGTGCTCGCCGGAATGGTCGCCTTGTGCGCGATTTTAGGGAGCTTTGGGATGGGGATGCTGTTTAACTCCAGCCACATTCCTCAAGACCTGATGGCTAACGGCGCTTACTTGGCCTTTGCTAAGCTGGGCGGGTACTATCATGTCGGTAACGTCTTCGTGATTTTGTACGCCTTGGCCCAAGCCATGGCCCAGATTTCGGCGCTGGCCTTTTCCATCGATGCCCCGCTGAAGATTCTGCTTGGCGATGCGGATCCTGAATTCGTGCCAAAAGGCTTGCGGAAACTCAACGCCAAAGGGACGCCAATCAAGGGGTACTGGATGACTGGGATTTTGGTCAGCCTCTTGATTGTGGTGCCGAGCCTTGGTATCGGCAACATGAACATGTTGTACAACTGGCTGCTGAACCTGAACTCAGTGGTGATGCCGCTGCGGTACCTATGGGTGTTCCTGGCTTACATCATGCTCAACAAACATCTGGAGAAATTCCAGTCCGAGTATGAATTCGTCAAAAATCGCAAGGTCGGCATGGTCATTGGCGGCTGGTGTTTCTTCTTCACCGCCTTTGCCTGTGTGATGGGGATGCTGCCGAAGATTTCCTACAGCGCCGATCCAAGCACCTGGTGGTTCCAAATGGCCTTGAACATCATCACGCCACTGATTTTCCTGGCGTTGGGCTTGATTTTACCAATGATTGCTCGGCGGCAACACACGGCCCTGAACGAATAAATAAAAAAATGCCATCCGCAAGGGTGGCATTTTTGGTGGCTAGAGATAAGGCCGATAGTCGGCATCGAGCCGCTGATGCAGCACGGCTTTTTGTGCCTCGGTGCAAAAAGCAGCGGTCACGGCATCGTGATTAAACTGCAACAAGTCGGCAATGGTGACGCCAAAATTCTGAGCAAATAACCAATACTCGCGGGTTAAGGTCGTGTTGGATACCGTGCGGTTATCGGTGTTGATGGTGACCTTAGCCTCGGCTGCGCGTAAGGCCTGATAGGGAAAATCAGCCAGGCTGGTGGCGGCGCGAGTTTGCAGATTCGAAGTCAGGCATAATTCTGCCGTGGCGCCGCGCTCAACAAAGGCTTGAATGACTTTTGGTTCATGCGTGAGGGCGGTGGCGTGACCGATGCGCTGGATGCCAAATTGTAAAGCTAGGTAAATATTTTCGGCGCAGTGGCATTCCCCGGCATGGAGCGTCAACGGAATCCCAAGCCGCTGCGCTTTTTGAATGCTGGTTTGCAGCACTGCCGGCGGGAAGTCGGCTTCGTTGCCGGCAAAGTCCCCGCCTACCAAGCCGTGGCCGAGCAATGGGGCGGCTTGCTTAAACATTGCGTCATTGCTGGCCGCAGGGAACTGCCGCATGCCGCAGACCAAGGCGCGGGCAATGATATCGAATTGGGCCATGCCGCGATGCAAGCCGTCGATCACGGCCTGGATCGTGTCTGCGGCGGACAGACCTTCATCCATCGACAGAATCGGCGCGAAGCGGACTTCGATGTACCGGACGTTTTCGGCGGCAGCTTGGGCCACCACATCATAGGCGGCCATGCTCAAGGCTTCTTTGGTTTGGAGTAGCGGCCGGATGAAATCGAAGGGCTTAAGATAGTCCATCAGGTCGGTGGCGTCAGGCGGTGCGGTGACGAGCTGCCGCAGCGCCTCATCGCTGGCGGGTAGGGTTAAATTGATGCGAGCGGCGAGTTTTCTGATCATTTCCAAACTTAATGAGCCATCCAAGTGGCAATGCAATTCAACCTTGCCTAACTGGTGCAGCGTGTGTTCATCCATGCTAATCGCTCCTTTAGTCTTCTGCTTTGAGTGTAGCACATCGATTTGCCTTGAGCCGGGAAAGCGCTACAGATTCTGGTACAATGAAGACAGAACATATAGAAAGCTGGGATTGTAATGCGGATGGTGGACTTAATTGCCAAAAAGCGTGACGGGGGCACTTTAACCAAGCAAGAAATTGATTGGCTGATTACAGCCTATGTCAATGAAGAGGTGCCGGATTATCAAATGAGCGCCTTTTTGATGGCAACCTACTTCAAAGGCATGACCGATGAAGAGCAGGCGGCGCTGGCTTTTGCGATGCTCAATTCCGGCGATCGGCTGGATCTCAGCGAGATTCCTGGGATTAAAGTCGATAAGCACAGTACTGGCGGCGTGGGTGACAAAATCAGTATTCCCTTGACGCCACTGGTGGCTTGTTTAGGGGTGCCGGTACCGATGATTTCCGGCCGGGGCTTGGGCCACACCGGCGGCACCTTGGACAAGCTGGAAAGCATCCCGGGGTTTAATGTCAACTTAAGCGAATCGGCCTTTCGCGCCCAAGTCAAAACCATTAAGCAGGCGATTGTGTCAGCCAGCGGTGATTTGGCCCCAGCGGACCGCCGCATTTATGCCTTGCGGGATGTCACGGCTACCGTGGAGTCGATTCCACTGATTGCCAGCTCGATCATGAGCAAAAAAATCGCCAGCGGCACCAACGCCTTAGTCTTTGACGTTAAAGTTGGCAATGGCGCCTTTATGAAGACGGCGGACCAAGCGGAAAAACTGGCGCAGGCCTTGGTGGCGATTGCCAAACAGGCTGGCGTGAAGGCTGTGGCACTTTTAACCGACATGAATCAACCGCTGGGTGTCACCATTGGTAATAGCTTGGAAATCGCCGAGTCCATTGCCATTTTGAAAGACCGCGGACCCAAAGATGTGCGGAAGCTGACCATCACCGAAGCCGCCCACATGCTGGTGCTGGGCGGCAAAGCGCCAGACCTCGAAACAGCCATTGGGATGGCTGAAGATGCCTTGCGCGACGGCCGGGCGCTAGCGGCGTTCAAACAACTGATTGCCGCTCAAGGCGGCGACCCGATCGTGGTCGACAACCCGAAGCTACTGCCGCAAGCTGAATACAAAATTCCCGTGACCGCCGCGACCGCAGGGTATGTCACTGCGATTGACACCAACGCCCTCGGGCTAGCGGTGATGCAACTCGGCGGCGGGCGGGCCAAGAAGGATGATGCCTTAGATTTGGCCGTGGGGCTGGTGCTGCACAAGAAAGTGGGCACCCCAGTGGCTGAAGGCGAAACCCTAGCCATGATTCATGCCAGTCAGCCAACTGCGGCGGCGGTGGCCCAGCTGGTGCAAGCGGCGTTCACCATTGGCGACCAGGCACCGGCCAAGCAGCCGCTGATTCAGAAAATCTTGCCTCAAAACTAGTTTTCACGAAGAAATCTTTGCTAAAACCAGATTTAGCAAAGGTTTCTTTTCAGTTCCGGTGCCCGCCGCGCCTGCACCTGGCGCTATACTATGATTAGTGTGAAAACGATTGCGCTAATTATTGGAGTCAAGGAGGGGTTTAAGCATGCTTGCAGGTTTAACCGTGCTCGACCTGGCCCGCTTTCAATTTGCCATGACCACAGTGTTTCATTTCTTCTTCGTGCCGTTTTCTATCGGCATGGCGCTGTTAACTGCCATTATGGAAACACTGTATGTCCGCAAAAAGCAGGCCGTCTATTTAAAAATGGCCAAGTTTTGGGGCCGGATTTTTCTTTTGAGTTTTGCTGTTGGGGTGGTCACTGGGATCATCCAAGAATTTCAGTTTGGGATGAACTGGTCGAATTATTCCCGGTTCATGGGGGATATTTTCGGGGCGCCGCTGGCGATTGAAGCGCTGCTGGCGTTCTTCATGGAGTCCACCTTTATCGGCTTGTGGATGTTTACTTGGGACCGGTTCAAACCCGCGGCCCATGCGGCGCTGATTTGGTTCGTCTGGCTTGGCACGACGCTGAGTGCGATTTGGATTTTAAGTGCGAACTCGTTCATGCAGCATCCCACTGGGTTTGCCATTAATCCCGCCACAGGACGCGTGAAGCTGGTGGACTTTGGGGCCGTGATTTTGAACCCGCAGCTGTGGGTTGAATTCCCGCATGTCATTTTTGGCGCCTTCACCACGGCCAGCTTTGCCGTGGTCGGGATGGCGGCTTGGCAACTGCTGAAAAAGCGTGACGTTGACTTTTTCCAAAAGTCCCTGCGCATCGGCTTGATTGTCGGCTTGGTGTCCGTCGTGGGTGCAATCGGCGTGGGCGACACCCAGACCCAGTTCATTATCAAGGACCAACCGATGAAGTTTGCCGCCACCGAAGGCATCTACAAGGATACCGGCGATCCGGCGGCTTGGACCTTGGTGGAATTGATTGATACTAAAAAGCATACGGTTAAAGGTAACATCGAAATTCCGTATTTGCTGAGTTTGCTGTCTTACCATAAAGCGAACGGTAGCGTGAAAGGCATGGACACTGTCAATGCCGAGCTACAGCGAAAGTACGGCAAAGATAAGGATTACTATGTGCCGGTCAAGACGCTGTTCTGGTCATTTCGCGTGATGGCTGGCGGCGGGGTGCTGCTGGCATTGCTCGCGGTGCTGGGGCTGTGGTTCTCCCGCAAGAAGAAGGACACCTTGTTGAACCAGCGGTGGCTCTTGTATCTGCTGGGGTTAGCACTGTGGTTGCCGTTTATCATCAATACGGCGGGCTGGTTCATTACTGAACTGGGCCGCTATCCATGGGTGGTTTACGGTCTTTATACGATTGCCGACGCCGTGTCGCCAACCACAACCGTGCCGCAGCTGCTCATCACCAACATCGTTTACTTCTTGTTGTTCACAATGCTGGGCGGGGTCATGATTTACTATTGCCGCCGGGTCTTGAAGCAAGGACCAGACGGACCACTGGATACGGACTATGGCACCAGCGATCCCTTTGCAAAGGAGGCGTTTGCTAAATGACAGCCTTGCAATTGCTATGGTTTTTACTGCTCGCCGTGCTGTTTATCGGTTTCTTCTTCCTTGATGGCTTCGACTTCGGGGTGGGGATGGCCACGCGGCTGTTAGCCCATGATGAAGCTGAACGCACCCAACTGGTCAGCACCATTGGCCCGCATTGGGATGGCAATGAAGTGTGGCTGATCACGGCAGGTGGGGCGATGTTTGCTTCTTATCCGCTGTGGTATGCCAGCTTGTTTTCTGGTTTCTACTTGCTGTTCTTTTTGGTGCTGGTGGGCTTGATCATTCGCGGGGTGGCTTTCGAATTCGCCGCTCATGCAGAAACCGAACGCGGCCGCAGCATTTGGCGGTGGGCCCTGTTCTTTGGTAGCATCATTCCGCCGTTTTTCCTCGGGATGATTTTTACCGCGATTATTCAGCCGTTGCCGATCGACCAAGCAGGTAATGTGTTTGCTACCTTTGGCAACCAGGTCAACTTGCTGACAATCGTTGGTGGGGTGGCCGTGGTACTGATGTGTCTGATGCATGGGCTCAACTTTATCCGCCTGAAAACCGAAGGCCCGCTGCGCCAGCGTGCGCGGGCGCTGAACGCCAAACTGGCTTGGGTGCTGTATGCCGGTGAAGTGGTGTTTGCGGCCCTGGTCTTCTTCATGACCGATTTCTTTAAGGCGCGGCCGGTGTCCACCACCTTGATTGTGGTGTTGATTGTGGTTGCCGCCGTGGCAGCGCATTACGGCGCTGTGAAAGATCGCGAACTGTTGTCCTTTATCAGCAGTGGCGCCGGCTTAGCCTTGGTTGTAGCGTTGATTTTCAATGGCTTGTTCCCGCGGGTGATGATTGGGGTTAATCCGGCCCATTCCATCTTGATTCAGGATGCTTCGGCCAGTCCGTTGACGCTGACCATCATGACCGTGGTGACCTGCATTTTGTTGCCGATTGCACTGGGCTACTTCATTTGGAGCTATGTCGTATTCCACAAGCGCGTGGCGGCCAAATAAGCTTGAACGAATGACATTTTTAAGGAGGCTCGCATGATCGATAAACGATTGTTGCAGCTGCCTGGAATCCGAAAAATTATGCTGATGCTTGCCGCGCTTACGCTGGGGCAGGCATTTGTTATTTTAGGCCAAGGGCATTTTCTTGCAGCAGGGATAGTTCACGCTTGGCATTTGCTCCCCATGGCGGGGCTAGTGCCTTATATCCTAGGCTTTGGTCTGGCCTATGCCGGGCGCCAGGCGATTACCTGGGCGCGCAACGCTTTAGCGGAGCATTATGCGCGGCGCGCGGCCAGTGACCTACAAACCCGCCTCTTGGCCCAGGTGTATGCGCTGGGGCCGCAGGCAGTGGCGCAGGAAGGTACCGGCAATTTGGTGACCATGGCGCTGGATGGCGTGGGTGAAACGCAAAATTATATTGAACTGATTTTGAATAAAGTGCTGAGCATGATGATCATTCCTTGGGTGTTAGTGGGGTACATCTTTATGCAACAGCACCTGGCTGGGATCGCGTTGCTCATTATGTTTCCCGTCATTATTTTATTTATGGTGATTCTGGGGATGGCGGCGCGAGACGAATCGGAGCGCCAGTATGCCGGGTTCCAGCGCATGAGCAATCACTTCATCGACTCGCTTCGCGGACTGAAGACCTTGCAGCTGATGGGCATTAGCAAACAATACGCCCAAAACGTCTACACCGTCTCGGAAGACTATCGCAAGCAAACCATGAAGGTGCTGCGCATTGCGATGCTGTCGAGCTTTGCAATGGATTTTTTTGCCACCTTGTCGATTGCCGTGATTGCGGTGTTCATGGGCATTGACTTGCTGAATGGTAAGTTGAGCTTATACCCAGCGCTGGTGGCGTTGATTTTGGCGCCAGAGTATTTCATGCCGATTCGCGAATTTGGCAGTGACTATCACGCTACTTTGAATGGGAAAAACGCCTTGACCGCGATTTGGCAATTGCTGGCGCTGCCGGTACCGCAGCCGGCGACGCAGCAACCAGAATTGGCCGGCCCGCTGACGTTAACCGCTAGTGACCTGACTTTTCAGTACCCGGATCGCGATGATGGCATCAAGCAGGCTAGCTTTACTTTGCATGAAGGCCAGAAGGTGGCGATTATTGGCGCCAGCGGCTCCGGCAAGTCAACCTTGCTGAACTTGATCGGTGGCTTCTTACAGCCTACAGGGGAGCCCTTTACGTTGAATGGTACGCCGCTTGCCCATTTGGCCCAGCCGGCCTGGCAGGAACACCTGTCCTACATTCCGCAAAATCCTTATTTGTTTGCCAATACGATAGCGGAAAACATTCGCTTTTATCAACCTGAAGCCAGCGAAGCGGCGGTGCAACAAGCGGCGAGCGAAGCCGGCCTCAGTGATTGGCTCAGGACGCTGCCTGAGGGCTTAGCGACCCGTATTGGCGAAGGCGGCCGCGGCGTTTCTGGCGGCCAGGCCCAGCGCATCGCCTTAGCGCGCACGCTACTGGCCAAGGAGCGGCGCATTTGGCTGTTTGATGAACCGACGGCGCATTTGGATATTGAAACTGAATCCGAGCTCAAAGCAACGATGCTGCCGCTGTTTGCGGGCCGGCTGGTGATTTTTGCCACCCACCGGCTGCACTGGCTCAATCAGATGGATTGGGTCATCGTGCTCGCTCATGGCCAAATCGTGGCGCAAGGGGCACCAGCGGACTTGGCGGCCCATTCCGCCGCTTACCGGGCTTTGGTGGCGCAGATGAAGGGGGAAGCACATGTTCAAGCATGATCACTGGGTGAAACCCGATTTGAAACGGTATCGGTGGCTTTTGTTTTGGTCGCTGACGCTGGGGATTTTAACGTTTGTCTGCGCCGGGGCGTTGATGTTTACTTCCGGTTACTTAATTGACTTTTCCGCGCGGCAGCCGCTGTTTGCGGCGATTTACGTGCCAGTGGTGTTGACGCGGGCGTTTGGGATTGGCCGCCCGGTGTTTCAATATCTGGAGCGCCTCACCAGCCATAACTGGGTGTTGCGCGTGACCAGTCACATGCGGCGCAAGCTGTATCAGGTGCTGGAAACGGACGCCGCTTTTTGGCAGGAACATCGGCGCACTGGCGATTTGCTGAGTTTGCTGGCGGATGATATTGGTCACATTCAGAATTTATACTTACGCGCGATTTTTCCCACCGTGGTGGCTGGCGGGTTGAGTTTGCTGATCACCCTGGGGCTGGGGATTTTCGATTGGGGCTTTGCGTTGTGGATTTTGCTCCTGTTGTTAATCCAGCTGATTCTGATTCCTTGGTGGGGTCTGCTGGTGGAAAAAAAGCGTAAGCAACGCCAAAAAGCGTTGACCCAACAAGCTTATGGAGATTTGACCGATGCGACCTTGGGCCTGAGTGATTGGACGATTACCCATCATGAGCAGGCCTTTCTTCAGCAGGCCACGCAGGCGGCCACGGCGTTAGCAGCGTCTACCCATACCAGTCGCAAGTTCCAATGGTGGCGTGATTTCTGCGGTGACCTGGCCTTTGGTCTGATTCCAGCGGCGCTGCTGTGGTGGTCCGCGGCCCGGTTCGGCAGCGGTCAGGTGACGGCAAATTGGATTGGTAGCTTTGCGCTGGTGATGTTCCCGTTAGCGATGGCCTTTTCCAGTGTGGCCCAGGGCGTAGGCGAATGGCCCACTTACCAAGGCGCGTTGCAACACTTGAATGATCTGACGCCAAGTGAGCGGCCGTTGCCGGCACAATTAGCCGCGCCAACGCAAGTGCAGGCGTTAACGTTGTCAGACGTGCATTTTCGTTACAATGACGCGGCGCCAGAGCTCATCAGCGGCGTTGATCTCAGGATGAAGCGCGGCGAGAAAATCGCACTACTTGGGCCCAGCGGGATGGGCAAAACCACTTTGCTCCAGCTGGTGTTAGGTGATTTGACCGCTACCAGTGGCCAAGTGCTGCTGGACGGCCAAGCGGTGTTGCAATATCAAAACGTGCGGCCACAACTGTTTGCCGTGCTGGATCAAAGCCCGTTTTTGTTTAATACCTCAGTGGCCAACAACGTGCGGTTAGGCAACGAAACCGCTACCGATGCTGAGGTCTGGGCTGCGCTGAAAGCCGTTCAGCTCGATCAATTGGTGGCCAGCTTGCCGCAAGGGGCGGACACCCCAGTGGAAGAGGCCGGGTTTGCCTTTTCCGGCGGTCAACGGCAGCGCCTGGCGTTAGCGCGGATTTTGCTCCAAGATGCGCCAATCGTGCTGCTCGATGAACCCACCGTGGGGCTTGATCCCATCACCGAGCAGGCGCTTGTTGCCACAATGTTTGCGGTACTGAAGGATAAAACGGTCCTCTGGGTGACCCATCACTTGCAAGGCGTTGACCGCTGCGATCAGGTCTTGTTTCTTGAGGATGGGCACCTGACGTTGCAAGGCCGGCCGCAAGAGCTGCTGGCGACCAGCGCCCGTTATCGGCATTTGTACGCCTTAGATGCTGGGGAGATATAATGTTACACTAAGCGCAATTGAATTTTGGGGGCATCAGCAATGCAAATTGAGCAAACCGTACAACTTAGCCAGGGCCAACGCACCGCGGCCCAGGCGCTGCTGGCGGCGGTGCAGGCGGCAGATGGCAGCGCCAGAGATCCTTATTTGAGTAATCAGTTCAACGTCGACTTAAACATGCCGGCGTTTTTCTTGGCTTACGTGGATTCAGGCTTAGTGGGGCTGGTGACACTATACGCCGATGAGGCGCCAGGTGGCTTAGTGGATGTGACCATTAACGTGCATCCAAACTGGCGCCGGCGCGGCATTGCTAGCCGGTTGTGGCAAACGGCTGCCGCGGTACTCAAGCAAGCCAGCTACGACCAGGTTGAATTCATGACCGAGCAAGGCTTTTTGGCTAAGGCGCCAGCGTTTGCCGCCCAAAATCAGTTGCAGCGCGAGACTGAGTTTGAATATCAATTAGCCGCACCGGCGCAGCGACCAGAACCGTCGGACCCCGCCATCACCGTGGCCAAGCTGCAACCGGCCGAAATTTCGGCCTTGCTCCCAGCATACTGTGAAGCCTTTCCTGAAGTAGATGAAGCCGAGGCGCGCCGCTATCTGGAAGCCAATCTGCACTCCGAACACAACGCCCCATATGTTGGTCACTATCAGGGCCAAATTATCGGCTACTGTGGGGTCGATTATGGCGCTTATGATTATCTGTTTGGCTTATTTATTGCCGCGCGTTTTCGCGGGCAAGGTCTGGGCCAGCGGTTTTTGGCCCAGCTGATGGTGACTTTGGCGCACACGCGCAGGCGGGCCTTGAAATTAGGCGTCGAAAACACTAATCCTGCTGCCTTACATGTCTATCAAAAAGCCGGGTTTCAAATTGAAACGACGGTCTACTATTTGACGCCGCAAGCCGGCAGCCGCTGGGGCCTCAAGGCGGACTAACCGAATCAAAGCCAGCCGACCACCATTTAAGGCGGGCCGACTGGCTTTGTTTGCGCTTGTTGAGTTGAATGTTACTGCTGCCGCGTGAGCAAGGCCTGGGTTAAGTTCATCAGGTCCGAACGCGGCTGACCGGCGGGGAAAGTCTGCAGCGTCACCATCGCTTTTGCGGTATAACGCGCAGCTAGGTCCTGTGCTTGGGGCAGACCTAACTGGCGAATCTGAGCTGCGGCAGCGGTTCTGGCTGTTTCGTCTGTGCGGGCGGCCAAGATCACCGGCTGCAGCTCAGGCGCCTGGGCCAAGGCGTACAAGACGGGCAAGGTGTAAATGCCGTTTTGCAAGTCTTCGAGACCCGGTTTGCCGGCGGTCGTGGTGTAATCCAGTAAGTCATCGGTCATCTGAAAGGCCATGCCCACTGCATGCCCGTAGCGCGCAGCGGCGTGGCATTCGGCCGCGGTGGCTCCGCTCAGCGTGGCGCCTTGCCACGCTGCTAGCTCAAATAGCGCCGCAGTTTTACCGCTGATTTGCCGCAGGTATTGGTGAATTGTGATGGGGTGGTCGCGGCGCACGGCATTTTGATCCAGTTCCCCGAGCAAAAGGCGGCGCATCACCCGCGCGTTGCGGCCGACATTGGCCACGTCTGGCGCAGCTTCGGCTAGCAGCTGAAAGTATACGGCAAACAGGTAGTCACCGGCGTAAATCGCCGCTTGGTTGCCGGATTCCTGCTGAATGGTGGTTTGTCCGCGGCGGCGGTCGGCATGATCCAGCACGTCATCGTGAATCAGCGTGGCCAGGTGCAGCGTTTCGATCGCGGCGCCGGCTGCGACCAGCGATGGATTGTCAAGGTCATGAAAACGCGCTAGCATGAACATGAGGCCGCTGCGGAGCATTTTACCGCCGGCATTGATTTGGGCTTGGACCCGCGCGTTAACCGCAGGCACGCGCAACTGGCTCGCAGTTTTAAGCCGCGCCTGCACGGCAGTGAGCTTTGGATAGATTTCCGGGTAACGCAGCCAAGCGGCTTTGACCATAATGGGCCTCCATTGAAATGATTATAATTTAACTTTAGCTAAAAAAAGTCGCGGGGGCAAGTCAAGCCGCCGCCAAAAAGGAGCGTTTCATGCGACCAGCGGTATTGTTTGAACTTGTGGAATTGAAGGCTAAGACCGCCTCGGTGTTTCCGTTTTTGCTTGGGACCTTGTATGCTTGGTATCATTATCATGTGCTTCATCTGCCCGAGCTGATCATTTTTTTCATTGCGATGCTGCTGTTCAACATGGCGGTGGATGCCAATGACAATTATCAGGACTACCGGCGCGCCACGAAAACCCAAGCCTTGGCCTTTCGGGAAAAAACGAATATCATTGGCAGAGAGCACCTCAATCCCCGCGCCATTGGCTGGCTGATTGCCGCCATGATGACGGTCAGCGCCATTTTAGGGCTCTGGATGGTGAGTCGCACGGGTTGGCCGCTTTTGTGGCTGGGGTTGTTTAGCTTTGCCGTGGGCTATGGCTATGCCGGCGGGCCGCGGCCGATTTCAACCACGCCGTTCGGGGAGTTTTTCAGCGGCTTTACCATGGGGTTTGTGATCACCTTGATTGCCGTGTATGTGAATGCCTTTAGTCAAGCCTCGCTATCAGCGTTTGCTTGGCCGGTGTTTCTGGCTTCTGGGCTGGCGCAAGCCGCGATTGCCGCGCTCCTGTTGGCGAATAACATCGCCGATGAGGCCGAGGACAAGGCGCTGGGCCGGCGCACCATTGTTTACTACCTGGGCCGGCAAAAGAGCTTGTTGCTGTTTAAGGCGTTGTATACCGCTGGCTATATCTCACTGCTCTTGGCAGTGGCGGCGCAGGCGTTGCCAAAATTGGCGCTGCTGGCCATTTTGACGGCGCCAGTGGTCATCAAAAATGTGCGCGGGTTTGAAGCCAATCCCGACAAACAAAAAACGTTCAAATTAGCCGTGAAGAACTTGCTGCTGACCACCTTGGCGCTGGTCGTAGCGGTCGGTCTAGGCGTGTGGACCCATATTTAAGCGGGCAGCTAGCCCCTGAGGAGGAATTGCCATGTTGCGTCACCAAAATATCTCGATTCGCCATTTTGCCAAAAAAGATCTCACGGCCTTTGCCGACTGGGTGCGGCCGCAGCTGAGCAAGTCCGGGCTGAACATGGCGGTCATCACCGATACCCATGATCGCACCGCTTTTTCGCGCACCTTTTACGGCCCGAATGGCTACTGGCATGTGCAAGAGCAGCACTGGCTGGCGGGAGAGCTGCCGATTGACTGGCGCATTCACCTCGGCGATTTGGTAGATGGCTCGGAGCCGTCGTTTTTGACCTTGTGGCGGCTACGCAATATCGTCGCGGACTATGAGGCCGACAGCCTGCCTTATGTGATTGCCAAAGGGAACCACGACGACAATGACAAATACGCCGAACGCAATCGGCGCTTTGCCGGGAGCTTCCACCCCTGGGTCTTTAACGAAACGGTACTGCGGCCGATGGGCTTGCAAGTGGGCGGTCCGACCATTAGCCGCCACGGCCTGTCGTACTTTGACTGGGCCAATGTCCGCGTCATCGTCATGAATACCTCTGATGTGCCCGTCCGCTGGGTGAGTGGCCGCAAGAACTACGATTTGAAAAAAACGCTGGCCATGACCGCTGGCCAGATTCAAGAGCTGATCGATGCCTTGCAAACCGCTGGCAGTCGCGATGTCTTGATTATGAGTCATGCCCCAGTGATGACACGCAGCGGCAAACCAGGCCTGCGCTATAACGGCAAGCAGGTGCATGAAGTGCTGCGCGCCTTTAATGCGAAGTTGGCCGGACAGGTGCAGTTTGGGGAGCATGGCGATTTCGGCGGCCAGGCGACCTTTGACTTTGCGCAGACGAACGGCACGATTATTGCCGCGGTGGCCGGGCATTGGCATACGGAAGAGGATTTTCGTATTAATGGTATTCATTACAGCCTGCTGAACTGCAGTGCCTTGATGG
The DNA here is from genome assembly GCF_016861845.1 of Lacticaseibacillus suilingensis. Taxonomy (GTDB): domain Bacteria; phylum Bacillota; class Bacilli; order Lactobacillales; family Lactobacillaceae; genus Lacticaseibacillus; species Lacticaseibacillus suilingensis. Next base: position 238,932 of record NZ_BOLV01000001.1, read on the forward strand.
GCCGCCTGCACGGGTTGACGACGAATTATAACCGCAAATGGAATCGGCTGATCAACACGCCGAGTGAGTACAGCGGGTATGTTGTGGCAGTGGAACCGCAAAGCCGGCGCCTGAAACTCTTTGGCTACGGGGCCGCGAGCCCGCTGCGGCAGTTTGAATATTAGTCATTCAGTTGAACAACTCAATTAAATAAATAACGCGTAAGCGCTTGCACAAAACAGCAACGCGTGCTATATTATAGGTGGAGTTAAGGGAGGTTCTCGGAAGATCCATCCACAAGAGACCGGCTCATTAACTGAGAGGTTGTCCAACACCGAGCAGCGAAGAGTCCAGGTACAGTATGTACTGTGCCACCCAGTGTTTTAAGAATTACCCGAACCTTACCAACAAAATCAGCAGCACAATGGAGGTGTGAGTCTAATAACAAGACTCAGTAATCCAAGCGGCATGACAGCGTGATTAGGGTGCATATCGGTTGATTGAATAACAACAAACAACGCCAAGTTATCTGGCCGCACCAAAGTTCCACTCGCCGTCAGATCGTACAAGTGAATATAGATATAGAGGTGTCGCAGTATCAGAGTTAAGCAAGATGAACGAAACCAAGACACCGAGAACAGCCTCAACTCCTAAGGGCTTCGAATCGTGATTAGTGCAAGATCCGATTTGAAGCCTATTTGTGTGGCTACGAGTGGTTCCAGCGCGGCGTCATCACACTTCATGGTATAATAGCATTAATGATTTCGCCCGCCCTGGTTTTGGGCAGCAAAGCGTGTATAATAAGCATTGTTAGGTAAGCCTAAAAACAGGAGGCGTTCCAATGGCAACAGAAGACGATTTTGAAGTAGAATCGATGCATTACAACCGCTTGTTGCTCGCGGTTGATGACGATGATGATGAATCATCACGCAAAGCGTTCAACTACGCGTCAACCTTAGCCAAGATCTACAACATCCCGCTTGGCATCGTTTCGGTGCTGGAAACCGGGGACTTAAATATCTATCAATCGCTGTCACCTGATTTACTGAGCGAACGGCGCGGGCAAATGGCCGCTCACCTCAACACTTACGTGGAGAAGGCTAAGGCCTTTGGCGCGCAAAACGTGCAACCGTTGATTGGGGAAGGCAAGCCCGCCGGCGTGATTTTGGATGAAATTGTACCGGCGTTCAAGCCAGATTTGATTATTCTAGGTTCGCATGAACGGCGCGGGCGTTCACGCTTGGGCCATGTCGCTGGTGAAATTGCGCGGGAAGCCGACGCGTCAGTGATTATTGTCCGGTAAAGATGCTGGAGGCAAAAACGAGGCGGCGCTTGCTGCCTCGTTTTTGCGTGAGGAGAAATGATGGCAAATTTGATTCAAATCGGGCATGTGATTGCGCGCATCAGTCGCTTCACCGTGACGGTGCAATTGGGCCAGCAAGTGGTGAACGCCCATCTCAGCAATACTGGGCGCAATAAGGAGCTGCTGCGAGTCGGGACCCCAATCAGCATTCGCCGCGCCGCCAAACCAGAACGGAAAACCCCGTATGATATCTTGGCGGTGCGCCGCGACGGCCGCTGGATTAATATTGATAGCTTGGCGCCTAACCGGGTGGTGCGACGGGCCTTAATGGCCGGTCAGTTAAAGCTGCCTGGGTGTCCGCTGCCTTACGCCGTGCATCCTGAAACCCAATACCTTGATTCCCGCCTGGATTTTGCCGGCCAGGCCCAAAATGGCCAACCTTGGTTTGTCGAAGTCAAAGGGGTCACTTTGGCCAATGGCCCCCTGGCCGCTTTTCCCGATGCGCCGACTGCCCGCGGCTTGAAACATGTCCATACGCTGACCCATGCGGCCCAAGCCGGTTACCGCGCGTACTTGGTGTTCGTCGTGCAAATGCCCGAAATTAACCGCATGACGATTTATCAGGAAAGGTTTCCAGAGCTAGCCCCTGCCGTCACCGCAGCCAAAGCGGCCGGGGTCAAAGTGCTAGCTTATCGCTGTGTCACTGGGCCTGGTCAAATCAAACTCGGGGCGCGGATTCATTTTGATGAAAACCTGCCGTTTCACGAAGTTCTCAGCTGATGCCAAGCAAAAGGCCCGCAATGTGCGGGCCTTTCGCTTATCGATGATCAGGCAGAGTCAGCCCGAGCAGCAGGCCAACCACGCCTACGCCGGCAAAGGTGAGGAAAGTGGCAGTGAAGGCCGTGAGCACGCTCCCAGTCGCCAGCTGAACCTGGGTGAGGATTAAGGTTGCAATCGCCACCCCACTGGAGCCGAGCAACTGACGCACGGTGGTCACTGCGGCGGTGCCGTCTGAAATCAAAGCATTCGGTAGGGCATTGGCCCCCGCCGTGGTGGCTGGCATCATGACGAAGGCGTTGCCAGCTTCGGTTAACATGGCGCCGAAGATTGCAACAGGCAGTGGCATATGCCCCACGAGTAGACCCAGTAGCAAAAAACCAACGATAATGAGGCTCATGCCAATGACAATCGTCCGCCGCGGGCCAATTTGATCCAGCAACCGCCCCGCCCGCGGATTAAGCAGGCTGAGGAGTAGCGCCGCCGGGACCAAGGCCAGCCCAGAAATCAAAGGCGAGACCCTCAGCACTTGTTGGAAGTAAAGGGGCATCACAATGGTCGTGACAATCAAGGCAATGTAAGAAATGCCGGTCATTAACACGGCTTTCGTGAACAACAGCGTGGCAAACACGCGCAGCTGCAGCAGCGGTTTGGCGGCGTGCAGCTGCCGGTGTATGAACCAAACTGCCGCGGCCACTGCTAGTACCAAAATCACCCAAAGTAGCGCGCTCATGCCGCTGTGCGTCGCCTCAGTGAGCACATAGAGCAAAGCCGGGAAACTAGCGGCTAGCCCGACTGAAAGCCAATCCAGTGGGGTTAACCGTTGCGGCATGACATTATGAATAGTGAAACTGGCGGCGGCCAGTACCACCAGTGAGACAATCAAAAATAAGGTAAAGAGCGCCCGCCACGGAAACCAGGTCAACAGCACCCCGGAAATGATGGGTCCGACTGCCAGCGCCGAGCCCATCACCAGGCCGGCAATCCCCATTGTACGCCCGCGACTGGCGCGCGGCGTGATCGACAGTAGGACGGTTTGATAACTGGGAAAAATGATGCCAACGGCGATGGCCTCCAAGAGCCGGCCCACCATGAGCAAGGTAAAGCTAGGCGCCCAAATACACAACGCCGTCCCCAGTGCGAAGATGACAATGACCGCCTGAAAGAGCCGTTTGAACGGCACATTGTTCAAGAGCCAAGGCGACACGGGAATCATCAAGCTCATCATCAGCATGAAGCCAGTGGTGAGCCAAGCCACGGTGCTGGCGCTTAAGTTAAAACTGCGCATAAACGCTGGATAAGCGGTACTTAACGAAGATTGGGAGATCGACATGGCAAAAGTGCCTGTGAGTAAGGTCGCAATAAAGGCTGCTTGCGAATGTTGTGGAGCAGATTGAACCGATTTAGCCATGAGTGACTTCCTTTCAGTCAGGGAGTTAGGTTCCCCTAACAACGGTTCAATTATAATCATACTAAACTGAGATGCAAGGGTACGCTACGCAATGGTCGGCGGATTGTTTGGTCAATCTTTTCATTCAGCATTAATCCCATAAGGTTACACGAGGCTAGAATTGATCAGACTGGAACAGGGGGTGCCTTGATACTTCAGTGACCAGATACTATAGGCCCGACCAACCGGAGCAGAAATGGACTCAGTGGTGAGTTTGTTCTTAGCCAGCGGTCTTGGCTGGCTTAGAACAAGCCGCGACTTCAAGACTCGCGCAGCGAGGCTCGAAGCGCTGGCCACCACGTTCCAGCCCATTTCTGCGGAGGCTGGTCTACCCGGGCGCTAACGTCTCACAACGGTCGCGCGGCCATTCGGTTGTACTCAATTCATTAGCACGGTATAATTGAACTAACGAGTAGGTACGGAAAGGGTGTTGGATTTGGCAAAAAAACAACCATCACGCGCAAAAAAATGGGCCTGGCGAGGGGCCTGGCGAGTGCTCCTCACGCTGGGGCTGCTTTTGGGGTTGGCGATGGTCTTCAATGAACAAATCAAGTTGTTTATTGTCGATTACATGAGCCGCACTACGCTCAACGGCGTCAACAAAAAGTCAGTGGCCAAAAACAACAATAAGAAGGCCAACTACGATTTTGGCGCCGTCGATGACCTTGATCTCGGCGCCGTGGGCAATGCCGCGATGAATACCAAAGATGCCATTGGGATGATTGCAATTCCGAAGGTGTCGTTGTATTTGCCCATTATGAAGGGCCTCTCCAACAATAATTTGTCAGTGGGCGCTGCGACCATGACGGCAGATCAGAAAATGGGCGAAGGCAATTACGCCTTGGCTGGGCACGATACCTCGAGCAAAGGGGTGCTCTTTTCCCCACTGGGGTACGTCAAAAAAGGCGACAGTGTCTATTTGACCGATATGACGAAAGTTTATCGTTACAAGGTCACGGATAAGCGCAACATTGACCAGTATGAGGTACAGTGGGTCGATCCGGTCAAAGGCCAAAAGCTCATCACCCTCATTACCTGTGAAGTGATGACCAAAACCCGGGCGGACCGGATTATGGTGCGCGGCGAACTGGTCAGCGTGCACAAAGCCACCAAGGCCAAGCTTAAAGTGTTTAAGGCAAATTGAGAATTCAGCCGGCGGCGTCCGGCTTTTTTCTTTGGCTAAGGCTGCGGTATAATAAGCGCGCATCGAGGAGGAGAACATGACCCGATATCAACAATTTTTAGCGAATGAAAAAGTGCGCCGTGGCACGGTGCTGCTGAGCCTGGTGCTGATTTTATGGCTGGCGCGCAGCGTCATGAGCACCGTGCTTTTGACTTTCATCTTTGCCTTTCTGGTCACACGTTTGATCAAGGCGCTACGCAAACATATTCACGTACCAGCGGTTTTGGTCGTCGCGCCGCTTTACATTCTCATTCTCGCGGCGATGGGTTATGCGGTGATCCACTATGTACCGGCCGTGGTGGAGCAAACCGTGACCTTGGTCAATTCGGTGACGGATTTTTACAACAGCAAGGCCTTCGCCGATAATCAGGCCATGCAGTGGTTGCTGAACGCCCTCAATCAGATGAATCTGAATGAACAGCTCAAAAACTGGCTCGCCACGCTGCTGGCGTACGCTGGCAGTATTGGCGCGATGGGCGTCACCTTGGTGTTGTCGCTCATCCTGAGTTTCTTTTTCTCCATGGAAATCGATGAATTGCAGCGGTTTGGCACCAAGTTCACCCATTCGACCTTCGGCTGGTATTTCAGTGATGTGATGTATTTTGCCGATAAATTCATCAATTCTTTCGGGGTAGTGATTGAAGCGCAGTTGTTCATCGCTTTGGTCAACACCCTGATCACGACCATCACGCTGATTTTCCTGAAAATGCCGAATATTCCTAGTCTGGCGATTATGGTGTTCTTGCTGTCACTGGTGCCTGTCGCCGGGGCGATGATTTCGGTGGTGCCGCTGTCGATTATTGCTTACACCGTCAACGGCCTGCAAGGCGTCTTATCCATTGTCGTGATGATTGTGGTCATTCACCTGCTTGAAACCTATGTGCTTAATCCTAAGTTTATGAGTAGCCGCACCAAACTGCCCGTGTTTTTCACCTTCGTGGTGCTGATGGTGGGTGATCGTTTATTTGGCACGTGGGGGCTGATTGTCGGCATTCCCATTTTCACCTTTATCTTGGATATTCTCGGGGTTAAGAAACTGTCACAGGAAAAACCGACGTTGCCAAAACTGCCGCAATCCAAGTCTAAAGACTAAGGCCGAATGAGCAAAACAAAATGGACGCTTCTGCTTTTAGGCAGGGCGTCCATTTTTACTGGCGGTGAAAGATTTTATGCAACAGTCCCGCAATCAAGGCAAAACCGCCGCCAATGAGCAGAATATCCATGACGCCATGAATAATCGAAAGCGTGCTGCTTTGATCAACTGCCAACCGCAGCGCCGGATCGTTGACGTACACGATAAAATACACAATGCTAAGGAGCCAAAAGCCGACTACCGCGAGCCAAAATTTACGCATGAGCATTCCTCCTGCTTCAAACTATACCAGAAGTTACCCGATGGCGGCGAAGAAATGCAAACCCGATTGGCTAAGTACGCCCGTTCTGCAGCGTGATAGGTGCGCTCCGGTCGGACAACGCGGGCGTGGCTTGCTACGCGCAGCACCTCGAAGTCAAAATGCGGCTTCAATGCGCTGCGCTAGGCAATCCATCCCGCTAACAGCGGCCGCCCTTTGCAGCGTGATTTCATGCGCGAAAGTTTCTGAAAACTATGCTATAATTTACCGTTGTAAAGTCAGCTTGCTGGCAAAAATAAAAAGCGAGGTAATCTCTAGATGGCAAAATTAGTGCTTATCCGTCACGGTCAAAGTGAATGGAACCTGTCTAACCAGTTCACCGGTTGGGTCGATGTTGACCTTTCCGAAAAGGGGACTGAAGAAGCGAAGGAAGCGGGCCGCCGCATCAAGGCTGCTGGGCTTGAATTCGACCAGGCTTACACCTCTGTTTTGACCCGTGCGATCAAGACTTTGCACTACGCATTGGAAGAATCCGACCAACTCTGGATTCCAGAAACCAAGACTTGGCGCTTGAACGAACGTCACTATGGCGCTTTGCAGGGCCAAAACAAGGCTGAAGCAGCCAAAAAGTGGGGCGACGAACAGGTTCACATTTGGCGTCGTTCCTACGACGTGTTGCCACCACTGTTGAGTGCTGACGACGAAGGCTCAGCTGCTCAGGATCGTCGTTACGCTAACCTCGACCCTCGCATTGTTCCAGGTGGTGAAAACTTGAAGGTCACCTTGGAACGGGTTATTCCTTTCTGGGAAGATCACATTGCGCCAGATCTGCTGGCTGGCAAGAACGTTATCGTGGCTGCCCATGGTAACTCCCTGCGCGCTTTGACCAAGTACATCGAAAACATTTCCGATGAAGATATCATCAACTTGGAAATGGCTACTGGCGAACCAGTGGTTTACACCTTCAACGACAAGTTGGAAGTGCAAGACAAGACCAAGCTGAGCAAGTAAGCTCACGCCCAACTGCGAAGGCAGTTGGGTTTTTGATTCGGCCTGGCCGATGACATGGCATGAAGCTTCAATTGAGCGACAAAGCAAAGAGGGTCCTCGCATTTGCGAGGACCCTCTTTCTAATCACTAGCCTTCTGTATAAGGCTTATCGTTATCGTCATGTTTGGATTCGAACATCGCATCAGGTTGAATGCGGTCGTCTAAACCATGGTCCGAATTATGCGGCAGTGGTTTGGAAGGTAGCAGGCACAGCAGCATCACCGAGATATTGAAGCCCCATTCGACATACCCACCGATTTTAGTTTGCGCTGGGTAAATAATCAGCAGCACCCAGAACACTAGCACTTGAATGAGGTATACCCACCAAGGCAGGCCGGCATCTCGATAGCGGCGAATGACCAACGCCAAGGCCGGCAGCAGGAGGATGAGTAAAATCACGATCAGCAGGAGTCCACCAAGGATAAAGGCCGGACCGGCGTGACCGAGGGCGGCCAGCATGTCTTTTTGAGTGTAAGAGGCCGCTGTGGCCATCGTCCCCAGCAAGGCCGCGAAAATGGCGAAGAACGCAATGACGCCGGCTAACACCCCGAATAGTTGAATCCACCAATATTCACTGCGCGATGAACGCCCGCGAAAATGCGCGTAATTCCCGAAAAACGCCTTGAGCGCGGTGAAGCCGGTGGCCCGGTAATAACGATTATCGGCTGCTTCTTGTTCATCTGCTTGTGATTTTAATGCCATGTTGCCCAACTCCTTGCCCTATTATTGCCTTTATTAAACCATATCAGCCAAATAAATGCGAAGAACATTCCTGATTTTCGCGGGTAAAACCTATGCTATACTAGGGAACGAGACGATCAATTCATCTGATCGATAAGGAGTTTCTATGATTAATTTATTTTTAGTGCGGCGGGCATTACCGCCCCCGTGGCAGCGCATTTGATGGCGTCGCATTCGCAAATAAAGGAGATTAATTCATGGTACAAGCAGTTGATTTACGCGCAGGCATGACTTTTGTTAAGGACGGCAAGCTGATCAAAGTGATCGAAAGCAATCACCATAAGCCAGGCAAGGGCAACACCTTGATGCAGTTGAAACTTTACGATATTCGCAGCGGGTCCACGGTTCAAACCACTTACCGGCCAAGTGAAAAAATCGAGCTGGCGGTGATGGAAGACAAACCAGCCCAATACCTGTACACCCAAGATGACATGGCTTACTTCATGGACATGGCCACCTATGAGCAATACGAATTGCCAGTGGCCAGCATCGAAAGTGAAATGAAATATTTGCTGGAGAACATGGAAGTCAGCATCGAATTTTACGGTAACGAAGTGATTGGTGTGACGTTGCCGACCACGGTCGAGCTGACCGTGACTGAAACCCAGCCTTCAATCAAAGGCGGTTCGGTGACTAATGGCGGCAAGCCAGCCACCATGGAAACTGGCGTCGTCGTCAACGTGCCTGACTTCATTCAGGCCGGCGAAAAATTGGTGATCAACACCCAAATGGGCACTTACGTCAAGCGGGCGTAATGCACGGACGTCAGGCGAGTCATCGCTTGGCGTTTTTTATTTTCACCAAGCGCGGAAAAAGCGGGCGGGTGGTTTATGAGATTCTTTCAAAAAACTCTAATAGAACTATTATGACTTAGCCGTAAATACCCCGTATACTGAAGACAGAATGCGAAAGTGAGGAGTTCGGGGATGAGACAGCAACGTTATCAACATCGGCAGGCGCGAGGATGGCTTTGGGGCGCTTTGCTGGCCCTGCTGGTCATCGCCGCCATTGTTGGCTGGCGGTATCAAACCAAAGAAGCGCCGGTCAAACAAGCGCAGGCTGAAACCAAGGCCCACCTCACGCAGGTGCTGGCCCATGCGCATGGTACCAAAATCAAGGAGAAAATTGCCGGCGGCCAAGCCATTTTTGTGTTGCCTAAAGGCCATCAGGTGCCAGCATCACTGCGCGCAACCGTCAAAAGCAAGCTGGCAGCGATGCCGAAGCGCGCCAGTGATAAGGCAGTCGTGGCGACGGTAGCTTTGACCGCCGCGCCTTTAGGCCTCACCACGATGGATACCAGCTTGGAACAGCTGTACACCCAGGGCACCAAAATGCACCGCACCGTCACTCAAGAGGCGCCGCACACCCTCGATGCTGCCGGCAAGCGGGCAACAGTGGCGGCTTTGGTGACCACCGATGAAGCACGCCGGGCCATCAACTATGCCGCCAAGCAGGCCTTGGTCAGCGGGAAAAAGCTGTCATCATCGGCACTGGCCGCCGTGCTGAGCCGACCGCTGTTAAGCAAGTTGACAGCGACGAATTTTGTGCTCAATGAGCATGACCTGATGATTCAAGATGCAGACGGTAAGCCGGAAGTGACCTTACCGTTGGCCGCAGTCAAGCCATATCTCAAAGACAGTCAGAACCAGCCTGCCGCTGGCAAGGTGATCGCGTTGACCTTTGATGATGGGCCAGATCCGCGCACTACGCCGCAAGTCTTGCAGATTTTGCGCCAGCACCAAGCCAAGGCCACCTTTTTCATGGTCGGCACTGGCATTGCCCATGATCCGCAGTTGGCCCGGCAAGTCGCCGACGAGGGCAACGAGGTCGGCACTCATACTTATAACCATCCTTATTTGCCTGGCCTGTCGCCGGCAGCGGCGCTCGATGAAACTTATGGCAAAAACATTGCGACCTACTACGCGGCCTTTGACCGTCTGCCGCCGTTTTTGCGGCCGCCATACGGGGCAATTTCCAAGGCCAATGCGGCGCAAATCGAGCTGCCAGCCATTCAGTGGAACATCGACTCACAAGACTGGAAGTCGCGCAACCGAGAGATGATTATTGCCCGCATCAAAGCGGCGGCGCGCTCTGGTAGCATCATTTTGATGCATGACATTCAGCCTGCCACCGTGGCGGCGTTGCCAACGGTGATTAGCGACCTGAAGCAGCAAGGCTATCAGTTCAAAACGGTAAGCGAGCTGCTTGGGCAGCAGCTGTTGCCAAGCCATCAGTACTTCAGTTTAGGCGATCAACGCCTGATTTGATTACGCACAAATGCGGCCTGTCGGAGGTTTCCGGCAGGCCGCATTTGCTTTTCAGGTCGGCATATCAGTTAGGCTGTGCACGCTTTGCGCAAGTTTTTCGAGAATGTATAAGGCCGGGAGTTGGGTCGTAATTTCGGTTTCCTTTTCGGGATCGCGAAAGTTTTTCTGCACAGTTTCGCGGGTGATTTGATACGGAATGTTCACATTGGCTAGCTGAGCAATGGTGGAGCGGTCAGCGCTGCAAATCGAGATAATGGTGGCGTGCGCCGCTTTAAGATGTTCCATGTATTCAATGACTTCTTTGGTTTCACCGCTGACCGAGGTAACGATGAAGACCGTTTGTTTCAAGAAAATACTTGAGAACATTGAAGAGGGGTAATTCGAGGGGTCGGAGATTTTGAGCGCAGGGATGGATAAATTCGAGAAGTACAAGGCACCATATCCGCCGATGGCCTCCGAGGTGCCGGCTCCCAGAAAAAGTACCAGGTCTTTGCCCTTGAGCAGTTCAACCGCTGAGGTGAGCCGGTCCTTGAAGGCCTCATTTTGGGTTGATTTCAAAAAAGCGATGTATTCTTGCACATGCGATTCTTTGGGGGCGTAATGCGAGGTATTGGCCAGGTACAACTTGAGCCTTACCTTGAATTCACCGTAGCCTTCGCATTCGAACTTATGGCAAAAGCGCAAAATCGAAGCCGTGCTAGAATGTGTCTTCTTGGCCAGAGTACGAATGGGCAAGTATGGGACCAAGGCCATGTTCTCATTAATATAGTTGAAAATCTGCAAGTCCAAATCGTTGAGCTTGGGTGTATGGGTCAAAAATAGCATTGTTGCCTCCACAATGTAACGCTATGTGTCCATTTGGTGACAAAAAACGACTCACCGTGACAAGTAACGGAACCCGGTGAAACGCTTTCACCTCATATGAAATTATTATAAGGTTATAGTGTTCCAAGGTCAATTGAAGGAGGACATGGCTGTTTTGACTAAATTACAGTTTCCAAAAGGCTTCTGGTGGGGTGCTGCAACTAGCGCGACTCAATCAGAAGGGACGGTGCCAGGTGATGGCAAAGGGGAGAATATTTGGGATTACGCTTCGACGCACTATCGCAATCGGTTCTTTAATGGAGTGACCACCGCGCAAACTTCGCGGTTTTACGTTGACCACGAGGCTGATGTTGAGCGGATGGCTGCCATTGGGATGAATTCACTGCGCACTTCGATTTCCTGGTCGCGTTTAATCCCTGATGCCAGCGGTCAGGTCAATCCGGAAGCGGTGCGGTTTTACCGAGCAGTCTTCAGCCAGATGAAGGCAGCTGGCATCAGCCCCTTCGTCAACCTCTTCCACTTTGATCTGCCGATGTATTTGCAAAATGAAGGAGGGTGGGAAAATAAAGCCACTATCACCGCCTACGCTCATTACGCGGCGGTGTGTTTTGAACAGTTCGGAGACTTGGTGGATCATTGGTTCACCTTTAATGAACCGATGATCCCTGCTGAAGCCGGTTATCTGCATGACAGACATTATCCTTTTGTTGTCGACTTCAAGCGGGCCGCCCAAGTCTTGCATAATATCATCGTGGCCCATTGCCAAGGTGTCGCCGCTTTCCGGCAGACGCAATTAACGTCTACCATCGGTATCATCATGGATGTCATTCCGGTGTATCCGCGCAGTCAAAATCCGGCTGATCTGAAGGCCGGCGAAATGGCAGATTTGTTTTACACGCGGAGCTTGAATGACGCGATTTTGAAGGGTCGTTATCCTGAAGAGTTGGTCGCAGTGTTGCAAAAGTACGACCAGATGCCTGGGGCGGTCACAGCTGACGAATTGGCGCTGATTGCCGATACGAAGATTGATTTGCTTGGGATTAATTACTACCGGCCGCGGCGCGTGAAAGCCCGTGAATCTGAGCCGAACCGCGAAGGCGTCTTTTCCCCAGAATGGTTCTTTGATTCCTATGACATGCCGGGACGGCGGATGAACACCTCTCGCGGTATCGAAATCTATCCTGAGGCGCTGTATGACATTGCCAAAAAATTGGACCGTGATTACCCTGGAGTGCCATGGTTCGTCTCGGAAAACGGGATTGGCATTCAGGATGAAGAACAGTTCATTAAGGATGGCATGGTTCAAGATGACTATCGAATTGAGTTTTTGAAGGAACATCTTTATTACTTACACAAAGCGATTCAAGAAGGCAGCCACTGCCTGGGTTATCACATGTGGACCTTTGTGGATTGCTGGTCGTGGATGAATGCATACAAGAACCGTTATGGGTTTTACCGGCTGGATCTAGCCACCGGTGAGAAGACGGTTAAGAAGTCGGGCCAGTGGTTTAAACAGGTTGTGGCAGCCAATGCAATCGACTACGATGTCGAAGAATAGGAGGAGTCATTGTGTCACATTATTTTGACGCGCTGTCGGTCCGCTTACTCCCAATTGCGAACAAGATTGGGGATCAGCGCCACCTGCAAGCCATTCGTAACGGGTTAATCTCGATTTTACCGCTGACGATTGTCGGCTCATTCTTTACAATTTTGCTTAATTTACCCATCAACGGCTACTCGGATTTCATCGCGCCGTACGTGGCCATCCTAGATGTGCCATTCCGTTTCACAGTCGGTTTGATGGCACTTTATGCTAGTTTCACCATTGGTTCGTATCTGTCCGATTCCTATAAGCTTGATAAAACCACTGGCGGGATCTTATCAATGTTGGGCACTTTGCTGATGGTGATGCCGGTCCAGATTGCCAAGGGCGTGACCACTGCCGGCAAAGCCGTGGCGGCCGACCGTTATATTCCATTGACCCCATTAGGGTCCCAAGGATTGTTTGGCGCGATTCTGGCAGCCTTGATCGCAGTGGAAATCTATCGATTCTGTAAGGTTCACAAGCTTGAAATCAAGATGCCTGATGGCGTACCGCCGGTTGTTGGGGAGTCGTTCGCTGCCTTGCTGCCGACCTTGCTGGTAGTCCTCATCTTCTGGATTCCACGGCATTTCCTGGGCATCAACATTAACGAACTCTTGTCGATTTTGATTTCACCTTTAAAGGGTTTCCTGACCGGAAATAACCTGCTTGGCGGGATTGTCACTCAGTTCTTTATCTGCTTGTTCTGGACCATGGGGATTCATGGCCACGCGGTGATGGGCCCAATTATTCGTCCGTTCTGGGATCAAGCGATTATCGAAAACGCTGAATTGTTCCAAAATGGGATGAGTGCGTTCAAGCTGCCTAACATCTTCACGGAACAGTTCTTCCAGTGGTACGCCCAAATGGGTGGGACCGGTGCAACGCTCGCATTAGTGGTTCTGTTCTTGTTCTCGAAGTCCAAGTATCTGAAACAGCTTGGTCGGCTTTCCATTTTGCCAGGGATTTTTAACATCAACGAACCAGTGATTTTTGGGGCACCAATCGTCATGAACCCATTATTGGCTATTCCATTTATCATCGTGCCAATCGTGAATACCATCATCATTTATGTGGTTACAATTTTAGGCTTTATGCCTCGCATGATGGTGAAACCGCCATTTTCCATTCCGGCACCACTGGGGGCTTTGATTACTACCAACTGGAATTGGTTTGCCTGCCTGATGGTGTTTGTCTGCTTCTTCGTTTCCCTCGTCATCTACTATCCATTCTTTAAGGCCTTTGAAAAGACACAAATCGCTCAAGAAAAAGGGGAGTCAGTATCAGACCTGATTAAATCAGAGCAATCTGCCTCATAGCCTGACTTAGCACATGCCTGAGAAGATGCCTGCGGGTGTCTTCTTTTTTACGCCACGAGCATGGCTAGGACACACCGAGACGATGAAAGCGCCGCAAACCGGAGTGGTTTACCAGCATACCAAGGCTGGATACTGATGCGTGAGTGCATGTCGGCGAGGTAAAGCACATCGGCCGGTCTTCGAAGGAAGCCGCGGAGCGCCAGCCAGTGGCTCCTGGGAGTCAAGCAGCATCAAAGCATCGTGAAATGCTAGAGGACAAAAAGACCTGCACCGCAAGCGGCACAGGTCTGATCAATCTAAGTTAGAAGTAATCCCACAGCATAGGCACCAAATTGGGTTGGACGAGCCGGTTCAGTGCGGCAGCCTGGTCAGTGTTTAAGTTCAGTTGCATCAAGTCTTCTGCTCGCCGGTAACCCAGCAAGATCTGCGTCAACTCGCGGATGTCGATGGTAAGTTCTGCAGCGTCATCAGTGGGCTGGCAGGCGATAGTGCCGTTTTGCCCAGTGAGTTGCCAGGTGCGGTTATTGGCCGGCAGGAAGTCATCCGTGACCGTCAAAGTTAGCTTGAAGTCCCGATCGGTTGGTACATGGTAGTACTTGAAGAACATTGGTAAATCGACAATGCGCGCCATCATGTAAGCTTCGCTGGTGGCCGTCATGGATTTCTTCACATGAGGATCCGAGAAAGCATCGATGCGTGGCCGTGGGTCGCCAGAAATGTAGTCGAACGCGGCATAGGTGCCTTTGTGGCGCGCGATGAAATTGAGCAACTGCCAGTACGCGGTTTTGCTGGTCCAGAAGAATTCTTGGATGCTGAGTTGCTGGTTGCCATCGCGACTGTAGATGACATAGCCCTCCAGCTTGCCTGCCACCAGACAGGTCGCCACTTCCCAAGTGGCGTGTTTCAAGGTCAGATAGTCTTGCCACCAGGCGCTGCGGATCGTGCCACCACCTTGGTTAAAGGGATGGGCCTCGTGGAAGGCGGCGATGCTCGGGCCAGCTTGGGCAAAAGATTCCCGTTTGATGCTGACTTCATCGGTTTTGGCAAAGTCAGGCAGGGCCAGCTTGCCGACATCACGAGTTTGAACGTGGTAGTGGACGCGATCAAAGACCTGCTCGAACCCAAACCGGCGGTAAAAAGGAAATGAAAACGGGGCGAGGTAAGCTAGCGGAACCTGATCAGCTTGACAGTCCTCGAAGAACCGGTGCATCAGTTTCGTGATATTACCATGACCTGAATCTTCGGGATAACTGGAAACATAGCTGATGCCGCGCATCGGGATGCGGTTTTGATGAAATTGCGTCTCAAAGGGAATGGCGAGAAAGCCGGAACTCAATTCGCCATCCTCGATGGCCCCATAAGCGAGGCTATGACGGTAAAGCTGACCGAAAAAGGCCTGCCGCTGCGGCGTATCTTGGCGGTTAAATGCATATAGCGTCAGCTGGTAAAAACGAGCTTCATCTTTGACCGGGTCCAGTTTAACGTCAACACCCAAAAAATCAGATCCTTTCTATTTGCCGGCTACGCTTCGGCGTCAGCCTTGGCTTCAATGGTGAGTTGTTCGCGTTCGAAAATCTTGAAGAATGGATAGTAAATCGCAATGGCAATCAAGATGTTGACTACGTTCAAAATCGCGGCCGGGATACTCCAATTGGTACTCATTAAGGCGCCGATCGGGCCGATCATGGTAAATGGTAACTTCGCCATCATCATCGGCACTAAGCCGGTAATCGTGGCAATGTAAGAAACAATGGTCAAAACGATTGGTGAGAGAATGAACGGAATGACCAAAATCGGGTTCATCACAATTGGGGTCCCAAAGACTAGCGGTTCAGAGATGTTGAACAGCCCAGGCACAATGGTCATTTTACCCATTTGCTTGGCAAACTTCGAGCGAGAAGTGAGGAAAAGAATGGCCAGGGCAATCGTTGTCCCAGAGCCCCCGATTTGGACGAACCACTGCAGGAACTGTTCGGTGAAGATGTTTGGCAAAGCGTGCGCGTTACCAGACTTGGCAAAAACATCCATGTTTTCCAAAATCGCTGCGTCCCACATTGGCCGGATAATTGGGCCCAAGACGTTTTCGCCGTGAATCCCGAAACTCCAGAACAACTGAATCAGGAAGACTGTCAGCAAACCACCGAATAGGCTGTTCCCAACCATGAAGTGCTTCAGCGGTGATACCAGCAAGGTGATGAAACTGTTCATATCAAACTTCAAGCCGTAACGCAGGCCCCAGAACAGCATCATGATCACAAACGCTGGAATTAATGCTTCAAAGGACTTCAGCACAGCCGGTGGGACCGTGGCTGGTAGCTTAATGGTGATCTTGTGTTCAACGAAGAAGTGATAAATTTCCACTGACACCACGGCGGCAACAATCGCGCCGAACAAACTGGTGGAACTGATGTCCGCGATGGACAGATAGTTACCAGCGGAGATGACGTTCTTCACATCTTCAGTGACCCGCACTGGGGTCACCACCGAAATGAGGTACCCCACCACAGCAAGCAGCCCTGAGCTCAGAGGATCGAGTTTGTATGAGCTACCTAAGTAATGCGCTACGGAAAAGGCGGCATACAGGCCCATAATCCCAACGGTGAACCGGAACGGAATATCAAGAATCGGGCGGAAGCCGGCAATCATTTGGTCGTAACCGTCGATTGGGAGATTCAGAAAAATGACAAAAATGGAGCCCACGATCGTCAGTGGCATGATTGAAATCAAGCCGTTACGAATCGCGAGCAAATGACGCTGGTTACCGATTTTATCGGCAACTGGCATGAAATACTTCTCAAGGAAGTCCATCAGTTTCTTCATGATCATTGCTCCTTTGCAAAAATAGTTGAATGAGTTCTGTGCACAAGGGGAGTGTAACATTATAACGTTATAGTGTAAACGTATACTTTCCAAAAATCGTATGGTACACTGGCGGTATATTATCTGAGAAAGCTAGGTTTGAGCGGATGAAAAGAACCGGTATCTTATATAAGGACATTGCGGAGGACATCAAGAAAAAAATTTTCAAGGATCAGTATGCCCTCAACCAAGCAATTCCTACCGAAAACGAATTAATGGCTGAGTACGATGTCAGCAAGATTACCGTCCGTAATGCGGTGGAAATCCTGTCGAAGGAAGGCTACCTCAAAAAGCAAAGTGGTAAGGGGACCTTTGTCATTAGCAATCGCCCGTTTAATCGCTTGTCCAAGGCGGATTCTTTCTCCACGATTTTGGAAGCTGAAGGGCGGCAGATGGAGAAAAAAGTGCTCAGTATTGCCTCCTGCCGTTACACTGAGGTGCCTGAAGCGTTTGGCAGTGACACGCATCAAGACATCACCAAAATTGAGCGTCTTTACTTATTAGACGGCGAACCGTTTATCTTCTTCGTCCACTACTTGCGCATTCCGATTGAGCAGATTTCAGCTGGGTCTTTGGAAGAGCACTCACTCTATCAAGCGCTCAAGTTGGCGAATATCACCGTCAAGCGCTTCGAGGATACCTTCGCCACCCGCAAAATTGATGATGCTGTCACCAAGATGCTGAAGCTACCGTTCCCATACGCGATGCGCCGCTTGCGGCTGGGATATGATCAGTTTGATGAAGTGGTGGAGTACTCGTTAGCGACCTATAACACCAGCGTACGGCCGTATCAAATCGATTACGAAGTCTAATGAAAGCCCTCACGAAAACAAATCACTAAAGGGTTTACACTGAAAGATTATAATGTTATGATTGTATCGCAATGAAAGGGATGAAGACATGATAATTGCATTGGTCATGGTGTTTATGATTAGCGCGGTCGTGGTGGAACGAGAATGGTTACCTGCTTTTGTCACCAACTTGTCAGGGTTCAAAACCATTTTGCTTAGTGTCGGCGTCATCGCGCTGAGCATTCTCGTGACCTGGCCCTGGGCCATCAAGTACTTCGTGGTGCCGGCAGTAACGGTCTTTATGTCGCTGGTGATGCTGCACAAGTTCAGCCGCATCAAGAGTCTTCATCCGGAAGGGAGTAAGAAACGTTGATTCCACGACGCTTAGGCATTTCCATTTATCCCGATCACAGTGATGAGGCGCATAACGAGCGCTATCTCCACCAGGCCGCTGCCAACGGCTTTTCTCGACTCTTTATGAGCATGCTGGAGATTACTGAGGACAAAGACCGGGTGGTGGCGAAATATCGCCGGCTCATTCAACTCGCGAAGAGCTTAGATTACGAGGTCATCTTAGATGTGGCGCCGAATATCTTTGCGCAGTTAGGCATTTCTTACGATGATCTCAGCTTCTTCGCTGATCTCGGGGCCGATGGCATTCGCCTGGATCAGGGCTTCGATGGTCAAAAAGAAGCCTTGATGACCTATAACCCCCAGCACCTGATCATTGAACTCAACATGAGCAATGACGTCGCCTATCTAGATAACATCCTGAGCTACCAGGCGAATAAGCCTTTCTTGTATGGCTGCCACAACTTCTACCCGCAAGAAGGCACCGGCCTGCCAGAAGATTTCTTCATGGCCTGCACCAACCGGTTTAAGCGCAACAACTTACGCACCGCCGCGTTTATCAGCTCGCAAGTGGCCACCATCGGGCCATGGTCCGTGAACGACGGCTTGCCAACCTTGGAGGCGCATCGCCACTTGCCGATTACGGTGCAGGCCAAGCACCTGTTTGCCACCGGGGTGATCGATGATGTGATTATCGGCAACGCCTATGCCAGTGATGAAGAGCTCGCGGCATTAGGTGCCTTGGATCGCTATCAGCTCACCTTTAACCTGGCGCTGCTGCCAACGAGCAATCCGGTTGAACGCACAATTGCTTTTGATTGTCAGCACGTTCGCCGTGGTGATATTACTGAGAGGGTGGTGCGCTCGACGGAGGTGCGCAAGCAGTTTGCTGCTGAGGCCAATGCCCCGCATGACAACACCCGGCAGTTTGAACGCGGTGATGTGGTGGTTGGTAACGATGATTTTGGTAAATATAAAAATGAATTACAAGTGGTGCTTGAACCACACACGGATGCTCGGAAAAATCTGATTGGCCATATCAGTCAAGCTGAACTGCCGTTGTTAGATTTCGTGGGGCCGTGGACAAAATTCAAGTTTGAGGAGCGTAAGTAGCATGACAGACATCTACATCAAAAATGGTCGCACTGCGGCTGGTGAACCCATCGAAGTCGGGATTACCGCAGGGAAAATTTCCGCAGTTGGTCCTAAGTTAAATCTGGAAGCCGGCAAGACGATTGACTTGCACGGTGAGAGTTATGTGTCAGCGGGCTGGATCGATGATCACACCCACTGCTATCAGAAGCTGACGCTGTACTATGATGATCCCGATTTGGATGGCGTACCGACTGGGGTGACCACTGTGATCGACGCGGGCTCAACCGGCGCCGACAACATTGGCGACTTTTATGACATCACCCGCAACAAGAAAACCAACGTCTACGCGATGATCAACGTGTCCAAAACGGGAATCTTGGCTCAGGATGAACTGGGCGATATGAGCCGCATTCAAGACGACTTGGTGCTGGATGCTTTGAAGAAGTACCCAGACTTTATCGTCGGGCTGAAGGTCCGGGAAAGCCACTCGGTGGTTATCGACAATGATGTCAAGCCCTTGATTGCCGGCAAACGCATTCAGCACGAAATGGGCGACATGCCGCTGATGGTGCATGTGGGCGCCAACCCACCAGAACTCAAAGATGTGCTAGCCTTGCTGCAAAAAGGTGATATTTTGACCCATGCCTACAACGGCAAACCCAACGGCATCATTGACCAGGATGGCAAGATTGAAGACTTCGTGTGGGATGCCTACCGCCGCGGCGTGATTTTTGATGTCGGTCATGGGACAGATAGTTTTAACTTCCACACCATGGAACTGGCCCATGCGGCGGGGCTGGATCCGTATTCTCTGAGCAGTGATATTTACCACACCAACCGCGAAAATGGCCCCGTCATTGACTTAGCCACCTGCATCGAGAAAATGCTGCTGCTTGGCTATGATTTGCCGAGCCTGATTGACATGGTGACCAAGGCGCCGGCAAAGAACTTCCACCTCAACCAAAAAGGTGCCTTGGCAGTGGGTAAAGATGCCGACGTCACCATTTTCCAAGTTCGCAAAGGGCACAAGACTTTGACGGATTCGAATCACAACACCCGCGACACGGATACGCTGGTGGTGCCAACCACTACGATTGTCGCCGGCCAGGTTTACGAATTGGAGGACTAATCATGAGTGAAGACGTTTATGCCCAATATGGGCTGAAACAAGTGATCAACGCCAGTGGGAAAATGACCATCCTTGGCGTCTCGAAAGTGTCCCAGCCGGTGCTTGATGCCCAGCAATTTGGCGGCACCCACTTCTTTGAAATGAAGGACCTCACGGAGAAAACTGGCGCTCATATTGCGAAGCTGCTGGGTGCAGAAGGGGCGATTATCGTCAATTCCGCCTCGGCGGGGTTAGCCTTGGCGGTGGCTGCTTTGATTGGCCGCGGTAGTCAGTATCACGCTTATCATTACAACGACCCACGCTTTACCAAGCGGGAAGTGATCATGCCTAAGGGCCACAATGTCGACTATGGTGCCCCAGAAGAAGTCATGATTGGCCTGGGCGGCGGGCAATTAGTCGAAGCCGGCTATGCGAACATGTGCACGCCGGAACACATTGAAATGATGATCACCGACCAAACCGTGGCAGTGCTGTATGTGAAGTCCCATCACACCGTGCAAAAGAGCATGCTGACGGTGGCGGAAGCCCTCAAAGTGGCCCATGCCCACAATTTGCCCCTGATTTTGGATGCGGCGGCGGAAGAAGACTTGATCAAATACGTCAAAATGGGCGTCGATTTGGTGGTCTTCAGTGGCGCCAAGGCGCTGGAAGGCCCAGCTTCTGGCCTGGTCTTTGGTAAGAAGCAATACATCGACTGGATCGAGTTGCAAAGCAGCGGCATCGGCCGGGCAATGAAGATCGGCAAGGATAACATTTTAGGCTTAACCGCCGCCATCGAACAGTATCTGACCAATGGCCCTGAAGCCGGCGCTCACATGAAAGCGCGGCTGGCGCCATTTTTGACCGCGTTGAATGAAGTGCCAGGACTGGCGGCGAAACAGCAACAAGACGGTGCTGGCCGCGAAATCTATCGCGCCAGCGTCACCGTCAAGCCTGAGGCGCCGCTGACCGCCAAGCAAGTCACCGCAGCACTGAAGGCCGGCAACCCGGCCATTTACACCCGTGAATATCGGGCCAATGAAGGGATTATCGAATTCGATATTCGTGCAGTTGATCAGGATGAAATGGACCAAATTGTGGCCCGGTTGAAGACCATCATGGAGGCAAAATAATGACTGACTTGAAACCTAACTACTACCAAGGCCGCGTGGCGTTAAACGTCCTGGCTAACTCGGTTGCCAACGCCAAAGCGTGCTATGACGCCGCCGAAGGGCATGTCGTGCTGGGCGTGCTGACCAAGAACTACCCCACCGATGAAGCCGCCATTGCCGACATGAAGTTGTATCAAGCGGCGATTAACAATGCCGTTTCGGTCGGGCTTGGCGCCGGCGATCCCAACCAAAGTCAAATGGTGAGCCGCGTTAGTGCCGCGATTGCCCCGCAGCATGTTAACCAAGTTTTCACCGGGGTGGGGACTAGTCGGGCGCTGTTGGGTCAGCATGATACCGTCATCAATGGCTTGGTTTCACCCACGGGCCATGTCGGCACTGTCAATATCGCCACTGGGCCATTAAGCAGCCAGGCGCCAGCCGCTGAAGTGCCGATTGAAACTGCCATCGCCTTGCTGAAAGACATGGGCGGCACTTCAATCAAGTACTTCCCCATGAAGGGCCTGGCCCATGAAGCAGAGTTTCGCGCCGTGGCGAAAGCTTGCGCCGATCACGACTTCGACTTGGAACCAACTGGCGGCATCGACTTGGCCAACTTTGAGGAAATTCTGCAGATTGCGTTGGATGCCGGCGTGAAACGCGTGATTCCGCATGTTTACTCCTCTATCATTGACAAGGCCACTGGTGACACCAAGCCTGAAGATGTGGCGGCGCTGCTCGCCATTGTCAAGCGGCTCGTCGACTAGGAGGCCTGATCATGACCATCGCAGCGTTTGGGGAAGTGATGCTGCGGCTGACGGTGCCTGACCACTTGCTTTTGGAACAAACCGATCAGCTGCAAATGAGTTTTACCGGCACCGGCGTCAATATTCTCGCCAGTTTGGCGCATTTTGGGCAGGACACGCGGCTGATTTCGGCCGTGCCAGCGAACCGGTTAGGTAGCGCAGCGCAAGGCGCGCTGCGTCGCATCGGGGTGGGTGACCGCTTTGTCCAGCAGCGCGGCGATCATCTCGGCAGTTTCTTTGTCGAGCTTGGCTATGGCAACCGGCCGGAAAGCGTCACTTATCAAAACCGGCTGGCGAGCGCATTCGGCACCAGCACCGTGGCGGATTATCCCGTGACCGCGGCGCTGCAGGATGTGGATGTGCTGCATATTTGCGGCATCTCCTTGAGCCTGACTGCAGGCACTCGTGAAGCGGCGTTTGCCTTTGCCGAAGCTGCTGCTAAGCAAAAGACGGCGGTATGCTTTGACTTCAACTACCGAGTGGCGCTGAACCAGCACAATACGCACGAACAAATGCGCCAGTATTATCAGCGGATGTTGAAGTCCAGCCAGGTGGTGTTTGGCAGTCGGCGGGATTTAACCGACCTCATGGGCTATCCGCGGGATACCACGGATGAGCCGTTGTTCAAGCAGTTCTTAGCTGATTATGATTTGCGTGTGTTTGCCGGCACTAAGCGGCTGCAAAAAGACGGCCGCGACTTCATCCAAGGCTTCGTCTGCGATGAAGCCGGCTTGCACTGGTCCGAGCCGCAGGAGCTGATGATTTTGGATCGCATCGGCGGCGGGGATGCCTATGCCGCAGGGATTATCTATGGCCTGACGCAGCAATGGCAGGTGGATCGCAGCTTGACCTTTGCCGTGGCCAACACCGCCTTAGCGCATGCTCAAATTGGCGACAGTCCCCTGGCCACCTTGGCGCAAGTGAATGCCTTCATTGCCAGCAGCGGCGCCACTGGGGGCTTGATTCGATAGCAGCTTTGCTCAAAGGCGATCACGTCAAGCGGCGTGATCGTTTTTTGCGTCTCATGCGCCACAGTTGGTTTGGTATAATCGTCAAGGAGGCAAGACAATGACTGAATTTTATCTGGTGCGGCACGGCGAAACTGAAATCAACCAGCGGGGGGAAATCAACGGCGGGCTAGTGGACTCGCCATTAACCGCGAAAGGCCGCACTGGGGCGGCCAGGGTCGGACAGGCGCTTGCTCAGCATCGTTTTGTGCAAGTGTTAAGCTCGCCGCTACCGCGGGCGCTGACCACGGCCCAAATGATTGTGGCCGCTAATGATGACCCGCACACGCCGCTGCAGGCGGCCAATGGCTTGTGGGAAATGCGCCTCGGGGCCTGGGATGGCAAGCGGCCAGATCAGATTGAAGATGGCTTAGGGCGGGAGATCTACTTTCACCGGCCGTTGGAGTTTGACGCTGATTATGCCCCAGCGATTGGCGCCGAGCGCTATGCGGAGGTGGAACAGCGCGTGGTCCCGGTGATTACCACCGCCGCAGCCGCGCATCCCAGCGGCAAAATTCTGGTGGTGGCACATGGTTTGGTGTTTCAAGTGCTGGTCAATGCGCTGTTGGGTCGACCGCTCGCCTTGCTGCGGTCGTTGCCGATTTTACAAAACACGACGGTGACCAAGCTCAACACTAGCGACGGCAAGCATTTTGAGCTGATTTATCGCGACCGCGCCCCACTGGCAGAAAAATAATTTTACGATAAGCCTTGACACCATTTTCTAATTATCGTAAGGTCTACACATGCCAGTTAACTGGCGCGAAGGAGTGTTGATCATGACAGAACTTAATCCAACACAACTTAATCGCTCGTATTATTACGGCTATTACGGATAGCGGCTTGCGCTTCTAGGGTGCAAACCGCGCAGCAGGTTTGCATCCATGATAGGCGTCGTATTTTGATGACATTAACCGCCACATGGATGAGAAGACTCTTCCATGTGGCTTTTTCTTTCCGGAAAGAAGATGGCCGGCCGTGTGGGAGATTCCTCGCGGCCGGCTGTTTTTGCCTTCGCCACACGAATAATTTCTGGGAGGAAATCAAAATGAAAATCAAGCATATGTTAATGGGTGTTGCCGCATTGAGTCTGACGTTGAGTTTAGCGGCTTGTGGTAGCAAAAGTAGTGACAAGCAAACCGTCAAGGTCGGAATCCTGCAGCTGATCGATCAAAGCGCCTTGAATGCCGCCAACAAAGGCTTCAAGGCAGAACTGGCCAAAGAAGGCTACAAAGGCGCTAAGATCAAATTTGACAGTTTGAATGCCCAAGGCGACCAAGGCAATCTGAGCTCCATGTCGGCGCGGCTGAAAAGCGATAAAAACGACCTGAACCTGGCCATTGCGACGCCAGCGGCTCAGGCCTTGGCCAAAGCGGATAACCAGACCCCGATGGTGTTTACCGCCATCACTGATCCAAAATCTGCCGGCTTGACCTCATCCACCAAGGCGCCTGATAAGAACGCCACTGGGGTCACCGACATGGTGGATGTCAAAGGCCAAATCGACTTTGCTCACCAACTCTTCCCGAAGGCGAAAACGATTGGCCTGTTGTACAACGCCGCCGAAGAAAATTCGGTGGTCCAGATCAAAATCGCCAAGCGAGAAATCGCTAAGTTGGGGCTGAAAGCCGTGGTTAAAACCGCTGCCACCACCAACGATGTCCAGCAGGCGGCCGAAACCTTGGCCAGCCAGGCGGATGTGATTTACATCCCAACCGACAACACCGCCGCAGCCGCGATGCCAACCATCGGCAAGGTCTCTGAAGCCAAAAAGGTCCCTGTGATCACCGCCGACGCCACCATGGTGAAACCCGCCGCTGTTGCCACGGTCGGCATCAACTACGAAGATTTGGGCAAGCAAACGGCCAAACTGGCGGTAAAGATTTTGAAAGGCAAAAAAGTGTCTGATCTGGCGATTGAAGCGCCGGCCAAGTCCACTTTGGTCACCGATGCCAAGCGCATGAAGCTGTTCGGCCTGACGCAAGCGCAAGTCGAAAAGGCCGCCAAAGCCGTCGAATAGGCTTGGCACCAGGTTTTCCCGCCGGTGATCTGTGAAATAAGCGAATTGTCCTTGACGCCTAGTTGAATGAGCGGTATTCTCATTTACATACCAAAGGTTAATCTTTGGGGTAAAGGACGTGTTGAACATGAACCGAGTAATGACAACACAGCTTAATCACACATTTTTCGCCGGCTTTTTCGGATAGCGGTTTGCATCATGGATGCAAACCGCAGGGTTTGTATCCATGATGGCCGGCACATCTTAACGTGCAATTAACCGCCACATGGATCGTAGCAATCATCCATGTGGCTTTTTCTTTTTCCCGGGAAAAAAGGGCCAGTCACTTGGATGATTTCCAAATGGCTGGCCCTTTTCTATTCTGGGCTGGCCGCGGTCCCAGCCGAAGGTCGACGTCCAGGGGGAAAACAACATGAAAATGAAACAAACATTGATCGGCCTTGCCG
This sequence comes from Lacticaseibacillus suilingensis, assembly GCF_016861845.1. GTDB lineage: Bacteria > Bacillota > Bacilli > Lactobacillales > Lactobacillaceae > Lacticaseibacillus > Lacticaseibacillus suilingensis. The sequence continues at coordinate 264,352 of NZ_BOLV01000001.1, forward strand.
CCGTTGCCGCACTGACCTTAGCAGGATGCTCCAGTAAAACCAACGCCCAGGAGACCAAAACCGTCAAGGTCGGGATCTTGCAATTGATCAACCAAACCGCGCTGGATGATGCGCGCAAAGGCTTTGAACAAGAACTCGCCAAGGAAGGTTACACCGGCGATAAAATCAAAATCGATTACGTCAATGCCCAAGGCGACCAATCCAATCTGCAAAGCATGAGCCAGCGCCTGAAGCAGGACAAAAACGATGTCAATTTGGCCATCGCCACCCCAGCCGCGCAGGCCTTAGCTAAGGCCGATAAGGACACGCCAATGGTCTTCACCGCTGTCACCGATCCGAAGGCGGCCGGCCTGGTCACCAACGCCAGCCAGCCGGACCAAAATGCCACCGGCGTCACCGATATGGTGGACATTAAGGCGCAAATGAAATACTTACTCAAGCTCTTCCCTAAGACCAAAACCGTGGGTCTGCTCTATAACGCCGCCGAACAAAACTCGGTGGTGCAAATCAAGTCCGCCATCAAGGTCGCCAAGCAATTGGGTCTGAAAGTCGCCACCACCACCGTCGCCTCGACGAATGACGTGCAGGCTGCCACCGAAACGCTGGCCGGCAAGTGTGATGCGATGTACCTGGTCACGGATAACACGGTGGCCGCGGCGATGCCAACCGTCGCCAAGGTCTCGTTGAAGAAACACGTGCCTGCCGTTTGCGCCGCTTCGACGATGGTGCAAGACGGTGGGGTCGCCACCCGCGGGATTAGCTACAAAGAATTAGGCCGCCAAACGGCCAAACTCGCCATCAAGATTTTGAAAGGCAAAAAAGTCAAAAATCTGCCAGTTGAAGCACCAGCCAAGACCATGGTCATCAAGAACGAAAAAATGATGAAGGCCTTCAATCTGACCGACGCAGACGTGAAATAGTTCTCATTCTTAGCACTTAGTTAATGGAGGTTAACATGGACATCCTGGTATCGAATATCTCAGTCGGCTTTTTATGGGCCATCATGGCAATCGGGGTTTATCTGACTTTCCGGATTCTCGACATCGCTGATATGACCGCTGAAGGCAGTTTTCCGTTAGGGGCTGCCATCACTGCACATCAGCTGGTTTCGGGCACCGGCCCGATTTTAGCCACCTTGCTCGGTTTTTGCGGCGGCGCGGCCGCGGGTTTTGTCTCCGGCGTGCTGCACACCAAGCTGAAAATTCCGGATCTCTTAACCGGGATTTTGACCATGACCGGCCTGTACTCGGTGAACTTGTTCATCATGAAAGCCGCGAATGTGTCACTGCTTTCGAATATCAAAACGGTGTTCACGATGGCCACTATCGGCGATAGCACCATCACCACGATTGTCATCGGGGTGGTGATTTTGGCCATTGTCATCGGTCTGCTGGTGTTCTTCTTTAATACGGAAATGGGCTTGGCGGCTCGCGCTGTGGGGGATAATCAAGCGATGGCCGCCGCTAACGGCGTCAACAATGACAACATGAAAATCATCGTTTACATGCTGTCCAACGGTTTGATTGCCTTGTCTGGGAGTTTGATGGCTCAAACTAACGGCTTCGCGGATGTCTCAATGGGGATTGGCACCTTGGTCATTGCCTTATCAGCGATTATCATTGCCGAAATCCTGATTCGCAATGTCAGCTTCGGCAAGCGCCTGGTGATGATCATTGTCGGGGCCATTATTTACCGCCTGATTATTGCCGGCGTCTTGCAGCTCGGCGTGGATCCGAATTACCTGCGCCTCTTCTACGCGCTGATGCTGGTGGTCTTCTTGGCCTTACCGCTGGCGCAAAAGGAAATCAAACAAAGCCGCGCGCGGCGTGCTAATAAACGGGAGATGAATAACTGATGACAGAGCCTGCTTTAGAAATCCATCGTTTGAATCAGTATTTTGAACAAGGCACGCCTAACGAGAATCACGCCTTGAAGAACATCGAGTTGACCTTGCAACCCGGCGAATTCGTCACCATTATCGGTGGGAACGGAGCCGGTAAGTCGACCTTGCTCAACAGCGTGGCGGGGTCGCTGCCGATCAGCCAGGGTCAAGTGAAAATTGCCGGCCAAGACGTCACGTATCAAAGCGTGGCCAAACGTGCCCAGCTGATTTCACGCGTGTTCCAGGACCCGCGCTCCGGCACGGCACCACTGCTCACAGTGAAGGAAAACATGGCGCTGGCGCTCAAGCGCGGCACCTGGCGCAATTTCTGGCGCCGCGGCGTGAAGCACGATGATTTGGCTTTGATGAAGGAAAAACTGGCCAGCCTGAACTTGGGGCTGGAAGATCGCCTCGATGCCGAAATCGGCTTGCTCTCAGGTGGGCAGCGCCAAGCCATTACTTTGCTGATGGCGACGCTGAACTTGCCAGAACTGCTGCTGCTCGATGAGCACACAGCGGCGCTGGATCCGCAGACGTCGGCGACGGTCATGGCGCTGACGCAGCAAATCGTTTCCGCCCAGCACATCACCACCTTGATGATTACGCACAACATGCAGGATGCCCTGAAGTACGGCACCCGCCTGATCATGCTCGACCATGGCCGCATTGTCGTCGATTTGCCGGCCGAAAAGAAGCACGGTCTGACCATTCCCGACCTGCTTGACCTGTTCAAGGCTCAAAGTGGCAACGAACTCAGCGATGACGCCGTTCTGCTTGGCTAGAACCACCAATCCCTACTCAATTGAGTAGGGATTTTTTTGTCGGCGGCCACGGGTGCCGGCGGTGGTGGGCTCCGCTTGGGGCGCGCGGCTTGCTGTGCGGCCGGTCCGAGCCGAAAACCGGTCTCGGACCTAGTTTTAAAGCCGCAGTCGCTGACGCTCCAGTGCGTCTTCAAAACTGCCGCGATAACGACTGGTCAACCTGCAAAACCCGCAGTTTGACTAGTCGTTATCGTTTCACGGCTAGCCACGCGCCCCAAGCTCCGCCCACCGCCACCGGCACCAGCTCAATAACAATAGTGGGGTGAGTTGGCAGTCGTGCTGCGGAGGACGGCTGGGCCGGGCCACTAGATAACAGTAGGTCGGCCCGAGTCAGCTCGGTGATGTCTCATCCGAACTCAATGGCTTTGTGATAAACCCTTTTGATAGACTGGGATTTCTTCAAGGTGATAGGGTGATAGTGGGCATGGCGCTTCATGATTGCCTTGACTGTTATCGAGGGGGTTTGGTGATGGTGCGCGTAGCTTGGTGGGGACTGGCAGTGAATCGATTAGCGACAGGAAGACCGGCGCGGGTTTGGCGCTGGGCTTCCCAGAGCTAATCGCGGCAAAGTTGAAGACACCAATGAGCGCAGCGAAGGTGGCTTCAACTTTAGGTTCGAGACCGGTTTGTGGCTCGAACCGGCCGCACAGCCAGCCCCCGCCAAGCGGAGCCCACCATCGCCAAACCCGCGGCCAGGAACTTTGAAAAAGAAATCAGAAAAATTAGCACTCTACTTGCACGAGTGCTAAAACGGTGGTATTATATATTATGTAAACAAGAGCCGGACGAACGGTGCGGTCGAATAGAGAAGCAAACACCGCCGCGTTGGCGGTGTTTTTGCGCCTTGTTTACTGAGATGAAGTAACGTGTCCGCATGGCTCAGGCGATGCGTCAGAGAGGAAGGATAATAATGGCTAATTTTTCAGATTCGTTTTTTGATCATGATATGGATGACTTTTTCAACCAAGTCATGCGCCAGATGGGCGATGGGCGGGCACGCTATGTCGTTAATGGCCATGAATTGACCCCAGAAGAAGTCGCGCAGTATCAAGCGCAAGCAGGACAGGGACAAGATATTCCGGTCACACAGCAAGCACAAAAACCGCAAAAACAAGATATTTTAGGCAAATTGGGACGTGACCTCACCGCCGAAGCCAAGGCTGGCACCTTGGATCCAGTGATTGGTCGCGACAAAGAAATTCAGGAAACTGCTGAAATTTTGAGCCGCCGGACCAAGAACAATCCGATTTTGGTCGGGGACGCCGGTGTTGGTAAAACGGCTGTCGTTGAAGGCTTGGCGCAGGCCATTGTGAAAGGCAACGTGCCCGAAGCCATTCGCGACAAGCGGATTGTTTCCATCGACTTGTCGAGCCTGGAAGCTGGGACCCAGTATCGCGGTTCTTTTGAACAGAACATTCAGGATTTGATCAAGGCCGTCAAGCAGCAGGGTAATGTCATCTTGTTCTTTGACGAAATCCATCAGATTCTCGGCGCCGGTACCACTGGCGGCGAAGACGGCAGCAAGGGCTTGGCGGATATCATCAAGCCGGCGCTTTCCCGCGGTGAAATTACCGTGATCGGGGCCACCACGCAGGATGAATATCGCAATACCATCATGAAGGACGCGGCGTTGGCACGCCGGTTCAATGATGTCACCATCAATGAACCGAGCCCGGAAACCACGGTCCAGATTTTGCAAGGCGTCAAAGGCCTGTACGAAAAGCACCACAATGTGGAACTACCAGACAATGTGCTCAAAGCGGCAGTGGATTATTCCATGCAGTATATTCCGCAGCGGTCGTTGCCAGATAAGGCCATTGACCTGATTGATATGACTGCGGCGCATCTGGCCGCCAAGCATCCAGTGGTGGATAAAGTCACCTTGGACAAGCAGCTCAAGGACTTGAACGCCCAGAAAGACGCAGCGGCTAAGGCCGAGGACTTTGAACAAGCCGCTAAGTTGAAGCAGCAAATTGAAGCTTTGGAAGTAAAGAAGAATGACACGGGCACCGAAAAGCCAGTGGTGGCCACGCCAGATGATGTGGCGCAGGCGGTCGAACGCTTGACTGGCATTCCCGTGGCACAAATGGGCGCCAGTGACATTGAACGCCTGAAGAACATTGGCAAGCGCCTGAAGGGGAAAGTTATTGGTCAAGACGAAGCCGTATATATGGTGGCCCGGGCCATTCGCCGCAATCGCGCTGGCTTTGATGAAGGCAATCGGCCGATTGGCAGCTTCCTGTTTGTTGGGCCGACCGGGGTCGGCAAGACGGAGCTGGCCAAGCAGTTGGCGCTGGATTTGTTTGGCAGCAAAGAGGCGATTATTCGCCTTGATATGTCTGAATACAGCGACCGGACGGCGGTATCCAAGCTGATTGGGACTTCTGCCGGCTATGTTGGCTATGAAGATAATGGCAATACCTTGACCGAACAAGTGCGGCGCAATCCGTATGCGATTGTGCTGCTGGATGAAATTGAAAAGGCGGATCCGCAAGTGCTGACCCTGCTGCTGCAGGTGATGGATGACGGCCGCCTGACCGATGGCCAAGGTAATGTGGTCGATTTCAAGAATACTGTGATTATCGCGACCTCGAACGCTGGTTTTGGCAATGAAGCTTTAACTGGCCAAAAGGACGCGGATCAGGATTTGATGAAGCGGCTGGCACCTTACTTCCGGCCAGAATTCCTGAACCGGTTCAACGGCATTGTCGAGTTCAGCCACCTGTCCAAGGACGACTTGGGTAAAATCGTGGATCTGATGCTCAGCGATGTTGACACCACGCTGGCGAAGAAAAGGCTCACTTTGACTGTGACCCCTGAAGCCAAAGACTGGCTGATCAACCAAGGCTATGATGAAGCGATGGGCGCGCGGCCATTGCGGCGGGTGATTGAGCAAAACATCCGCGACCAAGTCACCGACCATTATCTGGATCATCCAGCTGACAAGGCCCTAAAGGCCACACTGGTCGATGACAAGATTGTTATCCAAGCAGCGTAAAGCAAAGCGGCAGTCCTCAAAAAAATGAGGGCTGCCGCTTTTGTTATGGCCAAAGAAAATGATTCGTCGCGCCTGCGACTTCTAGGTTATACCGCAGCAGGCTATGTTGGGCTTGGGGACCGTAGATGGGTAGCGTGCGGTAACTGCGCAACCGCCGGCCGAGCAGGTATTTCAACGAGCGGGAGGAAACATTGAGTACTTTGCCATCCCAGTAGGTGCCGTCGCCGATGTTGCCGTAAATGTTCAACACATCGACCTGGTTCACTGGAAAATGCCGCCGCAGCCGAAGCGCCCGGCGAAAATCCGGGGCAAACCACGGTGGCCTGCCATCAGGGCCAAGGTGATGCTGCCGGCGTAAGTGGTGCACCCCGGGCACGCCATTGAAGTTGGCGGCGATGGCCACATAGCGTTGCAGTTTCGGTAGCCCAGGCACATCACCATACCGGAGCTCATAAAACAGAACGGCGGCATTGCCCAAGCTGTGGGCGACAATATTAAACTTGGTGATTTGGTAGCGGCTTTGCAGCGTTTCAATGACGTTGCGCAACCAGTCGGCAATGCGATGGTAATTGAGCGTGCGATTGTTTTTAAACACGACTTTGATCAGCGGCCGATGGGTGGCAACTGGCCAATCGCCGGCAAGGTGAACTTGACCATCACCATCAACCGTTGCCGTGACCACCGCGGTGGCATGATCCGCGCGCTGCGCGGCGGTCATTAGTGGCACCATTGAATTGGGACCACCATGATGCCCATGCAAATACAGCGTTGGTACCTGCCGCTGAACGCTGGCATGCACTGTTTGCGGCGCCAGTCCGAAGGTGATAAGCGCGAGTAAAATGACCCACCATCCTTTTGTCATTGACCTGCGCCTCTTTTCTGAAATTACCTTTAGTCTAGTAGAAGATTCAGGCGGCGGCAAATAACAATGTTGTAAGGCAGGCTGCGGAGCGAGGCCGGTATTGGCCGGATGGGTAGCCTAGCCTGAAGCCTTGCCGCCGCTTTTTGGCGGTGAGGCTTCAGGCGTAGCTGCTGCCGCATGTCAGTCTGTATGTGCTTTGCGCTACAGACTGATCAAATCGCTCAGGCGTTGGCCTCATGCAGCGCGACTACCCTGGTCATATGGATGCCCCGCCTTTGCTTACAGCCTGGATAGTTGCGCTCGCCAAGGCAACGCCCGAGCATCCAGCTACGCCCAAGGCATTGTCGCCAAAAACCGGCGGCAATGCCTTGAGCTAGGCTGGATGTTGGGCTAAGACCGCCTTGGTTCGCAGCCGGGATTCAAAAACGCCGCCTGGCACTGGGCCAAGCGGCGCGATTTCTGCTTCGGCAAAAGTAGAAGGTAACTGTGATAAGGAATGTGGCTAGAGGGTAACCTGCGCTTCATCAAGGAAGTGCTGCAGCGGTTTGAGTTCTTCGCCGTCGTAGTAGTCGAACAGGCCTTGGAGGTCATCGACATGGTGTTCAACATCATTGGCATTGAACGCCGGATCGACCGTTTCCACCACGCGGCCATCCTTAATCGCGACTTTCAGCGCTTCAACTGGGAATCCACGCTTCAAGGTGATTTTGGCATTGATGACAAAGGGCCGACCAGCAGCGAGCACCTCTGCCGCCTGATCAAAAGCAGCTTTCAAATCATCGCTCTTGGTCACGGTGACGCCTTCGACGCCCATGCCTTCCGCGATTTTGACAAAATCTTGGTCTTCCAAGTCAATGCCGCTGTAATCATGCATGCCAGGAATGTCGGCTTGCTCGTCGCGGATAAAGCCCAAGGTGGTGTTGGAGGTAACAATGTTCAAAATTGGCAGATGGTATTTCTTTTCGGTGATCAGATCTTGCATGACCATGGAGAAGGCCCCGTCCCCAGAAATGGACACCACTTGCCGGTCAGGGAAGCTCAACGCCCCGGCAATGGCCCCGGGGATGCCGGCGCCCATCGAGGCGAACAAGGCAGAAACGACCCACTTGTTGGTTGGTTTAACGTTCATGTACCGCAGCAAGTTGATGGTGTTGTCGCCAACATCCAGGGACACCACGGTGCGGTCGTTAGCGATGCGATTGAGTTCGTTGTAGACCGGTTCGAATTCAAGCGGATCGGTGCGGCGCGTGGCGAGCTTCTTGAGGTAAGCCTGCCAGTTCTTTTGGTCCGCCACGGCGGCTTGGAAAAAGGCGGAAGCCGGCTGCGGCTGGCTGCGTTCAAGCATCTTGTTCACAAACTGGGTGGCGTCGGCCCAGACGCCCAGGTCGAGGTAGTGGTGGCGGCCGAATTGCGCCTCGTCATGATCAACCTGAATGAACTTGAAATCATGGCGCGTGTACACATTATTGGCAAACGGGAAGTCTGTCCCCAATGCAATCACCAGGTCGGCAATATCCATGATTTCGTTGGCGGCTTTGGAACCAGCGCGGTTAACCGGGCCGAGGTTGCCTTCGTAATCTTCGGCTAGCAGGCCTTTGGTCAAACCGGTCATAATCAACGGAATTTGCAGTTTTTTGGATAATTCAATCAGCTGATCGCCGCCGTTTTTGATCCCACGGCCGACGTGAATGACTGGCCGCTTGGCGGCTTTGAGCATGGTCAGCACCTGATCGACTTCTTCATCAGTGGCTGCTGGTTCCGGCTGCGGCTTGTTATCCGTCGGTGAGGTGCTCTTGTAGGGCACATCCGGGATTTGCACGTAGCCGAAGTCGTTAGGGATGATGACGACTGCCACGCCGCGATGCTTGTAGGCTTCACGAATGGCTTTGTCCACGACGTAAGGCAAGCTTTCTGGCGTCATGACAGTGCGACAGTAGCAGGAGACGTCAGCAAAAATCGGGTTTTCGTCGAATTCTTGGAAGAAGTTGTAGTTCATTTTGTCATGTGGCACCTGGCCAATCAGCGCCAGCACCGGCGCGTGGTCCTCGCGGGCGTCGTACAGCCCAGTAAGTAGATTGGTGGCGCCAGGGCCGGCGGAGCCAAAGGTGACGGCGATTTTGCCGGTGAGTTTGGCATCGGCCGCGGCGGCTAACGCGCCCACTTGTTCATGGCGGACCTGGATGTATTGAAGGCGTTCTTTTTCCTGTTCCAAAGCAGACATCGTGGAATTAAAAGAACCGCCGGGGTAACCAAAAATATGTTTAACGCCCCAAGCCTCAATCACTTTAAGCATGGCGACGCTGGCTGGTGTGGTGTTTGTCATGATGAGCACTTCCTTGTATGTGGTGTTATTTAGTTGTCTACAACTATCACGTTCACAATGTATCACGAATTGAAACCGATTACAACAGATAATTCAAAAAAGTAATACAACGATTAAGAAGTGCTCAAGCCGAATGACAACGTTTTAATTACGGCCGTTTCTGTGCTACAGTCAAACGCATAGTCGAGAAGACAGAGGAGGCAGCACATGAGCCAAGATCCCACGGCGCCGTTCCAGACGGTGCCAGCTATCACCACCGAGTTGATCAACTTAAGTGCCATTTTGAATTTGCCGAAGCCAACCGAAGCGTTCATGAGCGACATTCACGGGGAGTACGATGCGTTTTCCCATGTCTTGCGCAATGGCAGTGGCAATGTCAAAACCAAAATCAGTGAGTGCTTTGGCGGCCAAATGACCGAGCAAACCCGCCAGCAGTTTGCCTTTTTGGTCTATTACCCCAGCGAAATGGTGGCGCGCGCCCAGGCTGCGCTGGCACCGGCTGAGCTGGAGCAGTGGTACCGCGACCAGGCGCTGCGTTTGGCGCAACTGCTGGCGTACACCGCAACGAAGTACACCCGCTCGAAGGTGCGCAAAGCCTTGGCGCCAGAGTTCGTGTATATTACCGAGGAGCTTTTGTTCAACGACCCGCAAGCGGCGGATAAGCGCGCCTATTACTGGGCCATCATTCAAAATCTGATTGGCCTGGGCCAGGTGACAGCTTGGATTGAGGCCACCGCGCACACCATCCAGCAACTAACGGTGGATCAAATTCACATTATCGGTGATATTTACGATCGGGGGCCGGCGCCGCACCGGGTGGTCGAGGCGTTGATGCGCCGCGGGCATGTCGATTTCCAGTGGGGCAATCATGATATTTTATGGCTTGGTGGGGCCGCGGGTTCGGCGCTGAATATCGCCAACTTGGTGCGGATTTGCGCCCGCTATGCCAACTTGGATATTTTGGAAGACACTTATGGTATCAACCTGCGCCACCTCGCCCAGCTAGGGGAGCGCTATGATGGGGATAATCCGGCGTTTCAACCGAAAGTCTCCGCTGACACCACCCTCAGCGCTGGCGAGCGGCGCGCCATTACCCAAATTCACCAGGCCATTTTGATCATTCAACTGAAACTGGAAGGCCCAGTGATCAAGCGGCGCCCAGAATTTGGCATGGCAGGCCGTTTGCTCCTGGACAAGCTTAGCCCGGACCGCCAGACCATTACGATTGACGGCCAGACCTATTCGCTCACTAATGGCTGCTTTGACCTGGTCGACCCGGCGGATCCTTACCGGCTGACCGCAATGGAACAGTCGGTCATTGATCAACTAGTACAGGCCTTCATTCATTCCGAAAAATTGCATCGGCACATGGACTTCTTGGTCGAAAATGGCAGCATGTACCGCAAAACCAATGGCAACTTGCTGATTCACGGCTGTGTGCCAGTCGATGAGGCCGGTGAGTTTGTCGGGTTAACGCTAGCCGGCAAGACCTATCGGGGGGCGGCGTTGTTTGATCTGCTCGGCACTAACCTGGTCAAGGCCTACCAAAATCCGGAACCTGGTAGTTTGGCCAATGACTTGCTGTGGTATTTATGGACCGGCCCGTATTCACCGCTGTTTGGTAAACAAAAAATGACCACCTTTGAACGCTATTTCATCGAAGATAAAGCGGCGCATGATGAACAACCCAATCCTTACTATCGATTGCGGCATGAGCAGGCATTTGTCCAAAAATTGCTAACGGCGTTTGGGCTGGATGGCGAGCGCGGGCATGTCATTAACGGCCACACCCCAGTGAAAAAAGGCAATTCGCCGATTATGGCCAATCGTCAGATGCTGGTGATCGATGGCGGTTTTTCACGGCCCTACCAGAAAACCACCGGCATTGGCGGCTACACCTTGCTGGACAATTCCTATGGGATGCAGCTAGTGGCCCATCAGCCATTTGTGTCGCGCCAAGATGCGATTGCGCATCTGACCGACATTGTATCGACCAGGCGGGTGGTGGAAACCGAGGCCCGGCGGCGAACCGTGGCGGAAACCGATATTGGCCATCAGTTGCAAGTCCAAATCTGCCTGCTCAAAGCGCGCCTGCAGCGGCTAACTAGCGGTCAATGATAATCTTTGGTAGAGTAGTTATATAAGCTAACAGTTAACGACCTGACCAAAGGAGGAACGCCATGCCCAAACTTAACCCAACCCTTAAGCGCGGCCTGATCATGCTGGTAGCACTGGAACTGATCGCCGTCAGCATCAATTTGTTTTATGCCCCGCATGGCGTGGCCGCTGGGGGCGCGACTGGCTTGGCCATCATTGTGCAAGAGCTATTAGGCATCCCGCTCAGTGCAACGACTTTAGCGGTCAACGCGGTGATGCTGGCGCTGGCCTGGTGGCTGCTGGGCCGCGGGACGTTTCGCCGCATTCTGGCCGGCAGTATCTTGCTGCCGGTGCTCCTCGCCCTGACGCCGCAGCGCATGATTGTTGAAGATCGGCTGCTAGCGGTGATGGTCGGAAGTGTGATTTTTGCCGTCGGGGTGGCGCTGAATTACCGCATCGATGCTTCCAGCGGCGGGACCACGGTGCCGCCACTGATTTTCAAAAAATATTTCAACGTCAAACCGGCAGTTGGGCTGTTCGCCATTGATTTTGTGATTTGCTTGCTCAACATTCCAGTGGCCGGGCTGGAAGCCTTTATCCTAGCGGTGTTCGCTGTGGGCCTTAGCAGTCTCGTGATGAATTACGTCGAAACCGGGCTGGATCGCAAAAAGGCCGTGTATGTCATGAGCAGCCAGTTGCCCGCCCTGAAGCAGGCGCTGACCGCGACTGGCGATTACGGTCTGACCATTCATCAAGTGCTGGGCGGTTTTTCCGGCCAGCCGCAGGAAATGCTGATGGTGGTGGTGGAGCAAACCAACTTCCGCGCGTTGATCGATCAGATCCACCAACTCGATGCCGCCGCCTTTATCTTGGCGGTGGAAGCCACTGAGGTGCATGGTGGCTCGCTTAATTAAACCTGTTGCAGTCGTCCATTTTCGGGACGACTTTTTTGTTGTGCGCCAAGGCTTATTGATAGGTTTTTGCCTTATTCCGTGCTACGCTCTCGGTGAGAAAACGGGGTGGTGGCTTGACAAAGAAAATTGACAGCGCTTTATTGACGGGCAAGTTAGGAGGGAGCCGCTACTGCGGCCGAGGAGGAGCAAAATGAGCACGGAAATGTTGGGGATGATTCTTGCCGGGGGGCAGGGAACGCGCTTAGGTAAGCTAACCAAAACGACGGCCAAGCCCTCGGTACCTTTCGGCGGGCGTTATCGCATTATTGATTTTACGTTGAGCAACTTGAGCAATTCCGGCATTAATACCGTGGGGGTCATCACCCAGTACGAGCCGCTGGAACTCAATCGCCACATTCAAAATGGCGGCGCCTGGGGTTTGAACGAAACCGGCGCCGGTGTCACCATTTTGCAACCCTACGCTTCCAGCGAAGGGGCGAAGTTTTTTGAAGGAACCGCCCATGCGATTTATCAAAACATTGCTTACATCGATGCTTATGATCCGCAGTACCTATTAGTGTTGTCTGGTGATCATATCTACAAAATGGATTACGCCAAAATGCTGCGCGCCCACAAGGCCAAACATGCCGCCTTGACCGTGGCGGTAATGCCAGTGCCTATGGCCGAGGCCCCGCGGTTTGGCATCATGAACACCGACGACACTGACCGCATCATCGCCTTTGAGGAAAAACCCGAGGCACCGAAGTCGAATCTGGCCTCGATGGGCATTTATATTTTCGATTGGCCCACTTTGCGCCGCTACTTATCGGAAAGCTACGCCACTGATGGCACCTTGGAAGACTTTGGCCATGATGTGATTCCGGCTTACCTGGCGCATAACGAACCGACATACGCCTATGCCTTCCATGGTTATTGGAAAGACGTCGGTACGATTGCGTCGCTGTGGCAAGCCAACATGGAATTTCTGTCGCCGAATAATAGCCTGCACATTGCCGACCGCAACTGGCGGATTTTCTCTCAAGCAGAGGCGCTGCCACCGATGTTTTTGACCAAGGCGGCGCATGTCACGCAGTCGATGGTGACAGATGGCTCCTACATCGCCGGTACCGTGACCCACAGCGTGTTGAGCCAAAACGTCAAAGTCGGTGAAGGCGCTCAAATCGTGGACTCGATGATTATGCCTAATGCTGTCATTGGCAAAAATGTGCACATCGACCATGCCATCATCGGCGAAAATGCCGTGGTGGGCGATAACGGTGATGTGCTGGGTGACGCCGAAAACATTGCCGTGGTTGGCTATGGCGAAGTCGTCGGCAGAAAGGAGAAAGCATGACTCAAGGAGAAATGGCAGCCATCATTGACTTGAATGAGGAAGATGATGCCTTGCGCCCGTTGACCACCTACCGCCCAGTGGGCACCTTACCGTTTGCTGGCCGCTATCGGTTGTTGGATTTTCCGCTGAGTGCGGTGGCGCATGCCGGCGTCCACAGTGTCGCGCTTTTTATGCCGCGTTCCGCCCGCTCAGTGCAAGATCATGTCCGGGACGGTTCATCCTGGAATTTGGATTTGATTCAAGGCGGCGTGTTCATGTTCCCGTACATGGCCACGCGGGATTATTCCGACTCGCAGTTGCGGCATCGCTATTTTGACGACTACACGACCTTCTTGCGGCGCAGCGGGGCGCCTTACACGGTGATCATTGGCAGTCGCAATGTGGCGTCGGTCGATTTGGCCGCGGTGCTGGCTTATCACCAAGCCGGCGATGCGCCAGTGACCGTCGTGTATAAGAAACTGGCCGAAGCGGAAATGGCGCCAAGCGATTGGACGCTGACCTTATCGGAGCAAGGCACGGCCAGCGCGGTGGTGCCGACTGAGGCCCGGCGTGAACCGGCGGACGCCGATGGCAAGGTGCCGAGTTTTATGGATACCTATTTGCTGGCGACGCCGGATTTGATTGATATTTTGGATGCCGCCGCGGAAAATGATACCTTCCGGCCGCTGCCGGCGCTGCTGCGAGATTACGTGGTCGCCAACAACGCCAACGCCTTTGAGTACACCGGGTATTTGGCCCGCATCACCTCGCTGCAGCGGTATTTCGATTACTCGCTGGGGATGCTGGACGAAGCCAATTACCAGGCGTTGTTGTTCTCGGCGGTGCCAGTGCTGACCAAGAGCAAAAACGAGGTGCCAACCTTCTTTGCGCGCACCGCCAAAGTCGAAAACAGTTTGCTCGGTACGGGGTCGTACATCGAAGGCCAGATCAATCACAGCGTCATTTTCCGCAGTGTGGTGGTGCACCAAGGCGCGACCGTGGACAACAGTGTGATCATGCAAGGCGGCAAAATCGCCAACGGTTCCAAGCTGAGCAATGTGATTTTGGACAAAGGCGTCGTCATTGGGCCGAACCTAACCCTGGCCGGCACGCCTGACCAGCCGCTCGTCATCGGCAAGAACCAAACCATTCTCTCTGCCGCTGACATTCCGCAAGCGGCAGCGACCAAAGCCTAATCGGATTAAAAATGCCTCGGCTCATGATGAACCGAGGCATTTTTTGGTGCGGGCCGCGGGGTGCGGCGGCGGTGGGCTCCGCTTGGCGCGCGAGGCTGGCGGTGCGGCCGGTTGGAGCCACAGAGCGGTCTCCAACCTAGTTTTGAAGCCGCAGTCGCTGGCGCTCCGGTGCGTCTTCAAAACTGGCGCGATAACGACTGGTCAACCTGCAAAATTCGCAGTTTGACTAGTCGTCATCGTTTCACGGCTAGCCTCACGCCCCAAGCTCCGCCCACCACCACCGCACCCGGCTAGATAGCGGCTAACTATGGTTAAACATATTGCCTAGTTTTTTCGCTTGAGTGGGAGCTAGTTGAGGTCAGTTTACTAGCGGACTAGGAATTTTGTTATGCAGCGGTTGCGGTCGGACAAGGCAGAGGGGTAAAAGTGCTGTTGCGGTGAAACGAAAAATACGGTAAGACTGCGCTTTTGGCAGACTTACCGTATTTTTCGGGGACAATCCGGAGACTCGAAGCCGAGCATCGCGAGGGGAGGCTCCGGATTGAGGGCCGAGACCTTGGCTCGGCCCGGCCCCACTGCAACAGCACTTTTGGCCCCGGCGCCTTGGCCGACCGTAATCGCGACCGCGAGATTGTTAGCCTTGGTTTAAGGGGTCGATTTCGACATCGGCGATAACGCTGCTGGTTGCATACGGGAAGTGGCTTTCGGAGTATTCGAAAGGCTCACCTTCGTCGGTGTAGCTCGTTTGCTTGATGACCAGCACCGGGTCGTTTAACGTGGCGCCAAGGGCTTCAACGTCATCGGTGGTCGCTTTAATGGCGTAGACCCGGCGGTGGGAGCCGGCGACGCGGATGCCGGCTTCGTGGAGCTGACGGTAAATCGAACCTTCTAGCATGGCCTCAGTCAGCGCGATGACTTTGGTGGGCATGATCGTGTGCTCATAGGAGAAAATCTTGCCATCGACATAGCGCACGCGGCGAATCACATACACCGGGTCACTGGCGCCAATGAGCAGGGCTTCTTGTTCATCCGGGGCTGGCATGCGGGCGGCAAATTCCAGTACTTTGCTTGTGACCTGGTGGCCGCGCTGCGTGGCGGTGGTGCCGAGTGGATCATCAATGGTGGTGCGAGCCGCGCCGTCATCAGGCTTGAAGTCTTTGCGTAAAAAAGTACCTGAGCCGCGCTTGGAATAAACCACGCCTTCCACAATCAGTAGCTGCAAGGCTTTGCGAATGGTGATGCGCGTGGTGTGATAGGTTTTGGCGAGCGCTTCCTGATCTGGTAGCATCGCACCCGGCGCATAAGCCCCGGTGGTGAAGGCTTGGCGCAGTTGATTGGCAATTTGTTGATATTTGTACATCGGAACCCCTCCTTGGGTCTGAGCCGACTTGTCGTTTCTATTGTACCGTACTTAACCGGCAAAACAATCCACGAGAAAAATATGTATATACTTTTTTCGAGAAAAGGCTTTTATTTTCGAGAAAGGCATGGCACAATGGTAGCGAATACAAGATAGGAGGATGCAGCAAATGAGTCAAGCATTGCCAAAAGGATTTTTGTGGGGGAATTCGACCTCCAGTATGCAAACCGAAGGCGCCTGGGATGAAGGCGGCAAAGGCAAATCAGTTTATGACGTGCGGCCAGCCACCAAAGACGCTTCCGACTGGCATGTCGCCGTTGACGACTACCACCGCTATGACGAAGATATTGCACTGATGGCTAATCAAGGCATGAACTGCTATCGGTTCCAGATTTCCTGGAGTCGCGTGTGCCCAACCGGGGATGGCGAGTTCAACGAAGAAGGCATCAAGTTCTATTCCGACCTGATCGACAAGTTGATCAAGGCCGGCATCACCCCGATGATTTGCCTGTATCACTTCGATATGCCGCTGGCGTTGGCTGAAAAGTACAACGGTTTTGCCAGTCGGCATGTCGTTGAAGCCTTCATTCGCTTCGGCGCCAAAATGGTCGACGAATTTGCCGACCGGGTGCCATACTGGATTACCTTCAATGAACAGAACCTGTACTTCATGTCCGACGCCTACCGCATTGCCGGTGATTTGAATGGTGAACGTAGCACCAACGCGCTTTACACCATCAGCCACCATGTGATGGCCGCCCACGCCGGCGTGGCCAACTACCTGCATGCTCATTCCGAGGCCAAAATCGGTGGCATGTTGGCTTATAGCGAAGTTTATCCGGCCAGCTCCAAGCCGCTGGACATTATGTATGCTCGCCAGCTGGATGAATTTTTGAATAAGAACTTGATTGATGTCTTCACCGCGGGCCATTACTCCACGGAAGTGATGAATTTCGTCAAAACCCACGACATTGACATGGACTTCACTGAGGAAGACAAGGCCAGCTTCGCCGCGCTGAAGAGCGACTTTTTTGCCTTCAGTTATTACCGCAGTGACCAAATCAACTCCGACAAGGTGCCCGTCAACACCATTCCTAACCAGTACCTGGACTACGGCGGCGAGCCCGTGCCAGGCCAGCGCGTGAATGAATGGGGCTGGAACATTGATCCGCTCGGCTTCCGCGATATTTTGACCAAAGTGTACAACCAGTATCACTTGCCAATGTTCCCCATCGAAAACGGGATTGGCATTCGTGAAACGTATACCGGTAAAGAAATTCAGGATGACTACCGGATTGACTACCACCGCGTCCACATTCAGGCGCTGAAGGATGCTGTTTATCAAGATGGCGTGGATGTCATCGGCTACCTCGGCTGGGGCCTGATCGACATTCCTAGCTCAAGCGGCAACATGGACAAGCGCTACGGCATGGTCTATGTCAACCGCACCAACACTGACCTCCGTGATCTCAAGCGCGTTCCAAAGAAGTCCTACGCTTGGTTCAAACAAGTCATCGCCTCTAACGGCGCCCAACTTGACTAACTGACTGGGGCCGCGGGGGCAGGCACAGCAGGCGCCGGGGCCAAAAGTGGCCCTGCAGTGGGGCCGGGCCGAGCCAAGGTCTCGGCCCTCAATCCGGAGCCTCGACTCGCTGTGCTCGCCTTCGAGTCTCCGGATTGTCCCCGAAAAATAAGGTAAGCCTGCTAAAAGCGCAGTCTTACCTTATTTTTCGTTTCACAGCAGGACCACTTTTACCCCTCTGCCTGCCGCACCTGCCCCCGCTCGATAGCGAGATGACCGCTATGGTTTTGCTGCTACGAGCGGGGTGGCTGCTACGAGCGGGGTGGCTGTTACCATGGGGGTTCGGCCACAGAGGACGTTTTACATTGGCTAATCGAGAACGCGAAACCGGGTTAGCGCGTCATTTGGTGATTGATCTGAAGCAGTTTTTGGTGGTGTCTGCGCGCAACGCATTAACACTTGCTCGATACTGTTATCAAGCGGGGAAGGGTGGTGAGGCAAAGGGACGGGGTGGTCCAGCAGCGAAACATTCATCACACGAGGAGACTGCGCCCTTTGCAGGCTACTCCTGTGGTGAATGGGGGCAACTTTGAGACGACATGGAGCGCGCCAGCGCGATGGTCGGCTCAAAGTTGAGGCTGGAGACCGCTGTTTGGCTCCAGCCGGCCCCCGCAGCAGGACCACCCTGTCCCGGCGCCACACCGCCCTTCCCCGCGGTAGTTCAGGCCTATCACAGCCAAAGTGGTAGGCCTTTTTGTGTGCTGCGAGCGCGAGGCTTATCGCGAGGGAAAAACGCAAACACGTGCTATACTCGCGGTGGAAACGCTAACAGAAAGCGAGGGGATGGCAATGGCGGAGGAGCTTTTGCCGTGGCTGTATCTGTTCAATCGCGGGGAGGATACGCAGGCGTATCACCGGTTTGGGGCGCATCAAGTCGCGCCAGGGCAATGGCGGTTTGTGGTATGGGCGCCGCATGCGCAGGCCCTGGCGATTGTTGGTGATTTTTCAGCTTGGCAACCGTTGCCGCTGACCGCAGTTGAGGAAACTGGGGTGTGGCAAGGCACCTTTGAAGCGGCAGCTGGGCAGCTCTACAAGGTGCAGATCACGACTGGCAGCGGTGAGACCCTAGAGAAAATCGACCCGTTTGCCTTTGCGTTTGAGCGCAAGCCGGGCACCGCGGCCCGGTTAGTGGCGGAACTGGATTATGAGTGGCGTGACCGCAAGTGGCTCGCGCATCGTCAGCAAAGCCGGGCCTATGACCAGCCGCTGAATATTTACGAGCTGCACTTAGGCTCGTTCAAACGCCATGACGACGGCAGTTACCTGACATACTTAGAAGCGATCGATGAAGTCTTGCCCTATGTGAAGAAAATGGGGTACACCCACATCGAATTAATGCCGCTGATGGAGCATTTGCTTGATGCCAGCTGGGGTTATCAATTAATGGGCTACTATGCGCCGACCAGCCGCTTTGGAGCGCCAGCGGAGTTTCAAGCGTTTGTTGATGCGGCGCACCGGTTGGGGCTGGGCGTGATTATGGATTGGGTGCCAGGACACTTCATTCGTAACACCGATACCTTGGCTCAGTTTGACGGCACGCCGACCTTTGAGTATCAAGACCCGCATCGCGCGGATAACGTGCGGTGGGGCACCTGGAACTTTGACCTTGGCAAAACCCAAGTGCAGAGTTTTTTGATTTCCAGTGCGATGTTTTGGCTGCAAGTCTATCATCTCGACGGGTTGCGGGTGGACGCGGTGTCCAACATGTTGTACATGGATTACGACGCCGGCAAAGAGCACGACCGCAACCAAACTGGCGGGCGGGAAAACCTCGAAGGCATAGCGTTTTTGCGGCGGCTCAATACGGAAGTGTTTGCCGCCCATCCTGATGTGTTGATGATTGCCGAGGAGAGCTCTGACTTTCCGCAAGTGTCGGCGCCAGTTGATGCGGGCGGGCTGGGCTTTAACTACAAATGGAACATGGGCTGGATGAACGACACGCTGCGCTACTTCAGCCTCGATCCTAGCGTGCGGCTGGCGCATCCGGAGCTGCTGACGTTTTCTTGGGTGTATATGCATAACGAACAGTTCATTCTGCCGTTTTCCCATGATGAGGTGGTGCACGGCAAAAAGTCGCTGATGCACAAAATGCCTGGCGACCGGTACAACCAGTTTGCAAACTTGCGGACGATGATGGTGTGGCAGATGACTTTTCCCGGCAAAAAGTTGCTTTTCATGGGTAGCGAGTGGGGGCAATTCCTGGAGTGGCGGGATTGGAGCCAGCTGGAATGGCGCGACTTGGCCGATCCGCTGAACGCGGCGATGCAACAATTCACCGCGACCCTCAACAAACTGTATCGGCGCACGTCAAGTCTGTGGGCCCGCGACCATTCGCCGGCGGGTATTCAGATTACCATTGGGGATAGCAATCAGTACCTGAGCTACATTCGGTGGGGCAAAGGGCAAGACTTTCTCGTGGTGGCACTGAACCTGATGCCAGAAGAACGTCAACATTTCATCGTGCCGGTGCCGCGTAGTGGGACCTATACCGTAGTGCTGAATACCGAGAGCTATCACTTTGGCGGTACCTGGCGGCGGCTGCAGCGGACGCTGCGCACGCGCGGGGTGCCGGCGGGTGATCAACCTGATAGCGTGGAAGTGGTTCTGCCAGCAATGGGCGCGCTGCTGATTGAGCAGCGGTAAGGAGGCAGCAACAATGAAAGTCTTATTTGCAGCAGCGGAAGGCGTTCCGTTTTATAAAACCGGCGGGCTCGGTGATGTCGCTTATGCGCTGCCTAAGACCTTGCGCCAGGCGGGGGTCGATATTCGGGTGGTGTTGCCATACTACGGTCAATTATTTCCCGCGCAATATCGCGCGCAGGTGTCAGATGTCGCCCAGTTTACCGTCATGGTTGGGGGCGAGCAGAAGTATGTGGGCATCAAGCAACTGCAATTAGGCACGGTGCCGTATTATTTCATCGACAACGAGGAATTCTTTGGGCGCGAAGGACTGTATGGGTACTGGGATGATGGCGGGCGGTTTGGCTTTTTCCAAATGGCGATTATCGAGATGCTACAGGTCATCGACTTTATTCCTGACGTCTTACATCTCAATGACTGGCACACCGCGTTCATTCCGGTGCTGCTGAAGGACAAATACAGCTGGATTACGCCTTATCAAAGCATCAAAACCCAGCTGACCATTCACAATCTGCAATTTCAAGGCTGGTTCCCACCGGCAGTACTCACTGATGTGTTTGGGATCGGCCGTCAGTTCTTTCACGATGATGGGTATGCTCAAAACGGGGCAGTGAATTTCCTTAAAGGCGGCATCAACTTCGCCGATTTGGTATCGACGGTGAGCCCCAGCTATGCCCGGGAAATTCAAACCCCGCAGTTTGGCGAGCATCTCGATGGTACCTTGCGTAAGCAGGCAGGTAAATTGGTTGGAATCTTGAACGGCATTGATACCCAGCTTTATGATCCAGCCACCGATAAACATTTGCCGGCGCATTACACGGCCGGTGATTTAAGTGGTAAGGCCAAGGATAAGCGCGCCTTGCAGCGCAGTGTGGGCTTGCCACAACGTAAAGTGCCGTTATTTGGCATCGTGTCGCGGCTGACCCGGCAAAAAGGCATGGATCAGTTGCTGACGGCGCTGAATGTGCTGCTACCAGGCGAGGACATTCAAGTGGTGATGCTTGGCACCGGTGATTCCGAGCTGGAAGTGGGTTTTAATACCTTGCGCGATCGGTTTGCTGGCAAGGTGGCTAGCTTGGTCAAGTTTGATGAGGCCCTAGCCCAGCAAATTTATGCCGGGGCCGATTTCTTCGTGATGCCAAGCGCCTTTGAACCCAGCGGCCTGGCCCAAATGATGGCCATGCGTTACGGCACCTTGCCTATTGTGCATGAAACCGGCGGCCTGCGTGATTCGGTGACCCCGTATGACGCCACGACCGGCGCCGGCACCGGGTTTTCGTATTATGATTTCACGCCGCAAGTCTTGATTGACACCTTGGTGCGCGCGGCTCAGGTCTACCGTAATGAGCCGGCAGCGTATCAGCAGTTGCAGCAACAAGCCATGGCGGCAGATTTCGCCTGGCCCAAAGCTGCCAAGCAATATCTGAGCGGGTATGAGCGATTGCTAGGCTAAACGCCACGTTCTGAACCGCGGCGTGTCGCTATTCAGGCGAGGTAAGGAGGAATTTTTTTGCTCACGACAAAGGCATTTATGCGGACGCTTCACGACAATGCACTGGGTTTGTTTGCCGATGAACTCACGCATCTGTCCACCCAGCAACAATATCAAGCAGTAGCCGTCACCATCAAAGGCTATTACGGCAAGCAATGGGCCGCCACCAAGGCGCAAGCAGACGCGAAGCAAACCAAGCAAGTTTATTATTTTTCCATTGAATTCATGCCCGGGCGCCTCATGGCCTCCAATCTGCTGAACCTTGGGATCAAGGACACAGTGGAGGCTGGGCTGCGCGAGCTCGGGTTGGACCCAGCCGCCATTTATGCGGCGGAAGTGGATCCCGGCCTCGGCAATGGCGGCTTGGGCCGCTTGGCGAGTGCGTTTTTGGATAGCATGGCTTCGGTGGGGATGGCAGGTAATGGCAATGGGATTCGCTACCAATACGGTCTGTTTCAGCAGCGCTTCGTCGATGGTTACCAAGTGGAGCTGCCAGATGACTGGTTGCGCGAGCCGAACATGTGGGAAACGCGCAAAGAAAATCGCGCCGTAATCATTAAATATGGTGGCCAAGTCGAGCTCCGGCCGCGGGCTAATGGCAGCCTGCAGGCCATTTATCACAATACTGATGATGTGCTGGCGGTACCTTATGACACGCCGATGGTAGGCTATCGCACCGGCGTGGTGAACACGATGCGGCTGTGGCAAGCGGAAAGCGTGCCTGGTCGGGCCCATAATTTGGCTGATAAAGCGCGGGTGGATGCCATTACCCAAATTCTATATCCCGATGACTCTGACAGCGCCGGGCGTGAATTGCGGCTGCGGCAGGAGTATTTCTTCGTGTCGGCAGGCATTCAAAGCATTATGACGCACTTCAAGCGATTCCATCAGGAACTGAACCTGCTGCCGAAGTTCGTGGCGATTCACATCAACGACACCCATCCCGCTATGGCGGTGCTGGAGCTGATGCGCATTTTGCTTGACGAAGAGGAGCTTGATTGGGACGAGGCGTGGCGGCTGACGGTCGCCACGCTGAGCTACACCAACCACACCCTGATGGCTGAGGCCTTGGAAACTTGGCCAGAGGCGATGTTTGCCGGGCTGCTGCCACGCTTGTATCAGATTGCGGGTGAAATCGATCGCCGCTTCCGCGCTCGCTACCGCCAGCAGTATGGGGACTTGCTGGTCAATCGAGTGGCACCGTTGGGGGATGGCCAGCTGCGGATGGCTTATCTGGCTGTCATTGGTAGCCATGCCGTCAACGGCGTGGCCAAACTGCATAGTGAGCTGCTCAAAACCCGGGTGCTCAAAGACTTATACGCGATTTTTCCTGAGCGCTTCAGCAACCAAACCAACGGCATTACGCCCCGGCGGTGGGTGCAGTTAGCAGACGAGCCGCTGGCACAGTTGATCGATAGCAAAATCGGCCAACCTTGGCGGCGCGATCCCATGTTGCTGCGCCGGCTTAGCCAGTATGAAAATAACGATGAGTTTTTGATGGCCCTGAATGCCGCCAAGTTGGCGAATAAGCAGCGATTGGCGCAAGTGATTGAGCACCAGCTAGGCCTCAAAGTCAATCCGCAGGCGATGTTCGACGTCCAGATCAAGCGCCTGCACGCGTACAAACGGCAGTTGCTACATGTGTTTGGCATTTTAGAAGCATACTTAGCCCTGAAAAAAGGGGAAAAGCGGCCTCCGCGAGTTCATGTGTTCGGCGCCAAAGCCGCCCCGAGTTATCAATATGCTAAAGCCGTGATCAAGCTGATGAACGCCGTGGCGGATATGGTGAATCATGATCCCGCCGTCAATCAAAGTTTGCAGGTGGCCTTTTTACCGAATTACGGCGTCACCTTAGCCGAGCAAATTGTGCCAGCAGCGGATATTTCCGAGCAAATCTCCCTGGCCGGCACCGAAGCTTCAGGCACGTCGAATATGAAGCTGATGGCCACCGGAGCGATTACGCTGGCGACGCTTGATGGCGCCAATATCGAAATCCGGCAAGCGGCTGGTGAGCGGGCGATGGCCACTTTTGGCTTAACCAGCGAGCAGGTGGCCTTCGCGCAGCAAAACCAATCGTACCGCGCGGCAGCCCAATATGAAGCTGACCCGACGCTGCATCGTATTGTGGATATGCTGACAGACGGCTCGATTCCGGGGGTAGAATCTGAGGGGCGGATGATTCGCACTGAATTGCTGGATTATAATGATAGCTATTTTGTGTTGGCTGATTTCGCCAGTTATGTGGCTGCCAGTCGCAAGCTGGATCAGTTGTGGGCGGAACCCAAGGCCTGGGCCAAGCTGGCACTGGCTAACATTGCTGCCAGTGGCCAATTCTCGGCTGATTTCACCGTTGAACGCTATGGCCGCGATATCTGGCAGGTGCTGCCCAGCCAGCCGATTGAAAGCTAGGTGAAGGTCATGGATTACAATTCTTTTCGCGATCGGCAGCCCAGCACCGCCGTCACGGTGAAGACTGACGTGACTTTCACCTTGCATGGCGAGGATCAAACCACCGCGAGTCTGCTGCTGGCCAAAGATGGCGCGGATTACGACACCATCGCCATGACGCAGGTGGTAGGGGGCTTTACCCTCACGGTGACGCCGCCGACGCCGGGTTTGTGGTTTTATGCTTTTGCCTTGGGTGATGGTCGTTTTCTGAGTGCCAGCATGGCCGGACTCGGTGGGCCTGCCCAGATTGTGGCAGAGCTTTCGCAGGTGCAGCCCTATCAGCTGACCGTGGCTGCCAGTTTTGACGCTATGCCCAGCTGGTATCAGGATGCGCAAATTTACCACATCTTCGTCGACCGCTTCAATAACGGCAACCAGGATGGTCGGGTGCTGGCGCCGAAAGCCAATAGTTTTTTGTATGGTCAGCTCACTGATGATCCGTATTACGTCAAAGATGCCGCTGGCGAAGTGGTGCGATGGGATTTTTATGGCGGCAATCTGGCCGGCATCACCGCTAAGCTCGATTGGTTGCAGCAGCAGGGTTACACGGCGCTATATTTAAGCCCGATTTTTGAAGCCGCCAGCAATCATCGCTATGACACGGCGGATTATTTCCACATTGATCCGATGTTAGGCGACCTGTCAGCGTTCAAGGCCTTAGTAGCAGGCCTGCATCAGCGCGGCATGCGACTGATTTTGGATGGGGTGTTCAATCATGTGGGCCGCGATTCGCGCTACTTTAACGCGGTGGGTCACTATCCCACTGTCGGCGCAGCGCAATCGCCAACCAGTCCGTACTATGATTGGTTCACCTTTAAGCATTATCCCGACGATTATGCCAGTTGGTGGGGGGTAGCGGATCTACCCGCCATCAATAAAACCAGCCAGTCGTTCCACGACTTTATCGCTGGCGGACCGGATTCGGTCATCGGCTATTGGACCGGCCTAGGGGTGGACGGCTGGCGGCTGGATGTGGTGGACGAGCTCGATACGGCTTTTGTGACGCAAATTCGCCAGTTGCTGGATCAGTATCCGGACCGAGTGCTGATTGGTGAGGTGTGGGAAGATGCCTCCAACAAGGTCGCTTACGGCCAGCGCAAACCCTACCTGCTCGGCGGGTCGCTCCAAGCGGTGATGAATTATCCGCAGCGGGAGCTGATGGTGCAATTTGCGGCCGGCCAAATGCCTGCCGCTGCTGTGGCCCAGCGCCTGCTGACAATGCAGGCGAATTACCCACCGGCAGTGTTCGCCTATAATTTCACCAGCTTAGGTACACATGATACAGAACGGCTCAAAACGTTGTTGCCAGAGGCCGCTCAGTTGCGTCAGGCGGTGCTGCTGTGGACGGTACTGCCGGGCAACCGTGTCATCTACTACGGGGATGAGGCCGGGCTGACCGGGGGCCGCGACCCGCAAAATCGCAAGTACTATCCTTGGGGGCATGAAGACGCCGCCACCATGGCCTTATACGCCGAAGCAACGCACTGGCGCCAATTGCCGGCGCTGCATGGTGCCGCTGCGTTTTGGACCTTCGCCATGGAGGCGGGATTGGTCGTTGTGCGGCAAAGCGCCGCTCAGGTGGTGGTGGCCTATTTTAACCCCACCAATGGGGCTCTTTTGTTTAGCCCACCAGCGCCGGCAACAGGGCTGCCACCGGCACTGCAAGAACTGCTGCCCACCGTGTTAGTCCAGGCGCATGATCAAGTGCTGCAAACCTTCACCCAATCCTCGTTTGGTCGCTAGTCAAAAAGCGCGCTACATCAACCAGCAAAGTTGACGCAGCGCGCTTAGTTTTAACTCGGTGCTAGTGGCCCATGGTGGGCATCAAAGTTTCTCTTAGCCCACTGGTTTGGGTGATTTGAGTGGCCTTGGTGATGAAAATGGCCTCAGCGGCTTCATCCTCAATCACATCAAAGCCAGCTGGAATGCCGGCGTAAAAGCCCACAGAAGAGAGCACGTCCGCTTTTTCGGCGGAGTCTGCGACGACGGTGATGCTGGCCATATCGGAATCAACTGGACTGCCTGTTTCTGGATCAAGCAAGTGGTGATAAACATGCCCGCGCCGGTCAAAGTGGCGGAAATAAATTCCGGTGGTGACGACGGCTTTGGGGCTGGTGGTGAGGGTGGCAATCGGCGGATTGCCGGGTTCGCGGGGATCCGTGATCGGTACCTGCCACAACGGCACGCCTTGCTCACTGTTGCCGAACAGCAGTTGGTTACCCGCCAAGTCAATCAGGCCGCCGGTGACCCCGCGCTGCTGCCAGAGCTTACCCATTTCATCAATGATGAAGCCTTTGGCAATCCCGCCAAGATCCAGGGACATGCCAGGTTCGCTCAGAAACACCGTTTGGGCTTCTGAATCCAAAATCACTTTGTCCGGATCTGTCAAAGCCAGCCGTGCTTTGATCCGGTCGCTGCTCGGGACGCTGGCATCATCAAAGCCGATGTGCCACAACCCCACCAGCGGCCCAATCAAAGCATTGTAACCTAGGCCGCGTTTGCTCCAAGCGACTGCCCGTGCAATCAGGTTGAAAATTGGTCGCACCGGAATGTGCACTGGGGCAATTCCCGCTTGTTGGTTGATTTGGGTCAGTAGCGAGTGCTCATCGTAAAACGAAAGCAGTTTAGCATAAGCGGAGACTAAGGCGATACTTTTATCAAAGGTGCCAGTTTCGCCACCTTCATAGATGGTGAGGGTGTTTTTAGCCCCCAGCCCATCGAACTCAATTGAAGTTGTCATTTTCGTTCCTCCTCGGACAAATTGGTCCGTCAGTACGTGGTAAGTCATCAATTCAAGCGTAACCGTTTTCATAAACAAAGGCAAAGAAAAATATCCTTAATTTAATGTCCCCAGTTTACAATTCAAGTGCAACACCCTGACGACTAGACCAAAAAGGCCATGAAGACCTATTCTTGTTAGTGCTAGCTAAACAAGAAAGCAGGAATCTTCATGACCCACTCTCAGACTAACACCCACAAGCATTACCAACAACTCAGTTTTAGCGACCGTGCTACAATTCAGGCCCTTCGGGCTGCTGGTGACACCGCGACCGTGATTGCACAGAAGCTTCATCGCAGTAAAGCGACAATCTCACGAGAAATCACGCGTGGATCTGTAACTCAGCTCGACTCGAAGCGTCACTCGCATCAAGTCTATCTTGCGGAAACTGCCCA
>NZ_BOLV01000002.1 GCF_016861845.1 Lacticaseibacillus suilingensis
CACGCAAGATGTTTGGTTGGAAATCCTCGCTGGAAGTCTTCTGGTCAGAGATGTTCCACTTAGCTTGACAATTCAAGCGCAAAAACAGGTCAATCTGGCATGTCAGATTGGCCTGTTTCATTAACCTAGAATGTAATCAAAAATGGACTGAGTGGTAGCTTGCCTTCATTGAAGAACGCTGGGGCCGGCGCGTTGCGATACGCGTACCGCAGCGCCTTCGCCTTTGGTGCCTTAACCTTCAACGTGGTGCCGTCAATCTCAAAATCAACCGGCTGCCAAGTGCTATCGACTAAAGCCTCAATCCCATCGCCAGGTTTTGCACTCAAACTCGTCGCCGGCGCAACCTGCAAGCTGATCTGATCAGCCGTGCGCTCAACTGCCACGACGGTTGGGGTGCCTTCCCCGCTCAACAAGGCTTGGCCGAGCCGCTTGCCGCTGGCTTGTTTGTGCACCGGATGAATGTTGTGATGCTCGCCAGTGTCAACCAGCGAAACTAACGTACAATCATTCAACGCTTGCGTCGTTTGCCACTGGGCTTGGCGAATTTGGGCCCAAGCATGGTGCGGCTCATCCTGATACTGAGGAAGCTGAACCACGAACACCGGTAACCCTGGATTGCCTAAATCACGCCGCCATTCGGTAATTAAGCGTGGCAACAAGCGGTCGTATAGTTGCGCATGATCAGCGTCATTTTCGCCTTGGTACCAGACCATGGCTTTCACCGTGTAAGGCACGGTTTTTTGGACCATCGTATGGTACAAACCATTCGGCCGCAAGTAACTCTTAGGCTGCATTGGCGGCGGCCATGGCGTATGGCCAACATGCATCTTCACCGCCTCCAAGCTCAGCTCAGGATGCGCTTCAATATAGTCGGCCTTTTTCTGGTTGTATGCCGTCACAGTGGCCTCATACTTAGCCTCCGCGGCATCAAAATCGGCTTGGCTGCGCCCGGTCACTGTAGCCTCATAAGGTTGAAGATACGCGTCTGCGAGCTTCGCATCGGCTTTCAAGTTAGCTTCAGAAATCCAACTTGAGGCACTGGTGCCGCCTTTGTAGCATTGCAACATGCCGATTGGGCGGGTTGGATGTTTAGCGGCGACTTGCGCTAAAGCGTAGTACGCCACCGCCGACACCTGGCCCAAATTCTCAGCAGTCAATTTTTTCCACCTAGGATCAGGTTCATCCGCCCAGCCAAACTGGCGCTTCGTCTCGTATTCCACTTGCGGCGTGTAATAAAATGACAGATTGGTCGCGGTAAAGTTGGCCCGAGCCGCTTCAAAATCGGCATCATCGGCCATTTTGTATTCGATGTTGGACTGGCCAGCGACCAAGTACACATCACCAGCTTGCACGTGGCGCGTGACCGACGCACTGCCCGCCTCCACTGTTAGAGTCAGTGTCTGATTGTAGGATTGGGCCGGAAACTGAACCGTCCACTTTTCATCGGCAGGCGTGATGGTTTGCCGTTGATATTGCCCTAATGCCACCTTCACCCGCAGGCCAGGGGTGCCCCAACCAAAAATTGTCACTGGCTGCTCACCTTGAATGATGGCACCCTCTGAAAATAGCGGCGCTAAGGTCAACTGATCAACCATTCACTTTCGCCTCCAAGGCGTGGAGCCGTTTGGCCTGGCCCAGATACTGCGTCGCCACCGTCATCATGATGTCGGCGGCGATGAAATGGTCCTGAGAGTGAATCAGTAGGATTGACTTCTCTACCACTTCCCCATTCATTTCAGCCGACATCCATTCGGTCTGAACATTGTGAGCCTGATGAAGGTCTTTTTTGGCCTTCTCAAGCATCCCATCCGCTTCGTCGAACTTGGCGTCGTCAGCCAGGTGCATCGCCTGCACGGCTTCGGAGCGCGCATTGCCGGCGACCGCAATCAAATTCATTGCCCGCTGGAGTTGTTTCTCATCCATTAAGCTTCACCTGCCGCTTCTTTGGCGGCTTCACGTTGCTGGGTGATGCGATTAGACATCTTGACGAATGGAATCCAGATCAACGTGGCAACCGCCAAGTTAATGATTTGCACAATCGCGCCATTGATTGAACCTGAGAACAGCAAGCCGGATAGAATCGGCGGCACGGTCCAAGGCACATTGTTGGTAATGACGCCAATGAACCCGATCTTGGTGAAGAACACCGCAATGTAGAAGCACAGTGGCTGCACGATGATAAACGGAATGGCGTAAAGCGGGTTCAAAACAATCGGTAACCCGAAGGTAATCGGTTCGGAAATATTGAAAATCGCTGGCATCAATGCAATCTTAGAGATCTTCTTTTCGGAAATCTGCCGCGATGCAATGATGATAGCAAGCACTGGTGCCAAAGCAAACGTGCCGGCAGCAATCGTGGAGAAGTTCATGAACATGGTGGAATACAAGTGATGAGCCTGACCCAGCATGTTTTCGGTATCATTGATGTTCCAGGTCAAGCCAAAGATTGGGCCCCAAATTGACGTTGGGTGAATCCCAAACCACTGCAGCAATGACCAGGTAAACTGAGAAACAAAGGCGAAAGCCGCGGTCCCAGAAACGGCCAGCGCTGGTTTTTGCAGCAAGGACAGCAGTAAATCAGGAATGGACTTATCCGCTAAAGCATTGGCCAAGCCAGTCGCGCAGACGAAGAACAGCATCGTGATCAAACCAGGAATTAACGACTCGAAGCTCCGAGCAACGGCCGGTGGAACAGATTCAGGCATCTTGATGGTGATGTTGCGTTTCAAGATTTCGTTGTAAATCACAACCGCAACCCCGGAAATGACCAGAGCAGCGAAGACGCCTTGGGTGCCCAGATATGTGGAATTAATGGCGTTGGTGACGTTAACCGTCTCCTTACCGTTAACAAAATTGAACTGCCACGGTAAGCAAATAAAGAAAGCACCCATTGCGTACAAAACAGAAATCATATGTTCCTTGTTCTTAGGATAGTATTTGCGCGACAAGATGTAAGCAAACACCATGACCAGCAGCAAGGACAACAGGTTCAAGGACCCGTTAGCAATCAACCCGATCAAGCCTTGGGTGGATTGCAAGCCGGAGAACAAACCCGACTTCGACCAAGCGCCCCAAGAGCCGGCAATCATTTTACCTAATTGCAGCCCTTGCTTACCGAAAATCAACCCATTCAATGGGTCAACGAAAACCGAAGAAATCATCGTCGCGAACCCAGCAATCATTGTTGTTGAGGCTACGAGAATAAAGGAATCCCGCAAGGTCAGTAGCAATTTGTTTGCGGCAATTTTCCCGGCGGCCTTCGTAAAGCCCGCCTGGAACTTATTCCATGCCCCACTATTTGCCATCTGTTGTCACCCCTTCTTTATCCAGCTTATCCACAATGGTCTGGCCATTCATCTGACCAAACTCAGCCATCGACAACGCAATGACTTTGGTATTGGGATGCTGTTCAACCACCTGATCATAAGCCCAACTGATTTGCGGAGCGATCAAGATCACATCTAGCTCATCACCGAGTTCATCGATCATGGAAAAATCCGAAGCACTGACTTCAACATCGCGGCCAGCCGCATCGTAAACCTTTTGCATCTTCGAGCCAACGAGACTCGTTGACATCCCGCCTGAACAAAACAGGCCAATCTTTAATGTCATAACAAATCCTCCTTGTAATCGGTAATGGAACCCTTTACAAAGAATAATATAGGTCGCGAAGCGCTTACAGTCAATACCCTTTTTAAATGTTATAACAAATAATGGCAAAAAAAGATTAAGCTAGCGTTTGTTCGAGCTGATACCTAGCAGTGACAATGTCGATGTGGGCGTATTCAAACATGCGTCCTTCACTAAGATATGTCTGTTGCTTAACGCGCAAAAGCGGCGTTTCTGCTGCCACGTTCAACTGCTCAGCCTCATCTTGGCTGGCCTCAATCACCGTATACTGGCGCTTCGCTGATTCGGGACTCAGATCCAAATCGTTACTGATGAAATCATAGAGTGACCCTTTAATGACATCGAGCCGCATCCCTTGTATCAGCTTGATGGGCATCCAAATATGGTTGAACGCCACCGGCTGGCCGGCCTGAGAAAAACGGCGCTTAATCTCATAGACAAAATCATAATCGTTCACATTAAGTAGCGGCTTCAAAAAGCTTGGCGCCTTGACCACAGCGAAATCCACGGCTTCAATGGTGACCGTATCGAGTGGAATCAAATCAAGTGGCAACGGGCCCTCGTCCGGCAACTCATTATTTTTAACAAAAGTCCCCGCCCCTTGAATCTTATAAATCAGTCCATCTGTCTGCAATTCATCTAGTGCCCGCCGAATGGTGATGCGGCTGGCATTGTAGGCTTTACCCAGGACCGTTTCCTGAGGTAGTTGGTCGCCCACTTCGTAATCGTGATCCATGATTTTCTGGCGCAAGGCGTCAGCAATCAATTCATACTTTGTTTTCATGACCGGTTCGGCCTTTCCTGTATTGTTTTCTTCTTGTGTGATGTTAAATAACCTTCATTTACTGATTGGCAGACCTTACTCAGTCTGCCTTTGCGCCAACGCCGGCCCATTGAAAGCCCTATCGGCGGTACATACCAGATTATAGGCTAGCGGCTGGCGAGTGACAACATCAGGAACTGACGACGCCCTAGTCTGGCCGCAAGAGGGCGAGTGCGTTCATGTCGCTTCACTCTGGTTGATGCTTGAGGACCGTCTTGTGAAATTTCGCCAGGATGCTATCATGTCACTATAGAAAAGAGGGATATCATGGCCAAATATACCGTAGAACTCAGTGAAGCTGACTATCAAATGATTAAAGACTGCCATTCCAAGAACCCTTCCATCATGAAAGCAATGGAAGAAGCCAAGGAAAGTAAGTAGGAGAACCACCAAAATAAAGAGCAGACGTTGTCACCGCCCACATGGCAGGTGACAACGTCTGCTCTTTTGCATCCTCTCAAGCTTTTCTACCGCAATCAACGTTTTAGAGTCTTGCGTTCACAGGCAACAAAGGTAGGATAGGCCTTTGCCGCATGCTTAGGCCAAAAAGGCAAGGTAATCTCGGATTCAGAATTAGGCCTTCAAGGATTGCTCGCTTGGCAGATGTTGAATAGTGGCTACTTGCCTTTGGTGTCCTCGCTGTTCATATTCAAGATACTCATGAACGCTTCCTGAGGAACCTCAACAGAACCAACCGCCTTCATTCTCTTTTTACCGGCTTTCTGCTTTTCCAGCAGTTTACGTTTCCGGGTGATATCCCCGCCGTAGCACTTCGCCAGGACGTTCTTACGATAGGCCTTGACCGTGCTGCGGGCGATAATCTTGGTCCCAATGGCGGCCTGAATCGGCACTTCAAATTGCTGCCGAGGAATGGTTTCCTTCAACTTTGAGACAATTGCGCGGCCGCGCTCAAAGGCAAAGTCCTTGTGCACAATGGTCGATAAGGCATCAACTGGATCACCATTCAGCAGGATATCCATTTTGACCAGGTCAGAAGCGCGGTAGCCGGTGACTTCGTAATCCAAACTGGCGTAACCCTTGGTGGAAGACTTCAAATCATCGAAAAAGTCATAAATGATTTCCGACAGCGGCAAGTTGTAGATGACGTTGACGCGATACTTATCGAGGTAATCCATGGTGACAAACTCGCCGCGCTTGCGCTGGGCAATTTCCATCACCGGCCCGACATAATCATTCGGCACCATGATGCTGGCCTTCACAAACGGCTCGCGGATTTCTTTCACTTCGCTGGCTTCCGGCAACTCAGAGGGGTTATCGATTTGAATCGTGGTGCCATCGGTTTTGTCGACTTCATAGTCCACACTCGGCGCGGTCATGATCAAATCCAAATCAAAATCGCGTTCCAAACGTTCCTGCACGACATCCATGTGCAGCAGGCCCAAAAAGCCCACACGGAACCCAAAGCCCAAGGCCTGAGAGGTTTCCGGCTCAAAGGCCAGCGCCGCGTCGTTCAGTTGCAGCTTTTCCAAAGCTTCACGCAGGTCGTTAAACTTGGCATTATCGACGGGGAACAGCCCAGAATAAACCATTGGGGTAATCTGCCGGAAACCATCCAGCGCTTTGTCCGCCGGCCGATCCGCTAAGGTCACCGTATCGCCGACGCGGGTGTCCTGAATGGTCTTGATGGAGGCCGTGATATAACCTACATCCCCGACCATCAAATAATCCTTCTGGACCGCTTTCGGCGACATCACACCGACTTCGGTGACTTCATAGCGCTTTTGATTACTCATCAGCTCAATGGTGTCACCGACTTTGACCAGGCCGTCCTCGATCCGCACCGCTAGCACGACGCCACGGTAAGAGTCATAAACAGAATCGAAAATCAACGCCTTCAGTGGGGCATCGATATCGCCACTTGGCGCTGGGATATCAGACACAATGCGTTCCAACACTTCCGGAATGCCGAGACCAGTTTTCGCACTGGTCAAAATGGCTTCCGAAGCATCCAGACCAATCATTTCTTCAATTTCTTCTTTGACGACATCCGGCTGGGCACTGGGCAAATCGACCTTATTGATGATGGGCACGATTTCCAAGTCATCATCGAGCGCCAAGTAAACATTCGCCAGCGTCTGCGCCTCCACGCCTTGGGCTGCATCCACCAGCAACAGCGCCCCTTCACAGGCCGCCAGGCTGCGGCTGACTTCATACGAAAAGTCGACGTGGCCTGGCGTGTCGATGAGGTGGAAGATATAGGTTTCGCCGTCATTGGCTTTGTAATGCAATTCAACGGCATTTAACTTGATGGTGATGCCGCGTTCACGCTCCAGCGGCATATCATCCAGCACCTGCGCCTGCATATCGCGCTTGGCAATGGTATCTGTTAACTCCAAAATCCGATCCGCCAAGGTCGACTTGCCGTGATCGATATGCGCCACAATGGAGAAATTGCGGATATGCTTTTGCCGCTCTAATAATTCTGCTTTATCGATATTTACCATACGTGCCCACTTTCCTGAAAGTCATGTCACTCTATTATAGCAAGCCCGCCAACTGGACTCAAACAGAGCCTTTGCCACTCGTCAGGCATGAAATGATCACTGTCACCATCCCTCCCAGAATTGGTCTCCTCCAAGCTGAGCATGGAGAAACAGGACTACTTGAGAGCCCTGTTATCTAGCTGGACCACCGCGTCCCGGCGCTGTCCCAACCGGACCCGCGGCATAAGCCAAAACAAAAGGAGACCAGCCGCAACTGATCTCCATTCGTTTATTTACCTTTGAATGCATCCTTGACGCGATCGAACAGTGAGCCTTCGTGCGGGGTGACATCTTCGCCACTCGCCGCAGCAAAGGCCATCAACGCATCCTTTTGCTTCTGATTCAGCGTCTTTGGTGTCTTAACGGTCACCGTGACGATTTGGTCACCAATGCTGGCCGGCCGGTTCGGATTCGGCGCGCCTTTACCGCGCAGACGGAACTTAGCCGCGGTTTGGGTGCCGGCCGGAATCTTCAGTTCCACTGGCCCGTGCACGGTGTCGACTTTAATCGTGTCGCCCAGCGCCGCTTGCGCGAAGCTGATTGGCAGTTTGAAGTAAATGGTCGAGCCATCGCGTTCGAACTTGTCACTTGGCGCCACGCGGAAGACGATGAACAAGTCACCATAAGGGCCGTTG
This sequence comes from Lacticaseibacillus suilingensis, assembly GCF_016861845.1. Classification (GTDB taxonomy): domain Bacteria; phylum Bacillota; class Bacilli; order Lactobacillales; family Lactobacillaceae; genus Lacticaseibacillus; species Lacticaseibacillus suilingensis. The sequence continues at coordinate 7,593 of NZ_BOLV01000002.1, forward strand.
TTCGCGCCAGCTTCCCCGGCGTCGCGCAAGCGCATCTGCTGCCCATCCTCGACGCCACCTGGGACTTTAACGTCGATGGTGTGGCGTTGCTTTTCATGGCCAGTGCCATGGCAAGTTGGGCACTTTTCTTTGATTTCTTTCCCGGTGCCGTTGCAGACGTCGCAGACCTGGCGCGTCATCATGGCGCCAAGTGGCGTGTTGCGCTGGACCTGGATGTAGCCACTGCCATGACACTTCGAGCAGGTCACAGGACTGGTGCCAGGTTTGGCGCCAGAGCCGCCGCAAGTGTGACACATGGCTTCCCGGTCATAAGAAATCTTGGTGTCTTTGCCAAACACCGCTTCTTCAAAGGTCAGATCCATCCGGTACTGGAGATCTGACCCTTGCCGCGGTGAGGTCGCACTTTGGCCACCTTGACCGCCGCCGCCAAAGAACTGACTGAAGATATCGTCGAAGCCGCCAAAACTTTGACCGCCGCCAAAGTTGGAGAAGCCTTGGCTATAACCGCCCTGGCCGCCGAAGCCTTGTGGGCCATCAGCCGAGCCGTATTGATCATAAGCGGCACGCTTTTGCGGGTCGGATAAGACTTGATACGCCTCATTGATGTCCTTAAACTTCTGCTCCGCCCCGGGTTCATGGTTAATATCGGGGTGGTATTGTTTCGACAGGCGCCGAAAGGCCTTTTTGATTTCATCATCACTGGCGTCACGACTTACGCCAAGTGTTTCATAGTAATCTTTTTGATCTGCCATTATTGCCTCCTCGATTTGGAGCTGCGTGCCCCAAAAAGCTTATTCAGGATAACATACCTCGTCGATCCAATCAAAAAGCCAAAGCCGCGTGGCCTTGGCTTTTTAACGTGAGGCAAGCTGATTACTTCTTGTCGTTGTTGACGTCTTTGTATTCGCCGTCAAACGTTTGGCCATCGTCGCCGGAATCCTTGCCTTGAGCATTGGCGTTGCTGTCAGCGCCGCCTTCAGCTTGGCCCTTGGCTTGCTGTTCCTTTTGGGCCTGTTCGTAAAGCTTGACCGTCAGATCTTGCACGATCTTGTTGAGGTCATCGCGCTTGGTCTTCATGTCTTCGATGTTGTTTTCTTGTTGCGCCTTCTTCAAGGCATCTTCAGCATCTTGGGCCTTCTTGATTTCGTCGTCAGAAACCTTGCCCTTGAGATCCTTCAGGGTCTTATCGGTTTGGAAGATCAGTTGGTCGACATCGTTCTTCAAATCGACTTCTTCCTTGCGCTTCTTGTCGGCTTCTTCGTTTTCCTTGGCTTCCTTCATCATGCGATCGATTTCATCGTCGGACAAACCTGATGAACTCTTGATCGTGATGTTCTGAGACTTGCCAGTGCCAAGATCCTTCGCAGAAACCTGCACAATGCCGTTCTTGTCGATATCGAACTTAACTTCGATTTGAGGAACGCCACGTGGAGCGGCTGGAATGTCAGTTAACTGGAAGCGGCCCAGCGTCTTGTTATCCGCAGCCATTGGCCGTTCGCCTTGCAGGACGTGGATATCAACGGCAGGCTGGTTGTCAGCAGCCGTCGAGAAGACTTGGCTCTTCGAGGTAGGAATAGTGGTGTTGCGGTCAATCAGCTTGGTGAACACACCGCCCATGGTTTCAATCCCTAAGGACAGTGGGGTCACATCAAGCAAAACGACGTCCTTCACATCCCCGGAAATGACCCCGCCTTGCACCGCCGCGCCAAGCGCAACGGCTTCGTCGGGGTTGATGCTGTGGTCAGGTTCCTTACCGGTCCAGCTCTTAACGGCTTCTTGAACGGCTGGAATCCGGGTGGAGCCACCATTTAAGATAACTTTGTCGATGTCAGCGTTGGTCAAACCGGCATCCTTCATGGCGTTTTCCACTGGGATACGCGTCTTGTCAACCAAGTCAGAGGTCATGTTGTCGAACTGAGCCCGGGTCAACGTGCGTTCCAAGTGCAGTGGGCCATTGGCGCCAGCAGAGATAAATGGCAAGGAAATCTGCGTCTGAGAAACGCCAGACAAGTCCTTCTTCGCCTTTTCAGCGGCATCCTTTAGACGCTGCATTGCCATCTTATCCTGGCTCAGGTCGATGTTGTTATCCTTCTTGAATTCAGCCACCAACCAGTCGATGATCTTGTTGTCAAAATCATCGCCGCCCAGGTGCGTATCACCGTTCGTGGACAGCACTTCGAACACGCCATCGCCTAGCTGTAAGATGGAAACATCAAAGGTCCCACCACCAAGGTCGTAAACCAGGACTTTTTCATCCTTGTCGCCTTTGTCCAGACCATAGGCCAAAGCAGAGGCGGTTGGTTCGTTGACAATCCGAGAAACGTTCAAGCCGGCGATCTTACCAGCATCTTTAGTCGCCTGCCGCTGCGAATCGTTAAAGTAAGCCGGTACGGTGATAACCGCATCCGTCACTTCTTCGCCCAGATAGTCTTCAGAGAACTTCTTCATGTATTGCAAGATCATCGCAGAGATTTCTTGCGGGGTGTATTCCTTATCGCCGACCTTCACTTTGTAGCCGGCTTCCCCCATGTGACGCTTGATGGAGGTAATGGTATCTGGGTTGGTGATCGCTTGGCGCTTGGCCACTTCACCGACTTGGATTTCGCCGTCTTTAAACGCGACAACAGATGGCGTGGTGCGGTTGCCTTCTGGGTTGGTGATAATCTTTGGTTGGCCGCCTTCAAGCACCGCAACCGCAGAGTTGGTGGTCCCTAAGTCAATGCCGATAACTTTACTCATAGTTAAATCCCCTTCTTAATTCAGTTTTTAAAAATTGAGTTGACTAATTTGCGACAACAACCATCGCTGGCCGTAGCACGCGATCCTTCAGCATGTACCCACGCTGCAGGACTTGCACCACAGTGTCTTTGGGATGGTCATCATCCGCCGGCACAGTTTGCACCGCTTGATGCAAGGTCGGGTCAAAGTCGCCCTTGGTGTCGATTTCGGTGACGCCGTTTTCTTTCAGCGCCGCCTCAAGATGATTGTAAACCATTTCGACCCCTTGCTTCAAAGACACCGCGCTATCCTCTTTCACGTCAGCCGTTAAGGCGCGCTCCAGATTATCCAGCACCGGCAGCACCGCCTTGGCGAGCTTTTGCCCGTCATACTTAGCGGCGGCCTCACGCTCCTTATTGAAGCGCTTGTTCATGTTGTTGATCTCTGCCGCTGCTCGCAGGTATTTGTCTTCGAGCTCATCGCGCTCTTTTTGCAGTGCCTTCACATCGACTTTTTCGTCTTTGATTTCAGCATCCAAATCGGCGGTCATTTCCGCGGCGATTTCTTCTTTCAACGATGGCTGTTTGGCCGGCTCAGCTTTTGGCTGCTCGGCCTTTTTCTTTTCAGTCATGTCGTGCCTCCCTTACCGTTTTACTGATCAAAATGCGAGTAATAATCGGTCAAGCGTTTTGCCAGCTCCTCACGGAAGGCATCCAGTAGTCCGATCATCTTAGAATATGGCATTTGGGTCGGGCCAATCAAGGCAATCATCCCGGTCCCATGCTCGCCGACGGAGTAGTTCGCTGTCAGCAGGCTTAAATTTGCCAGCACATCTGGCGTCAGCTCTGAACCCAGCTTGACCTTGATGTGCGAGTCATGGAGCGGCCCCAGCAAGGCATTGACGTTGCCCTGTTCGGAATCCATCATGGCTAGCAGGCGCTTGAGCTGATCCACGTCGTTATCGCCCAGGTAATCCATCAAATTCAACCGGCCGCCAACGTAAAAGCGTTCAGCCGCGGCTTTCTTGAGGACATTCCCGAAGATATCGAGGAAGCCATCAGGCGACGTCATGTACTTGAACAGCACCGCTGGCACCTCAGTTTGCAGCTTCTGCGCCACTTCACCGAGACTCAAGCCAACCAATTCGTCGTTGATGATGCGAATGGCTTTCTCGACACCATCGGAATCAACCTCTGGCGGCAAGGTGAACAACTGACTTTCAACGCTGCCGTTAGACGTGACCAGAATCGCCATCACCTGGTGGTTGCCCAGCGGCACCATCCGAAACCCAGTTAACTTGAGGTTCGTGACCTCAGGGCCAAGGGTGATTGCCGTGTAGCTGGTCAAGTTGGACAAAATGCGCGCACTTTGCGCCACGATTTCGTCGATCTTGTAAAAATGACCGCCGAAACCCTGTTGAATCGCCGCAATCTCGTTGGCCGAAACCGCCGTCGGTTCAACCAGGTTATCCAAGTAGAAGCGATAACCCTTGGTCGATGGGACCCGGCCAGAGCTGCTATGCGTTTTTTTGATCAGGCCTTGCTCTTCGAGTGCCGCCATATCATTTCGTATTGTCGCTGAACTGACGTGAATCGGCAGTTCAGCCATCAGCGTCTTGGAGCCGACCGGTTGGCCACTTTCAGTGAATGACCGAATGATCTCCTTCAAGACGAGCAGTTGGCGTTTCGTCAACATAATCCCACCTCTTTTAGCACTGATGCTGTTTGAGTGCTAAGTACACTACATAATATAGCAACCACGCTTAGCAAAGTCAACCTCTGCCTGCTAATTCCTTGCCGTTAAGCCAAAAATCGGCCCCAAGACGGAGGCCGATTCATCATACCAACTGATCATCCAGCAGAAACTGCTGAAACACTTCATTGCCTAAAAACTGGCCCTTGTTGGTGAGCCGAATGCGCTGGTCATCCACTTCTAGCAGCTGCTGGTCAACCAGCTGATCCAGCAGTTCGCCATACACCGCCTCCACGCTCATGTGGTAGCGGTCGGCAAAGCGCTGACGCGACACGCCTTCGCGGGTACGGAGGCCGAGGAACATTTCTTCCTCAACCTGCTCTTCCAGTGGCACCAAGTGATGTTCAATCACCGGCACCTTATGGTCATGCAGCGGCGCCAAATATTGTTGAATGGGGCCAAAGTTGTGGTACCGATCGCGGCCCACATAGCCGAAAGCGCCGGCCCCGAAGCCGAAGTAGTGGTCATTACGCCAGTACAGCAGATTATGCTGACACTGATAGCCCGGTTTGGCGAAGTTCGAAATCTCATATTGGGCCAAGCCGTGCGTGACCATCAAATCAATGGCATCTTGATACATATCCGCTTCAGTATCTTGGTTAGGTAGCTGCAGGCGCCCTTTGCGCATCAAGTTGTAGAAAATCGTTTTGCGCTCCAAAATCAGCGAGTACGTCGAGTAATGCGGCAAATCCAAATCCAGGGCCTGGTGCAGACTCGCCAGGAAGTCCTCACGGGTTTGCTGCGGCAGGCGGAAAATCAGGTCGATGGAAAGATTCTCGAATCCGACTTTGCGCGCATTAGCTATCGCCTGGTACACATCCGCAGCGCGGTGCGTGCGGCCAATGCGTTTAAGAATGTCATCATTGAAGGATTGCACCCCAATGGACAGCCGATTGACGCCATTGTCGTGCAGCACCTGCAGCTTATCCGTCGTCAGCAGGTCATTGGGATTGGCCTCAAACGTGAACTCTCCCGCGTCAAAGTGCAGCGCCGCGCGAATCCCCGTGATCAACCGCTCCAGCTGCGCCGGCGTCAGCGTTGTCGGGGTCCCACCGCCGACATAGACGGTTTCAATGCGTTCATCTGGGTGACTCGCCATCACCAGATTCATTTCCCGAATCAGCATGTCGACATAGTCATCGACCGGCTGGCCTTCAATGAAGACCTTATTGAAGTCGCAGTAGTAACAAATATGTGAACAAAAAGGAATATGGATATAAGCGCCTGCCATTATGCCTGCTCCTTCAGCGTGCTGCGCGCGTGCTGTTCATCTTGCGCCAGCTGATCGATCAACCCTTGCGCGCCGTCAAACTTCACTTCACCCCGTAAGTAGCGCCACCATTCAACCACCACCGGCTCGCCGTAAATATCTTGATTGAAATCGAATAAATTGATTTCCAGCGTAATGGGGCGATCTCCGCCAAACGTGACATTACGCCCGACTGACGCCATGCCGCCGTACCACTGCCCCTTCACCTGTAGCCGCACCACGTAGATGCCAATGCCTGGCAGACGCTCGGCGGCTGGGGTGTCAATGTTAGCCGTGGGATAACCCAACGTGCGCCCGCGCGCCTCGCCATGGATGACTTCGCCAGTCGTTTGGTAGCGATAACCCAGCAAATGATTGGCTAGCGTGATATCGCCGGTATCCAGAGCCTGGCGAATGCGAGTGGAAGAAATCTTCTGACCGTCATCACTATCTTGAGGGACCACGATAATTTCAAAGCGGTCCTTGGCATACTTGGGTAAATTCGTCATCGTGGCGATGTCACGCTTGCCATAAGTATAATCAAAGCCGGCCACCACCACTTGGGCCTTTAACCCCACCAGGTAATGGTCCACAAAAGCTTGCGGCGACTGGCGGGCAAACTCAGGCGTAAAATGCACAAAATACAGCAAATCTACGCCTAGGCCGGCCATCAGTTCAATTTTGCGCGGCCGCGTGGACAAGTACTTCACGTCCTTGGCCGCCATACCGCGGTAAATCACCGCCGGATGGACGTCAAATGTCATCACTGCCAGCGGCAAATCGCGCGCAGTCGCGGCCTGCCTGGCCTGGCGAATGACTTCTTGATGCCCGCGGTGGACCCCATCAAAAAAACCTAGGGCTAGGACGATGGGCCCGGCTGGCACCTGTGCCGCCTGCAGCGGCGGCATGATATCGATCACTTGCATTATTTTAATCACCTAATATGTCTGACAGTCCAGCATTGGCCAAAAACATGACCGCCGGGCGATATTCGTTTTCATGTTGTTCGTAGACGGCTTTGAGGATGCCTTGATACGTCAGCCCCACTTGCGGTGCGGTTTGCGCCAAAGTCAAACCCCGGCCGTCTTGCACCCGCTGCCACTGGGTTTCATCTAACGCGGTCAAAGGCAAATGCGGATAAGCAAACTCAATCGGCTGCAAATGCGCGGCTACCACCGCTGGCGCCGTTTCGCGGGTCAAAGGCCGCAAATCCAGGGTATCAGCCAGCGTAAACCCGCCACTTTGAATCCGGGTCAGTTGCGCCATCACTGCCGGTACGCCGAGCTGGCCGCCCACATCCACCGCCAAGGTGCGAATGTAGGTGCCTTTGGACACTTGGGCCTCAAAGCTGAAGGTCTGAGTGCCGGCTGCAGCATCAAAGGTGCTGGGTGCGGTGCGGTCAAAGCGATAGACCGTGGCTTGCCGCCGCGGCCGCTCAACGGTTTCACCTTTGCGGGCGTAATCATAGAGCCGCCGGCCGTTGACCTTGACCGCTGAATACATCGGCGGAATTTGGGTAATCGCGCCAGTCAGCGTGGCGAGCGCCGCATCAATGGCCCCGTCCGTGAAAGGCTCGGCTAACCGCTGACGCGCGACTTCCGCCCCATCAAGGTCTTCTGTTTCCGTCGCCAAGCCTAACGTAGCTGAACCCGTGTAGGTTTTACCCAGATTCATCAGCGCCGGTACGGCTTTCGTCGCGGCACCCAAGGCAATGGGCAGCACGCCATCCACACTGGGATCAAGAGTGCCGGAATGCCCGACTTTTTTCATGCGCAATAAATAGCGCAGTTTGCTGACGACATCGGCTGAGGTCATGCCAGCGGGTTTATAAACCGGTAAAATGCCGTCCATGCTTATCCTTTCCCCCCTGCGTTGCGGACATGCTGGCGATGCACCAGCCAGGTCACGAAAAACGCGCCGAAGACGAAAATACTGAAGGCCCAGTTCGGCACTTCAACATTGATTTGCGGCAGGCTCAGTGCCAGCTTCAAGGCAATCACGCCGATCAGCACATAGGCCATCACTTCCAGCTCTGGCACCTTGGTGATGAAGTCCGTAATGACTTGCGCGACAAACCGCATAGCCAAAATGCCTAAGCAGCCGCCAATCAGTACAATCACCGGATTATTATCAATGGCCAGCGCCGCCAAAATCGAGTCCACGGAAAAAACAATATCCAGTGCCTCGATTTGCGCCACCGTGCGCCAGAAGTGACCAGCGCCTTTTTTGACAGTGGTCGGCTTAGGGCCGCTATCAGGGTGCCGCTGCTCGTAGAAGAAATGCAGTGACATCCACAGCAGATACGCCGCGCCTAGCGCTTTAATGCCCCAGAAATGCAGCAGATAAGTGCCGAGGCCGATAGCGATGAAGCGGAAGAGATAAGCGCCCCACATGCCGTAGATCAGGGCATGATGTTGTTCCTTCTTGTCGGGCAGTGACTTGGTTTGCGCTGCCAACACCACGGCGTTATCCACCGACAGCAGGCATTCGAGCATGGCTAGGGTCAAAATTGTGATCCAGCCCTGCGTCGTCATCACGGCCTGATGCCAATCTGTGGCCTCAAAGAAAGGCATATATAATTTTTCAATCAAACTCAACCGCGCCACCATCCTTATTCGTTCTATTATACCGTTGTCTGCCTGCTCATGCACCCGGAACTCACGGTTGATCTTTGGCGGGCGCGGGTTTGGTGGCGGCGGACTCCGCTTGGGGCGCGTGGCCTGCTGTGCGGCCGGTTGGAGCCAAAAACCGGTCTCCAACCTAGTTTTAAAGCCGCAGTCGCTACGCTCCGATGCGTCTTCAAAAATGCCGCGATGAGGACTAGAGAATAGCCAACGGCATCCTAGCGCTGAGACCAAAGCTTTGCAATCTCTAGCGGGACAGGTCGGGGTGGCAGAGGGGCGTGGTGGTCCAGCCGCGAAACGGTCAGCACACGAGGAGACTGCGCTCTTTGCAGGCTGCTCCTGTGCTGACCAGGGGCAACGATGAGACAGCGTTGAGCGCGTCAGCGCGATGCTGGCTCACCGTTGAGGCTGGAGACCGCTCTGTGGCTCCAGCCGTCCCCCGCAGCCGGACCACCGCGCCCCGGCGCCACCCCGGCCTGCCCCGCAGCCCAAAACAAAAAAGCACCTCCGCAACATAACAGTTACGGAGGTGCAATGACGGTTATTCGAGGCCGTCTTTTTTGACTTCGTTGAGGAGTTGATCGATATGTGCCCCGTATTGAACGGAGGCATCGTGGGTGAAGGTCAAGGTTGGCACCTTGAACAACTTAATCCGCTGACCAACTTCGCTGCGAATCAAACCTTTGGCTTTATCCAAGCCGGCTTGCGCGTCGGCCAAGGCCTTTGCATCATCGCTCCAAACGCTGAAGTAAACCGTGGCCTGCTGGAGGTCGCCGGTTAACTTCACGCCGGTGATGGTGACGCCTTTGACCCGCGGATCGTTGACATCTTTGAGTAAGATATCATCGACTTCGCGCTGAATCTGCGTTTCGACGCGGCCAATTCGATGCTTCATAGGCTGCTCCTTTGATGGTCTGAATTCCTATTTAACAGGGACTTCTTCCATCGTGTAAGCTTCGATTTGATCATCAACCTTGATGTCATTGTAGCCATCAATCGTCAGACCCAGTTCGAAGCCTTGGCGGACTTCCTTCACGTCATCCTTGAAGCGACGCAGTGAGCCCAGTTCGCCTTCGTAAATCACGATGCCATCGCGAATCAGACGAACCTTGGAGTCGCGGCGGATGAAGCCAGTGTCGACAAAGCCACCCACAACGGTCCCAATCTTGGAAACAGGAATGGTTTCGCGCACGGTGATCGAGCCGGTGACCTTTTCTTCGTAGGTCGGTTCGAGCATGCCCTTCATCGCGGCTTCAACTTCTTCAATCGCCTTGTAAATGACGCGGTGCAAACGAATGTCGACGTCTTCGGCGTCGGCTTGCAGCTTCGCTTGCGGCGTTGGGCGCACGTTAAAGCCAATGATGACCGCATTGGAGGCAGAAGCCAGGGTCACATCGCTTTCGTTGATAGCCCCAACGGCTTGGTGAATGATGTTGACGCGCACGCCTTCAACTTCAATCTTCTGCAGACTGCCAGCCAAAGCTTCAACCGAACCCTGTACATCCGCCTTGATGATGACGTCAACTTCCTTGAGTTGACCTTCCTTCATGGTTTCAAACAGGTTATCCAGCGTGACGTGATGCGTCTGCTGACGTTCACGATCTTGCGCTTGTTGCGCCCGCTTTTCGCCGGCAGCCCGAGCGGTCTTTTCATCGTCAAAGACAACGAACTTATCGGCGGATTGCGGCACGTCATTCAAGCCGGTGATTTCCACTGGCATGGATGGCAAGGCTTCCTTGACACGGCGGCCATGATCGTTGGTCATGGTCCGGATGCGGCCGAAGGTGTTCCCCACGACGACAGGATCGCCGACGCGCAGGGTACCTTCTTGAACCAGCACAGTGGAAACAGGGCCACGGCCTTTGTCCAGCCGGGCTTCGATGACGGTCCCAATGGCCTTTTGGTCTTTGTTGGCCTTGAGTTCCAAGACGTCCGCTTCCAGCAGAATCATTTCGAGCAGTTCGTCGATGTTCTTACCGAACTTCGCGGAAATGTTAACGAAAATCGTGTCGCCACCATATTCTTCTGGAATCAGCTCGTACTTCATCAACTGTTCGGTGACGTGCTGTGGGTTGGCGCCTGGCTTATCGATTTTGTTGACCGCGACAATGATCGGCGCATTGGCCGCTTTGGCGTGGTTAATTGCTTCGATGGTCTGAGGCATGACGCCATCATCCGCCGCTACCACGAGGACGATGATATCGGTGATATCCGCCCCGCGCGCCCGCATGTTGGTGAAGGCCGCGTGACCTGGCGTATCAAGGAAGGTGATCAGACGATCATTAAGACGCACTTGGTAAGCCCCAATGTGCTGGGTGATCCCACCGGCTTCACCGGCAGTGACATGCGTGTGGCGCAGCTTGTCCAGCAAGGTGGTTTTACCATGGTCAACGTGCCCCATGATGGTCACCACTGGTGGCCGCGGCGTCTGCGTGCCTTTATTATCGACTTCTTCTTGGAACATCTTGTCCAAGTCGGTGATGTCTTCTTGAACCTTCTCTTCAGCGTCGATGCCATAGTCAGTAGCGACGAGTTCAATGGTATCTTTATCCAAGCTCTGGTTCTGGTTTACCATGATGCCGAGCATGAACAGCTTTTTGATGATTTCTGCGGGTTCACGGTGCAAAATCTTGCCCAGATCCTGCGCATTCATCCCTACAGTGTAAATGAGTTTTTCTGGCAATGGCCGCTCCTTGCGCTGTGGCATTTCTTTCTTCGGCTGACTTTGAATCTGACGCTTGTTCTTACGCTTATTGCGCCGGTTGTTGTTCCCAAAACCGCCCCGGTTGTTATCAAACCGGCCGCGCCCTTGGTTGTTGTTCCGAGCAGGCCGACTATTGGCACTTGGCCGCTCAGTGCGGCGCGTTTCAGCCGGCTTGGCCGGGGTTGGTGCTGGCGTTGGGGTCACTGGCCGACTTTGTTCAGCCACCAGCTTTTCAGCGACTTTTTCGGCTTCACGGGCTTGCGCCTGTTGGGCCTTTTCGCGATCCTTCTTAGCCGTCAACTGCTTGATGAACTTCTCATCATTCCCAGCGACTGGCCGTGGATTGCCGTTCGCCTGTGTGGCGCGCCCGGCGCGTGGCATTGGGCTGCTGGTCCGGTTCAGGAAGCGGTTGTCACCGCGGCGATCGTCGCGGCGACCATTGCGATTGTCGTTGCGCTGGTCGTTGCTACGCGGATTGCGCTGGTCTTGCGGCCGGTTTTGCTGCCGACCAGCAGGGCGATTGCCCTGCGTACCTTGACCTTGGCCCTGGCTGCGCCGGTCATCTTGACCGAAACGGCCTTTGCCACGGTTATTGGCCTGGGTGTTATGCGGCCGACGAATCGCGGACTTGCTGATCAGCGTCTTGCCATCAGCGGTTTTTTGCGGCATGTGGTGCGTGCCGGGTGCTGCTTTTTTGGCCTCGGCTGGTTTTGCCTCAGTGGCGGGCTTGGCAACAGCTGGCTTAGCTGATTCTGGCTTAGCTGCAGTCGTTTTTGCTTCAGGCTTGGCTTCGGCTGGCTTGGCAGCAGGCTTTGTTAGTGCGGCCGGTTTAGCGGCAGGCTTGGCGGCCGCAGTGGCACTAGACTTGCCTAACGCGCTGCGCAGCGTCTTTTCCTGACCTTCGTCAAGCGTCGACATGTGATTTTTTAATTCGATACCTTGCTGCTTAGCGGTGTCAATCACCATTTTGCTTGGTACCCCGATTGCTTTGGCAAATTCATATACTCGTTGTTTGCCCATTTCTTCACGCTCCCTGTTAATTTTTAGGTGAGCAGCTTCAGTAACTTCTTGGCAAAGCCGTTATCTTGAACGGCAATCAGCGACCGCTGACTGCCAATGGCATCAGTCAATTCCTCAGCACTGAGGGCAAAGGAAATGGGCACTGCATAGAAGTCACTTTTATCGGAAAACTTTTTCCGGGTATTCGCTGAGGCATCGCTAGCAACCAGCACCAGTTTGGCGCTTTGGTCGCGGATGGCACCGAGGACGAACCCTTCGCCTGTCACCAGGCGGCCGGCGCGCTTTGCGAGCCCCAGCAAGTTTAACGCTTGCTGCTTATTCATGCTTGATCGCCGAAAAGCTCTTGGCGAGCCTTTTGATGGTCAACATAGGCGAACAACTCATCGTAAAAGCTGGGGTCAATCTTGATGCTGAAGGCTTTTTCGATCAGTTGCTTCTTTTTTGCTTTTTGAACAGCGGCTGGATCGAGCGCGACATAGGCGCCGCGACCGGCTGCTTTACCAGTGGGATCGATGGCAACAGTGTTATCTTGTTGCTTCACGATGCGCACCAAGGATTTCTTCGGAAACATTTCGCCCGACAAGAGATCCTTGCGCATCGGGATTTTCCGTTTCTTCATGCGACGGCCTCCTATTCAGCAGCCGAATCAGACGCTGCTTGATCATCATCAGGCAAGTCAACGGTTGCTTCTTCAAGGGCTTCATCGTTTTCTTCGAGTTCTTCATCATCGACAAACTCAACGTCGGATTCGGCCTTGATGTCGATCTTGTAGCCAGTGAGCTTAGCCGCCAGCCGGGCGTTTTGACCCTTTTTACCAATGGCCAAAGACAACTGGTGGTCTGGCACAATGACCGTGCAAGAGCGGTCGTTGTCTTCGTCGTTGAACTGCACCGCAATCACTTGGGCGGGGTTCAAGGCGTTGGCAATGTAGTCAACTGGGTCTTCTTCGAATTGAACGACATCCATGTTTTCGCCAGACAGTTCGTTCACCACTGCCTGCACGCGCGCCCCACGCGGGCCAACCGTGGTGCCGACTGGGTCAACGGATGGATTCGTCGAACGCACCGCAATTTTGGTGCGGTCGCCAGCTTCACGCGCGATACCAGCGATTTCGACCGTACCATCAAAGATTTCTGGCACTTCTTGTTCAAACAACCGCTTGACCAAACCAGGGTTGGTGCGACTGACAAAGACTTGGGGGCCCTTGCTGGTGTTTTCCACCTTCGTCACGAACACTTTGATGCGGTCATGAGGTTCATATTGCTCATTCGGCATTTGGTCTTGGCGGCCAAGGACCGCTTCGATTTTGCCGAGGTTCACATAAATAAACTTGTTATCGCGGCGCTCCACTTCCCCAGTCATGATTTCATTTTCATACTGAGAGTATTCGTCGTAGATAATGCCGCGTTCTGCTTCGCGCACCCGCTGCATGATGACCTGCTTAGCAGTTTGGGCGGCAATCCGGCCAAAATCCTTCGGGGTCACTTCAAACTTAATGTTATCGCCGACTTCGTAAGCCTTGTTGATACTCAATGCTTCCTTGAGACTCACTTCCAGCCGAGAGTCGAAGACTTCTTCAGTCACTTCCTTGACCGCATAAACGTGAATGTCGCCTTTTTTGGCGTCAAACTCAACATCCACATTCTGGGCCTGGTTGTAATTGCGCTTGTAAGCTGAGGCCAAGGCGTCTTCCAACGCGTCGATCACAACTTCTTTTTTGACTCCTTTTTCAGTTTCAAGGGCGTCAAGCGCTTCAATCATTTCCTTTGACATGTTGATCCTTCCTTTACCAGGCGGCAAACCGCCGGATTAAAATTCAATCGCTAACCGGGCGTTGGCAATGGTGGCGCGGTCAAACACTTGGTCGAACCGGCGGGCCTTGTCCTTCAACGTTAACGTCAGCTCGGTGGCCGTTAAAGCCTTCAAAGTGCCTTCGAACACTTTTTTCCCATCGAGCTTTTGAAACAGTGAGATATGAATATACTCACCGATGGCATTTTCAAAATCCTGCTCAGATTTGAGCGGGCGTTCTGCGCCTGGTGAGGAAACCTCTAAGAAATAGGCTTGTGGAATCGGGTCAGGGTCCATCGCATCAAGTTGCTCAGACAAGCTTTCTGACACCGCCACGCATTCATTCAATGTGATGCCGCCTGGCTTATCAATATAGACCCGCAAGTACCAGCTGCCGCCTTCCTTGACGAACTCGATATCGCTCAGCTCAAAGTGGTTTGCCTCTAAAATTGGATCAACGAGCGTTTTCACTGTATCGACAACCGTGCTCAAGTCTTTCCCCCCTTTTGGTTGTTTGTGCGTGCTACTACCTAGCCTAAGGCGCTAGGCTTAGGCAGCCTGACGCCTACTTTCCAAGAAAAAGAGTGAGCATCTCTGCTCACTCCTTTTCAAAGGATTTAACTACTAGATGTAACTTACCATAGAATAGGCCTTTTTGCAAACGCGATTACTATTGAAGCTTAGTGAGACGGGCCGCGGGTGCGAGCGGGGTGGCTCTGGGCGAGGGGCGGCTGCGGGGGCCGGCTGGAGCCATAGGGCGGTCTCCAGCCTCAACGATGAGCCAGCATCGCGCTATCGCGCTCAACGCTGTCTCATCGTTGCCCCCAGTTGGCTCAGGAGCAGCCTGCTGCGCAGTCTCCTCGTGAGCCAACTGTTTCGCGGCTGCCCCTCGCCCGCCGCCACCCCACTCGCACCCGCTGGATAACACATCAATCACCCGAGGCAGCGTTAAATTCGCGCTTTCTTACTCTTCATGAAACACCCACACTGGCCGTTCAACCTAGAAATTTGGATTTTGGCTAACAATTGTCGGGCAAAAGGAATCCCGCCTTTCTCGCCGCTACTTCTCTGCTGCCGGTCACGCGGGCGTAGCTTGGGGCACGAGGCCAGCCGTGAAACGAAAATTAGCCTTTAACCTGCGCGCTTGGCAGGCTAAAGGCTAATTTTCGCGGCAGTTGTGAAGACGCACTGGAGCGTAGCGACTGCGGCTTCACAACTAGGTTGGAGACCGCTCTATGGCTCCAACCGGCCGCACCGCAGGCCTCGCGCCCCAAGCGGAGCCCCCCACCTAGCCACAGAAGGGCTAGAACAGGTTATCGAACAAGGACAGCTGGTTTTCATCCGGCAAATCATCTAGCACATGGTTTTCAGTCATGTAATCGATCAACGTCTTGGAAACCTTGCCGCGGTTGGCGAGGTCTTCCTTCGACAGAAATGGCTTTTCTTCCCGGGCTGACACGATTTGCTTCGCAACGTTATCGCCCAAGCCTGGCACGGCGCGGAATGGCGCCAGCAGCGTGTGATCATCCACAATCAAGAAATCATGCGCATCAGAGTGGTTGATGTCGACCATTTTGATTTTGAACCCGCGTTCCAGACACTCGTTCGCCAGTTCCAAAATCGTCAGCAGACTCTTTTCCTTGGCGGAGGCGTCGTTACCTTGATCGGTAATGGCTTTGATAGCGGCCTTGGTGGCTTCTTTGCCGTGGCTCATCGCCACCAGGTCGAAATCTTCGGCGCGGACAGAGAAATAGGAAGCGTAGTACACCAGCGGGAAGTACACTTTGAACCACGCAATGCGCAGCCCCATGAGGTCATACGCGGCCGCGTGGGCCTTCGGGAACATGTACTTGATTTTTAGGCAGGAATCAATGTACCAGTCTGGCACATTGGGGTTGTCCCGCATCGCCTGCTGCCAGTCGTCAGGAATACCACGGCCTTTACGCACATGTTCCATAATGTTGAAGGCCATGGAGTCATCCATGCCCCAGTGAATCAGGTCCATCATGATGTTGTCACGACAACCGATCACTTCTTTGATGGTGACTTTGCCTTGCTGAATCAGCTCTTCGGCATTACCCAACCACACATCCGTGCCGTGAGACAGGCCTGAAATCTGCAGCAGTTCAGAGAATTTCTTCGGATGCGTTTCTTCCAGCATCCCCCGCACGAAGCGGGTCCCGAATTCTGGCACGCCCAGCGTCCCAGTTTTCGAATTGATTTGCTCTTCGGTTACGCCTAGGACTTCCGGACTGGAAAACAGGGACATGACGCCAGGGTCGTCCATGGGAATCGACTTTGGATCGACCCCAGAGAGATCTTGGAGCATGCGAATCATAGTTGGGTCATCATGCCCCAGCACATCCATTTTCAAAATGTTGTCATGAATCGAGTGGAAATCAAAGTGGGTGGTTTTCCAAGCCGCGGTTTGATCATCAGCTGGGTACTGAATCGGTGAAAAGTCGTAGATATCCATATCCGCCGGCACAATCAAAATCCCCGCTGGATGCTGACCGGTGGTGCGCTTGACCCCAGTGGCGCCTTTGGCCAAGCGATCGATTTCCGCCCCGCGCAGCATCTGCCCGGTGTCGCGTTCGTAGGCTTTGACGTAACCATATGCGGTTTTATCCGCCACGGTGCCAATGGTCCCGGCCCGGAAAGCGTGATCTTCCCCGAACCGCACCTTAATGTAGTTATGAGCCACTGGTTGATAGTCCCCGGAGAAGTTCAAATCGATATCAGGCACCTTATCACCATGGAAGCCGAGGAAGGTTTCGAAAGGAATATCCTGCCCGTCCTTGGCTAACTCAGCCCCACACTTTGGGCACTGCTTGTCAGGCAAATCAAACCCGGAACCATACTCCCCTTTAGTAAAGAATTCCGAGTACTGGCACTCAGGACAGCGGTAATGCGGCGGCAGCGGATTGATTTCGGTAATCCCAGACATGGTCGCGGCTAAACTGGAACCGACGGAACCACGAGAACCAACCAAGTACCCGTCTTTGTTCGACTTTAAAACCAGCTGCTGGGCAATGTTATAAATCACCGAGAACCCATTGCCGATGATGCTCTTGAGCTCTTTATCGAGCCGCGCCTGCACAATTTCTGGCAGCGGATCGCCGTAAAGCCGGTGCGCCGTGGTCATCACATCGTTTTGCAGGTGTTCTTCCACACCGGGAATGTCCGGCGTGTAGAGCTTGGTTTTAACCGGGGTGATGTCATCATCAATCATGTCCGCCACCTGATGCGTGTTCTCCACGACCAAGTGATGCGCCAACTGGTCATCTTTCAGCCAGGCAAAAGCATCCAGCATCTCCTGGGTCGAGCGGAAATGCACATCTGGCAGCTCGTGGCGATTCAGCGGATTCGCTCCGCCTTGACTGTGAATCAAAATCTTGCGATAAATCGCATCGGTGGGATCAAGATAATGCGCATCCCCTGTGGCCACCACGGGTTTGCCTTGTTCCTGGCCGATTTTAATGATTTGCTTGATGATTTCTTGCAAATGGGCCTGGCCTTGAATTAAGCCGCCTTCGATCAACGGCTGGTAGTTGGCCAGCGGCTGGACTTCCAGGTAGTCATAGAACTTGGCCTTGGCGGCGGCTTCGGCATACCCTTTTTGCATGGCCGCCACAAATACTTCGCCGGAAGCACAGCCGGAGCCGACCATCAGGCCTTCGCGCAACTTCTGGAGCTGGCTGCGCGGCACCCGCGGCAGGCGGTAGTAGTATTTAACATTCGACAGTGAGACGAGCTTGAACAGGTTCTTCAGCCCGGCTTGGGTCTTAGCCATAATCACCGCATGCACTGGCCGACTTTGCTTGTAGGCATCGTCTTCACCAATGCGGGAGTTCAGTTCATTGAGCTTAGTGATGTCGTACATGCTCTTGGCTTCTTTTTCCAAGGCATACATCAAATAACCGGTGGCCTCGGCATCAG
Source organism: Lacticaseibacillus suilingensis (assembly GCF_016861845.1). Lineage (GTDB taxonomy): Bacteria > Bacillota > Bacilli > Lactobacillales > Lactobacillaceae > Lacticaseibacillus > Lacticaseibacillus suilingensis. The sequence goes on from NZ_BOLV01000002.1 coordinate 25,390, forward strand.
CGTTGGCCCGGTGGTGATGATTCAGGCTGATTTTGTAGGCCTTACTCAACGTATCCAGTTTATGATTTTTCCGTTCCGGATGCAGCATCCGTGAAAGCTCCAGCGTATCAATGACTGGATTTTGAATGGTTTCTTCGTTCATCCGTTGGTAAGCCGTGTTCAAAAAGCCCACGTCGAAAGTGACGTTATGGCCACACATGATGGTGCCTTCACAGAACTGGCGGAATAAATGGAGCACGTCGGCTTCAGACTTGGAGCCGCGCACCATTTCGTCGGTGATATGGGTCAAATTGATTGTGGTTTCCGACAACGCGAACCCTGGGTCGATCATTTCCTCGAAATTATCGATCACCTTACCGTCTTTCATCTTCACGGCGGCCAGTTCGATGATTTTGTCGTAAACAGCAGACAGCCCGGTGGTTTCGATATCAAACACGACATAAGTGTCTGATTCCAAATCGCGCGGCGCTTCGGCTTGATAAGCCACCGGCGTGCCGTCATCCACCAAGTTGACCTCAACGCCGTAGAGCATTTTCAGTCCGGCCTTGGTCGCCGCAGTATGCGCTTCTGGATAAGCTTGCAGCCCGGCATGATCGGTCACCGCAATGGCAGAGTGGCCCCAGGCTTTGGCGCGCGCCACATAAGCAGAAATGCTAGGCATGGCATCCATCTGGCTCATGTTGGTGTGCAAATGCAGCTCGATGCGCTTCTCACCTTCCGCTGTATCTTGGGGCGCAGCGTGGTGCACTTCTTCGATGGCTTGCGCGTTCACGGTCAGCTCACGCGAGTAATTATCTTCCTGAACACTGCCGCGAATGCGCAGCCAAAGCCCTGGCTTAATGCGTTCGAACGCCGCCTCATCATCGGCGTCATTGCTAAATTTTTTCACCACAAAACTAGAGGTGTAGTCGGTCACTTTGAAAATCAAGAGTGACCGCTTAGAGCGCAGCTGCCGCACCTCGGCATCAAACACATAACCCTCGATGACCACTGACCGCTCTTCTTGGGTGATGGCCACCATTTGCGTCGGTTCATCGCTGGCCTTGATGTTGCGGCCAAGCTGAATCGGGCCGTTGCCAGCGGCTGGTGCTTGTTCGCGCTGCGCCACCACCGCCTGCGCCCGCTTAGCCAAGGCCGCGGCTTGCTCGGCTTTTTGCGCCTGAAAAGCCGCCAATTTGGCCTGCGTTTCCCCAGCATCCACCCGGGCCACCAAATTGACCCCAGGGAGACCGACTTGCGCATAGGTTTCGGTGAGTTTACCCAGCCCTTGGTTGATCAAAAAGCCTCGCACCGGTTCGTTTTCCGCTGTGAGTGTGATTTTGCCGTCGTCAAACTGCGGCGTTTGGCGCATACAGGTTTCCTGCACAATCGCAGACTCGATTTGGGCATGGGCCACAACATAAGACCAATAAGCGGACAACTTGTCAGCGCCTAGGTCCACCTGGCGCGGTTTGATGTGCAGGGTGGTTTGGGCGATGGCTTTGAACGCCGCGGTCAGATGTGCCTCAAGCTGAACATAAATGGCATAAGGCAACACTTGGTCGGTATTCAGGGTAAAGTCATACCGCTTGGTTTGGCTATGCACCGTGACCGTTTCAACGCTTGCGTGGGCTAAACTGTCATCTTCGCTAATTTGCTGCGGCAATTGCAGCTGCTCGACCAGCTTCGCAAACATTTCCTCTTTCGATAGTGCCAAATCGGCCACACTCCTTTTTTGTCATGCAACTATCGTAACCCGAAACCAGTGATTGAACAAGCCGCCCTCACTGGGGGCCAAACCACCAAAAAACGCCTGCATCAAAGCGATGCAGGCGTCCTCAGCACTCTAGGCTTGATCAAGCAAAATCTTTAAGGAAGCCGTCAGCTCGTCGGCTTTTACTTCCAGGGTTTCACCAGATTTACGGAGCTTGAGTTCCACGATTTCATCCGCGGCTTTCTTGCCGACCGTGACCCGCACTGGCAAGCCAATCAGATCGGCATCCGCAAATTTGACCCCAGGACGTTCGTTGCGATCGTCGACTAACACTTCATAGCCGGCTGCTTCCAGCAACTTGGTGATTTTCGCCGTGAGATCGGCTTGGTCTTGCTTCTTCAAGTTAACCGGCACCACATGGACGTCAAATGGCGCCACGGCTCGCGGCCAAACCAGACCGTGTTCATCGAGGGTTTGTTCCGCGATCGCTGACAGCAAACGCGACACCCCGATGCCGTAAGAACCCATGATAATCGGCTTGGCGCGGCCGTTTTCATCCAAGAAGTTGGCCCCCATCGCTTCAGTATAGCGGGTACCTAGCTTGAAGATATGGCCGATTTCGATGCCTTTGGTGAAGTGCAGGACCCCTTCGCCATCTGGAGACAGCTCCCCTTCCGTCACAAAGCGAATGTCGGCGGTTTGGGCTGGCGTGAAGTCACGGCCAAGGTTGACGTTCTGCAGATGCTGGTGGGCAGCATTGGCGCCGGCCACCATATTGGCACTGCCGGTCAGACTGTTGTCAGCGATGATGGTGACGTCTTCGTCAACGTTCACCGGCCCGATATTGCCGATTTCACAGTGCATATACTGTTCAACTTGGTCCGGCGTGGCCATATCTAAGAAGTCAGCATTCAGCAGGTTTTTCAGCTTGACGTCATTGACGTCGTAGTCGCCACGGACCAAAGCCAGCACCGGCTTTTCGTCGGCGATGAACAGCACTGCTTTGATCAGTTTGCTGGCAGGAATCGCCAAGAATTCTGCCACTTCGGCAATGGTTTTGGCGTCTTTGGTGTCAACCGTGGTCAGCTCCCCAAGGTCTTCGTGGCTAGGCGTCGGCACGGTCATACTGGTGGCCATTTCGAGGTTCGCCGCATAGTCAGAACCATCCGAATAAACAATGGTGTCTTCCCCAATCGGTGCAATGGCGGAGAACTCCTTAGAGTCCTTACCACCCATCGCGCCGCCATCCCCAACAATGGCCCGGAAATCCAAGCCGAGTTCGTTAAAGATGTTGGTGTAGGCTTTTTCCATCTGGTTATAAATGGTATCCAAGTCTTCCAAGTTCGCGGTGAAGGAGTAGACATCTTCCATGATGAATTCCCTAGAACGGAGCAAACCATAACGTGGCCGATCCTCATCGCGATACTTGGTTTGGATTTGGTACAAAACCAGCGGCATCTTCTTGTATGAGTTCAGGTCATTGCGGACCAAATCAGTGAAGGTTTCTTCGTGGGTCGGGCCGAGAATAAAGTCGCGATCATGGCGATCCTTCAGCTTGAACAAATTTGGGCCGTAAGTTTCATACCGGCCGGATTCTTGCCACAATTCTGCTGGCAAGAGGCTAGGCATCCGCATTTTTACGGCATCGATTTTGGTCATTTCAGCATCGATGACCTTTTCAATTTTGGCCAACACCCGGTCAGCGAGCGGCAAATAGGCATAAGCGCCAGCCGCTACCTGGCGAATAAAGCCAGAGCGCAGCATCATTTGGTGCGACTTGGCTTCCGCTGTGCTAGGTACCTCTTTAACGGTCGGGATGAACATTCGTGATTGTTTCATTAACTTTTTGCCTCCAAAGCATTTCGATTAAAAACTGCGCATGATATCGTTGATGGTCACGGCGATGATTAAGGCGAACATGATGCCTGCCCCGATCAGGGTCACCATACTTTCGTGTTCTTGTTTCAGCGGCTTACGGCGAATCAATTCAATCAGATTCAGCAGCAGCTTGCCCCCATCCAGCACTGGAATGGGAATCAGGTTCATGATGCCTAAGTTGACACTCAGCGCCGCCAAGAACACGACCAAAGACGCGATGCCAGCTTTAGCGGCCGAGGCGGTCATCGTGTAGATGCCCACTGGCCCCGCCAATTGATTCAGCGAGAAGTGGCCGGTGACCATTTGTCCCAACACATGGAAAATGGAGCTCGCTACCCCCCAACTGGCGGTGAAGCCATACTTGATGGCACCAAGCGGATTGTGACTGACGGCGGTGTACACCCCAATGGTGCCTTGCTTGGTCGGGGTGATGGTCAGGCGCTGGGTAACCCCAGCCTTGGTCGCCACCAGCTTAATGGGCTCCCCTTTATGTCTGGCCAGAATCGGGCCGATGTCTTCAAAGCTGTTGATTCTTTGGCCGGCAATGGTCTGAAGATGCGAGTCGGCTTTCAGCCCAGCGACGGCGGCCGGAGAATTCGGCTCAATTTGGCCGATTTGGTTGGTATTGGTGACTGCAACCCCGTTGGCCAAGCCTAAGCCGATGAACACCACAATTGCCAGCAGGAAGTTGTTCAACGGCCCGGCAAAATTGACCAGCATCCGTTTCCACAACTTGGCATTTTGAAACTGCACATCTTCTGGGGCAATCACGACTTCCGTGCCATCTTCTTCGATGATGGTCGCATCATGATCCACCCGCCAAGTCTTCAGTTCACTTTCGTCGCCGTTGGCATAACCGCTGACTTCAAGGGCGTGCACCAAATCGACATGATCGACCTGCACCGGAATGCCGCCTTGCAAGGTGGTTTTTTGACTTAAGTTGATGCGGCTGACCACGCCTTGGGCATTGGTTTCAATGGCGAGCATCGTGCCGGGTTTGATTTCATCATCTTCGTCTTGCCAACCCGCCATCCGCACGTACCCGCCCAATGGCAGCAGCCGCAAGGTGTAGGTGGTGTGGTGCCGGTGCCAAGCGACGAGCTTGGGGCCCATGCCGATGGAAAACTCGCGCACCAAAATCCCGGACCATTTAGCAAAAATGAAATGTCCGAATTCATGGACCAGCACTAAGATGACAAAGACGATCAAAAATTGAATGATGGTAGTCATGAATCGTTCCTTTCCGGCTTACAAAATACCGAAGAAGTGAATCATCGGCAGCACCAGCAGCAGGCTATCAAAGCGATCGAGAATGCCGCCGTGCCCAGGCAAAATCTTGCCAGAGTCTTTGACGCCATAGAAGCGCTTGAGCGCGGACTCGATCAAATCGCCCAAGGAGCCAATAATCGACAGCGCCAAGGCAATCCCCATCATTGGCCAGAAGCCATACGCTTGCGGGAAGAATTGCAGGTAAATGGCGGCAAAAATCAACGCCACCACATTACCGCCAATACTCCCTTCCCAAGTTTTGTTGGGACTGATGGCAGGCCACAGTTTATGTTTGCCCAAGGCGCGACCGACAAAGTAAGCCCCGGAGTCAGTGAGCCACACAATGATCATGGCAAACAGCAAGGTATCTAAGCCGCCGGCCAGACTGTTGCGGACCGCAATCAAATAATGAAACCCGGTGCCGATGTAGAAAATCGATAAGGTCGACACTGCCACATCATCATAGGTGACCCGATTTTTGCTGGCCACGGTGTGCAGCAGCAGGAGCACCACCACCACATAGACGATATCCAGCCGCGAAATGAAGCTTGGCACCCAAGCCATCATGTTGTCCGGCAAGGTTACCGCCAAAATCCCGATGGCAGAAATCAGAAAATCAAACGAAACGATAATCCGTTTGCGCATGATAAAGACTTCCGATAAAGCCACCAAGGCCAAGGCCGACCCAGCAATTTCAAGCCAGATCCCACCTAAAATCAGAATCGGGATAAAAATCGCCAACGCGACGACCGCGGTAATGATTCGCTGTTTCATTAAAGATAACCCTCCATGTTTCGCTTATTTAAGTCCGCCAAAGCGCCGATCACGACTTTGATAATCGGCAATGCAAGCTTGCAATGTCTCAGCCGTGAAATCTGGCCAGAATGTATCGGTAAACACCAGCTCGCTGTAGGCCAACTGCCAGAGCAAGAAATTCGAGATGCGCTCTTCGCCGCTGGTTCTAATCAACAGGTCTGGATCGGCCAGCTCACCTAAGGGCTGCGTCATCAGATGGTCAGCGACGGTTTCAGCATCAATGGCGCTGGGGTCGAGTTTGCCTGCGGCTGCCTCGGCTGCAATCGCCTTTGTGGCTTGAATCAATTCGTCGCGGCCCCCATAATTCAAGGCAAAATTCAAAATCATACCGGTATTGGCCGCGGTATCCGCCATGGCAGCGCGGGCGGCTTGCTGGGTTTTGGCCGGCAGGGCGGCCAATTCTCCCATCACCATGACGCGCACGTTTTCTTCAATCAGTTCCGGCATAAAGGTGCCGAAGAAATCCACCGGCAGCCGCATCAGATAACTGACTTCGCTGGTCGGCCGTTTCCAATTTTCAGTGGAAAAGGCGTATAACGTCAACACCTTCACCCCGAGGCGACTGGCCGCTTTGGTGATGGTTTTAACGGTTTCCATGCCTTGCTTATGGCCGGCCACTCGCGGTAAATGGCGCTGTTTGGCCCATCGTCCATTGCCGTCCATGATAATGGCGACATGGGCGGGTATCCGCGCCGGGTCTAACGCATGCGCTAACTCTGCCACACTGAATCCTCCTGTTCCCAAACGCTTATAGTCTTATTGATTGTAGCAGAAATCAGGCGGTTTAAACAGCAACGCCCGCCGTGCCCAATCAAAAAGCTGACCAGGCGGCCTCCAAAAATGGGAGCGCGCTGGCCAGCCGCGGGCAATTAGCCTTCTTTGATTTCGGCTTCCTTCTCAGCGGCAATCGCTTCAAGCCGCTTGGCTGAGGCATCGGTCACCTTTTGAACGGCCTTCTCATCGCGGTGCAAATCATCTTCCGTGATTTCGCTGGCCTTTTCTTGCTTCTTGAGCTTGTCCAAGGCGTCGCGCCGGACATTGCGAATCGCGATTTTGGCTTCTTCTTCGTACTTGCCGACTTCCTTGGCAATTTCTTGCCGGCGTTCCCCTGTCAGCTGTGGCACCACCAGGCGAATGGCGTTACCGTCATTCGCGGGGTTAATGCCAAGGTCGCTGGCATTCAGTGCGGCTTCAATGTCCTTCAGCGCCGTTTTGTCGTAAGGCGTGATCAACAGCACTCGCGCTTCTGGCACCGTGATGGCGGCGATTTGGTTCAGCGGCGTGTCCGCGCCGTAGTAACTGACCGTGATGCGGTTGAGCAAGCTAGCATTGGCCCGGCCGGCCCGAATGTTGCCCAGCTGGCGGCCCAGTGCCTCTTCAGTCTTCTTCATTTGCGTTTCCGCTTCAGCAATGATTGGATTGGCCATGTTATTCTCTCCCTTTGATGGTCGTGCCGATGTTTTCACCTTCAACGACCTTCTTGATGTTATCCGGATCGTTCAGGTTGAAAACGACCAGCGGAATGTCATTATCCATCGACAACGTGCTAGCCGTGGAATCCATGACATGTAAATCTTTGTTGATGATGTCCATGTGGGTCAATTCTTCAAACTTAACCGCTGACGCATCCTTGTTGGGATCGGCAGAATAGACCCCATCGACCCCGTTTTTGGCCATCAAGATCACATCGGCATCAATTTCAGCCGCCCGCAAAGCAGCGGTGGTATCCGTGCTGAAGTATGGGTTCCCGGTGCCGCCAGCAAAAATTACGACCCGGCCTTTTTCTAAGTGCCGCACGGCCTTGCGCCGGATGTAAGGTTCAGCGATTTGGCGCATTTCGATGGAGGTTTGCACCCGCGTTGGCACGCCGAGGTTTTCCAGGCTATCCTGCAGCGCCAAGCCATTCATCACCGTTGCCAGCATGCCCATGTAGTCCGCCTGCGCGCGCTCCATGCCCATCTGCGCGCCGGTTTCACCGCGCCAGATGTTGCCGCCGCCACAAACGATGGCAATCTGCACGCCCAGTTCGTGGACCTTTTTAATTTGTTCAGCGATTAATTTAATCACTGGGGGCTGAATGCCAAAGCCGTTCGCGCCGCCTAAGGCTTCACCGCTCACCTTCAGTACAATGCGTTTATATTTGATCATGATGAATTGTCCCTTCTTATTTGCTGGTATTAGTTTACCATATTCAACCCCACCGCTGGGCTTTCGCCGGGGGAATTATCAAAATCTTGACCACCTGCATCCTAGCAAAAAGCAGCCTCCTCTTGCGGGGAAGCTGCTTGCATTAAGTCTTAGTCTTTGATTTGACCCATCACTTCGTCAACAAAGTTATCTTGCTTCTTTTCGATACCTTCGCCGACTTCGTAACGGACAAAGCCCTTCACGGTAGCGCCCTTGCTCTTGGCAAATTGGGCAACCGTTTGGTCTGGGTCCTTGACGTATTCCTGGTCAACCAAGGAGCTTTCGCTCAGCCACTTGTTAACCCGGCCTTCAACGATGCGTGGGACAATCTTCTCAGGCTTGCCTTCATCAAGGGTTTCCTTGGTGAAGATGTCAGTTTGCTTCTTCAGTTCATCAGCTGGCACTTCGCTGCGGTCAAGGTAAGTTGGGTTGATCGCCGCCACGTGCATCGCAATATCACGCGCGGTTTCATCATCGCCGCCAGCCAAAGTGACCAAAGCGGCAATTTGGCCACCATTGTGCAGGTAGGCGCCAAAGTGGTCGCCGTCTTCCTTTTCCACGACGGTGAACCGACGCAGGTCGATCTTTTCACCAATGACAGCGGTCAACGCCTTAGCGGCATCATCCAGGCTCTGGCCGTCAACATCCAGGGCCAAGGCAGCGGTCAAGTCAGCTGGCTTGCCGGCAACAATCGCAGCGCCGGCTGCTTGAACAAAGTTTTGGAACTTATCGTTGCTAGCCACAAAGTCGGTTTCGGAGTTCACTTCGATGATAGCAGCAGTGTTCCCATCAACGGTAATGGCCGTCAAGCCTTCAGCCGCAATGTTGCCACTCTTCTTCGCCGCTTTCGCCAACCCTTTTTCGCGCAGAACGTCGATGGCCTTTTCCATGTCACCATCAGCCGCCACCAGTGCTTTTTTGGCGTCCATCATCCCAACTTGAGTGCGGTCGCGTAGTTCCTTGACTTGTTTAGCAGTAATCGCCATTGTAGTTCCTCCTTGTTTTGTCTAAAAAAGTCGCCTGCGCCTGCATTTGCTGCAAAGCACAGACGACTGAGTCTTACTTATTTATTATTTTGCTTGGTTATCGTTGTCGCCTTCAACGGCTTCAACAATGTCTTCGATCGAGTCAGCCTTGGCGTCTTCAGCTGGTGCCTGAACGTCTTGCTGGTCGTCTTGGTCTTCACCCTGGTTGCCTTCAATGATGGCATCAGCCATCTTGGCGGTAATCAGACGAACGGCGCGAATCGCGTCATCGTTTGATGGGATGATAACGTCGATATCATCTGGATCGGAGTTGGTATCAACCATCGCAACGATTGGAATGTTCAGCTTTTGTGCTTCCTGAACGGCAATCTTTTCCTTGCGCGGGTCAACGATGAAGATCACATCTGGGATGCGAGGCATGTCTTCGATCCCACCCAAGAACTTGGTCAGCTTTTCTTGCTGCTTCTTCAGCAAGGAAACTTCCTTCTTAGGCAACTTGTCGAAGGTGCCGTCAGTGGCCATCTTCTTGATGTCCTTGAGGCGCTTGATCCGGGTCTGGATGGTGTTCCAGTTGGTCAAGGTCCCACCGAGCCAACGGTGGTTGACGTAGTACTGGCCGGCGCGAGTTGATTCTTCAGCAATCGCATCTTGGGCCTGCTTCTTGGTCCCAACGAACAGGAATACGCCGCCATCAGCAGCTTCGTCCTTGACGAAGTTGTAGGCGTCGTCAATCATCTTAACGGTCTTTTGCAGATCGATGATGTAGATGCCGTTCCGTTCGGTGAAGATGAATGGCTTCATCTTTGGGTTCCAGCGACGAGTCTGGTGACCGAAGTGGACACCAGCTTCAAGCAGTTGTTTCATGCTTAATACAGACATGTGTAGTCCTCCATATGGTTTTATTCCTCTCAAGGTCGTCAGCTCGCCGCCCCACTTCTCCCGAAGCACCGGGGCGACAATCTTACCTTGATGTGGTTTGTGCTTTTCACACTCAAATGATTATACAGAAATACTTCTGTTTATGCAAATACTTTAAAGGCCGGGCTTGAGCGTGGATTAAACTGCCGGGCGGGGCGGCCTTCGCAGGCAGGGGCGAAAGCGGAGTGGCCAGCGCTTTGAGCCTCGCCTTGCGAGTCTCAAAGTCGCGGCTTGTTCTAAGCCAACCAGTTGGCTAAGAACAATTTCACCCCTGAGCCCCTGCCTGCTCCGGCTGCCCCGCCCTACCATGGCATGCTGACGGTCATTGTAGAATCACCCTCATGCGCCGGCTAAAATTAGGTGGCTAGTCAACAGTTTGAGCATCCTACCGCCATTTGACATCTTTGCCATCTAGGAACGCCTCTTTGGCTTTTCGGCTTTGGTGCTTGAAGTGCCACTCAGCGGATAAGGCGTCGTGTTCGTTGGTGAAGGCTTCTTGATAAAGCAGTCGCACGGGACGGCGGGTTTTGGTGTATTTGGCACCTTTGCCGGCGTTGTGGGTGGCGACGCGGGCAGGAACATCGGTGGAGTAGCCGCCGTAAAAGGTGCCATCAGCGCAGAGCAAGACGTAAAAATAATAGCTATCCATAGAGTAAGTGTTCCACCTCCGGGGTGTAGTGGCTGCCTTCGTCATAAACCACCAATGGCGGCATGATGCGAATGCCATCAGGTTTACCGGCGCGAATGCCTTCAATTAAGACCATGTTAGCTTCCTGGTTTGCTCGCGGATGAATGAAACGCAACTTTTTAGGCGCGAGTTTGGTGGCCATCATGGTGCTTAATAGTTCCTGCAGCCGGTCAGGGCGGTGGACGAAAAAGGCTTTACCTTGATACTTGAGCAGCGCGCTAGCGGTTTGACAGACCGTGGCAAAGTCGGTGGTGAGTTCATGGCGCGCCAACGCTAAGTGATCGTTAGGGTTAGTTTTACTTTGCGGGCTGACTTTGAAATACGGCGGGTTGCAAACCACAACGTCAACGGAGTCCTTGGCCACAACTGCCGGGGTGGTTTTGAGATCGCGCGTCAGCACCTCAACATTTGCCAGCCCATTCAAGCCGGCACTGCGCCGCGCCATTTCTGCCAGGCGCGGCTGCAGTTCCACCAAGGTCACCGGCTGATCGGTGCGCCTAGCGACGAATAAGCCGACGGCGCCGTTGCCAGCCGCCAGGTCCACCACCCGACTGTGCTTACCAATTTCGGCAAACGCCGCCAGGACAACCGCATCTAAGGAAAAAGCGAATAACTTGGGGCTTTGGATGATTTTGATGCCCACACTGGCGAGTTCGTCAATGCGTTCATCAGGCTGAAGGGTTGGTTGCGTCATTGAAGTGGTCCTTTCTACAGCTATCAACTATTGTGGTATAATTTATCGAACTTAATGCTAGTGGCGACGCGCCACGAGTCTTGAATGGAAGGATTAAAAAAGATGTTTTATTCATTTATCCGCGGGTTGGTCCGGATTTTGATTTTGATCATCAACGGCAACACCCATTACGAAAATAAAGAAGCCCTGCCTGACGGACCGTACGTCCTAGTCGGCCCGCATCGTACTTGGCTCGATCCGGTGTTTTTCGGGTTGGCTGCCAGCCCCCGCCAGTTTGCAGTGATGGGCAAGGACGAGCTCTTCGAAAATCCGGTACTTGGCTGGTTTTTGCGCCACATGCATGCCTTTGGCGTTAACCGGGCCAATCCCGGTCCAAGTGCCATTAAAACACCGGTACGCCTGCTAAAGCAAGGTCAACTGTCCGTGATGCTGTTTCCTTCCGGCTCACGCTATGCTAACGACCTCAAAGGTGGCGCAGTGTTAATTGCCAAACTAGCCAAGGTGCCGATTGTGCCAGCAGTGTATCAAGGCCCAATCAAATTCTCCCATGTGCTACTCCGCAAACGCATCACGGTGCGTTTCGGTGAGCCGATTGAAGTGCCAGCCGGCCGCGTAACCGATGAGATGACAGCGCAGATGGGTCTGAAAATGCAGCAGGCCTTCGACGCCATCGACAAAGAAATCGATCCTAACTTCAAGTATGTGCCCGACCAAAAGAAGTATTTGGCAGAAAAAGAGGAAGGCAAGGTCAAATGAAACCTCATTCTTTTTGGCAGCAACTCACCCGCAAGCCTGACGTCGCCCAAACCTTGCAAAGCGATCATCAGCTCGCCCGCACCTTGACCACCCGCGATTTGATTGCGCTGGGCATCGGGGCGGTGATTGGCACTGGGATTTTCATCTTACCCGGCACCGTTGCGGCCACCACTTCAGGGCCAGCCATTACGCTGGCTTTTGTTTTGGCCGCAGTCGTGTGCTCGCTAGCTGCGATGTGCTACGCCGAGTTTGCCTCGGCACTGCCAGTGGCGGGTTCGGCTTATGCGTATGGCAGCATTGTGTTCGGAGAGATTTTTGGCTGGATCATTGGCTGGGCACTGATTTTGGAATACATGTTGGCAGTGGCCGCGGTTTCAACGAGCTTCGCCGCTTACTTTGCCAATTTGATCAGTGGCTTTGGCCTCCGCATCCCCCATGCGCTTAGCGGTGCCTTTGACCCCGCTCATGGTACTTACATCAACCTGGTGGCGGTCATCGTGGTCTTGATCATCGGCTTGATGTTATCACGCGGCATGACCACCTCGATGGCGGTGAACCGAGCCATGGTCCTAGTCAAACTACTCATTATTGGCCTATTCGTCGTGGTTGGCGCCTTTTACATCAAGCCGATGAACTGGAAGCCGTTTATGCCATTTGGATTTAAAGGGATTCTCGCCGGCGCTTCACTGGTATTTTTTGCCTACCTCGGCTTCGACGCCGTTTCCGCGTCTGCTCCTGAAGTCAAAAACCCGCAGAAGACGCTGCCCCGGGGGATTATCGGGACCTTGATTATTGCCACGATTTTGTACGTGCTGGTGGCAGTGGTGCTGACCGGTATCGTCAAGTACACCCAGCTTAACGTGGCTGACCCGGTGACTTTCGCCTTGAACCTGATCCACCAGCCGCAACTTGGCGGCATCATTGCCGTGGGGGCCTTGGCTGGCATGTTCACCATGATGATCACTATGGTCTACAGCTCCAGCCGCCTGGTGTACGCCATTGGCCGCGATGGGTTACTGCCAAAATGGTTCGGTAAAGTCACCCACCAGCTGCCTTTCAACGCCTTGTGGACGGTGACTTTGATTATTGCGGTCATGGGCGGGTTCGTGCCACTGACGCAACTCGTCAATCTCGTGAACATCGGCACCCTGATTGCCTTCGCCTTTGTCAGTCTAGGGATCATTCCGCTCCGCAAGCATGAGCAAATTGACAACCACGGCTTCCAAGTGCCTGGCTATCCGGTGGTGCCCATTGTTTCGTTTCTGTTCTGCCTGCTTTTGATGAGTCAGCTAAGCGCCGAAACTTGGGTCATGAGTCTCATCTGGTTTGGCATCGGCATGGTCATTTACTTCGCTTACGGGTACCGTCACGCCAAGTAAATTGCGCACGCAAAAATAGCGTCATCCCTTCGCGCAAGGATGACGCTATTTTTGTGGCCTATTCCAGCCGTTGGGCGTAATGAATCCAGCCTGCTTCCCTGGTCGCCACCTGATCATACAAGTGCTGCGCCCCGATGTTGGTGGTGCGGGTTTGCCAAATCATCTCTTCGCACCCCTGCGCCTTGGCCCAGTCGCCGCTAGCGGCGGTGAGGGCGCGGGCCAGACCTTGCTGCCGGAATGGGGCTGCCACGAATAAGTCATTCAAAATGGTCAGTGGCTTCATGGCCCGGGTCTCGTAGGTTAAATACAGAAGCGCAAATCCCGCTAGCTGCCCGCCTGAGTCAGCCACCAATAGCGCGCCTTGGTGTTGGGTCAGAATGCGGGTCAAAAAAGTCTGCAGCTCAGCATCCATAAACTGATGGGGTACCGTGCTCGAGGCATAGTAATCATGAAACATCGGCACCACCTGGGGCAATTCCTCAACTTTCAACGCTCTAATCATCGGTCAGTCCCCCTTTGCCTTCAGTATACGAAAAGGCCAGGGGAAACGCCACCGAGTGTGACTGTCTTTAGTGTTCTGCCTTGGTAATATCCCCTAACAAATCACCATCTAAATCGGCGTTTAGGAATTCTGAATCAGCGGTTGGCAGGTGCAACTGGATATCACTAAACACCTGCGTCTGCAGGGTGCCGGCCGCCACTGTGTAGTCCAGCACATGGCCGCCAAATTGATGGTCATCTGCCAGAAAATGCAGGTGAAACCCCGGCGAGGCCATGCCAGCATACAACTGCGGCGACCAGTAACCCAGCAAGGTGCCTGCCACCTGTTCACGGGTAAAAACGGCTTGATCCGCCGCTGTCGCCGCCAGGCCAGGATAAGGCCGCTGCTGCGCCTTCACTGCGCGCGTGGTCATGTGGGCAAAGGTGCCGCGGACCTGCACCGCCGCAAATAAATTATGGGTGCCAAGGGCTGCTAGCATTTGCTGCTGCGCGGTAGCGGCCGCACCCCTGATGTCACCAGCAGATTTGAAGGCGGCAAAGTGAACGTTGGCGAATGGCACCGCGCCGTTTTCGATCACCATAACCTGGCCAGTGGCACTGACTTGGTAGACGACTCCATCCATAATGATCAGTTCGCCGTCAAGGCCGGTGAGGGTACCGATTCCGGTATCACCGTGCTTGAGTAACTCGCCAATGGCCAACGTGCCTTGAAACAAGCCAGGCACCAAGGCGCCTAACGTACCATGTTGATATAAAAGCTGATTATTCACCTTGTGCCTCCTAGAATTGGTCATCCAACATCGCCGCGCCAAGCTTCGGGTTGTCGCTGTAGTCCACTGGAATATCCACGACGACCGGTCCAGGCGTGTTGAACGCTTCATCTAACACGGCATCCAGCTGACTGGGAGCGGTCACTCGTAGGCCTTTGGCGCCGAAGCTTTCGGCATATTTCACAAAGTCGACCGGGCCAAAGTCGACGCCGGCTGAGCGGCCATACTTCATTTCTTCCTGAAACTTGACCATGTCATAGTAACCATCGTTCCAGATAATGTGGACGAGATTAGCTTTCAGGCGCACTGCCGTTTCCAGTTCGGCCGCCGAAAACAGGAAGCCGCCGTCACCAGAAACTGACACCGCTTTTTCACCAGGTCGCACCAGCGTAGCCGCAATCGCCCAGGGCAAAGCCACGCCTAGCGTCTGCATCCCATTAGAGAACAGGAGCCGCCGGGGTTCATAGCTGCGGAAGTGGCGTGCCATCCAAATGTAGTGACTGCCGACATCGACGGCCACGGTCATTTTGTCGGTCACCCGGGCCTGCAAGGCCGCCACAATGCTCAGCGGATGCACCCGGTTGTGGGCCGCTGCGGGGGCGACATCGCGGGCCTGTAGTTGTGCTTGCAAGTCAGCCAGGTAGTTTTTGGCGGCCGGTGCGACCTGATAACCGCGCACCAGTGGCGTCAAAATACTCAGGGTTTCGGAAATGTCGCCGATTAGCTCTTCCTGCGGCTGGAAGCTTTGATCCAATTCGCTTGGTTGGGCATCAATCACCACAATCGCCGCCTTGCCATCGGCGTTCCAGTTACGCGGTTCGTATTCGACCGGATCATAACCGATGGCGATGACCAGATCACTCTTTTGCAGCAACTGATCCCCTGGCTGATTGCGGAACAAGCCGACCCGCCCAAAGAAGTTGCTTTCCTGCGCCCGGGGCACAATGCCGGCGCCTTGGAAGGTTTCGACCACCGGCAGGTCCGCGGTTTGAAGTAAATCGCGCACTGCCGCGGTCACATCAGCCGACGACGCCCGCATGCCTAACAAAAGCACGGGCAAAGCCGCTTCTTTAATGCGGCGGGCCAGGTCGGTCATATCGCCAGGTGCCGCTGGTCCGAGCTTCGGCGCCTTCACCGCGGCCAGCGATTGGGCGGTGGTTGGAGCATCGGTCACGTCTTGTGGCACCGACACAAAGCTGGCGCCTTGCTTGCCAGAGCCGGCTGCCCGCCAGGCGTTCGCCATCAGTTCTGAAATGTTATCAGGATCCTGTACTTCGGCCGCGTACTTGGTAATCGGGGCAAACATTTCAGCGTTGCGCATGCTTTGGTGGGCCGAACGCAGTAAGTCCTTGCGCTGCACCTGCCCGGCAATGGCCAGGACAGGATCGCCTTCTGCCGTCGCTGTCACCAGGCCAGTGGCCAAGTTAGCGGCCCCAGGCCCAGAGGTGGTCAGCACGACCCCTGGTTGGCCGGTGATGCGGCCAACCCCGGCGGCCATGAAGGCGGCGTTTTGTTCATGGCGGGTCACAACTAACTGCGGGGTCCGTGAATCGGTCGGATGCTCCAGCTTTTCAAAGACGCGGTCGATTTTCGCCCCTGGAATGCCAAAGACAAACGGAACCTGGTGATTGATCAGGCTCTCAACAATTAAATCTGCACCATACCGCTTTTCTGTCATGTTTAAGTCTCCTCTTGAATTCGTATGTTTCAAATCATACGCCTTCTGTTTCATAAATGAAAGGGATAAGTTCAAATTGTTTTTTGCTTGGGGTTTTTACTGTACTATTCCAACCGATAATCTGTATTATATTTAGGCTAAAAAAACGTCCTGCTGTTATCACCAGCAAGACGTTTTCCCTTATTCAATGGCCGTATCACCATTTTGCAGTTCATACATATCGAAGTACCGGCCTTTTTTGGCCAACAGTTCTTCATGGGTACCGCGCTCAATAATGCGCCCGGCATCCAGCACCAGAATCAAATTAGCATCTTTAATGGTCGACAGCCGGTGGGCAATCGCAATCGACGTCCGGCCTTTGCGCAACCGGCGCAGACCCTCTTGAATCATGGTTTCGGTTTCGGTATCAATATTCGCCGTCGCTTCATCCAACACCAGAATCTTCGGGTTAGTGACAATGGTCCGGGCAAAGGACAGCAACTGGCGCTCACCGCTGGAGAATTGACTGCCGCCTTCAATCACCCGGGCATGGTACTGATGCGGCAACTTCTCAATGAATTGATCTGCCTGCACAAATTTCGCTGCCGCTTGCACCTGTTCGTCGGTGATATCCTGATTGAACAAGCGAATGTTCGAGGAAATGTCACCATAGAACATGAAGGAGTCTTGGAGCACCAGCCCCAATTTTTGCCGCAGCTCTGGCATTGGGTAATCGCGAATATCGCGGTCATCAATTAAAATCTCCCCGGTGCCGAACTCATAGAATCGCATCATGACATTGATGATCGAGCTTTTACCGGACCCGGTGTGCCCGACCAGCGCGACCGTTTCGCCGGGATTAGCGATGAAGCTGATGTCATGCAGAATATCGTGCTTACCGTCATAGGCAAACGACACATGACGGAATTCGATTTTGCCTTTGGTGATGGTGGCATCGGCGCCAGGATTTTGCGCCGGCGCGTATTCCTGATCATCCAGAATGCGGAAAATTCGACTACCGGCGACAATCCCATCTTGGAAGAAGGACAGCGAATCCATCATGTTCGTCATGGGATTGAAGAAGTTCGCCACGTACTGGGTGAAAGCATAAACCACCCCAGCCGCCACGAAGTTATCCAGCGACATCACCCCAAACGCCCACAGCACCACGACTAAACCGAGGCTGTAAAGCAGGTTGATGATTGGCGACAGCAACAGCGAATTGGTTCTGATCATCGCTTTGCGCGTGGCCAGATAATCTTCGTTGGTCGCTTCAAACTCCTTGGTGATGCGCTTTTCTTGGCGGAATTGTTGAATGATGCCGATGCCTTCAATGGACTCATTCAGCTTGGTGTTCAATTCACTGAGCTTTTCACGCATATGCCGATACACTTTGGAACTGTACTGGCTGTAGTACCAAATCGCGAACAAGAGCAGCGGCATGAAGGCCAGCACATACAAGGCAATGCGGTGATTCAAGTTCCACATCATGACAAAACTCGAGACGACCGAGAACAAGCCGACGATCACGGACAACAGGACGTTCCAAAAATCACCCAAAGTCATCGTATCATTAGTAACCCGGCTGACAATCGAGCCGGCTGGCGTCTGATCAAAATACCGCATTCCCAGGGTGTGCAGTTTACGGAACAACTCGCGCCGCACATCTTCCAGCCCGCGCTCAGCCCCCATCAAGAAGGCAAAGTTCTGAATAAACTGGAACACCGCCTTCAAGACGACGCCAAACGCATACAAAGCCGCAAAACCCAGCAAAATCTGGACCGTGGCGGATTTGTTTTGCAAATAGCGATCCATGAATTCTTGCAAAATGTAGGGCAAGGCCACGTTCGTCCCAGCCAGCAGCCCTGCCGCTAGCAGTGCGCCCAGGAATTGGCGCCAGTAGAGTTTGGTGTATCCCATCAGCCGGACAAAAATGCGCATTTGTTGCTTGAACGGAATGCTCTTGGACCAAGCACTTTCATATTTAGCCAATGGTTTCACCTTCAATCTTGTTCTCAATCTGACTTTGCAGCTCTTGCTTGGCCCACATTTCGGCGTACCAGCCATCGCTGGCCAGCAGCTGTTCATGCGTGCCGCGTTCAATCACATGGCCGTCTTGCAGCACAATGATTTGGTTGGCATGCATGACGGAACTCAAACGTTGCGCCGCGATAATGGTGGTTTTGTTCTGGCGCTCATGTTTCAAGTTGGCCAGAATTTCTGATTCTGTTTTGGCATCAACTGCCGATAGCGAATCATCTAAGATCAGCAGCTCAGGGGTGGTAATGACGGCGCGGGCAATCGCCAAGCGCTGCTTCTGGCCACCAGACAAGCTGACGCCGCGTTCACCGACCAACGTGCCGTAGCCTTCGGTAAAGTCGAGGATATCGTTATGCACGGCGCTTTCCCGCGCGGCGTCTTCCACTTCGCCTTGCACCTTGTCAAAGGAGCTAAAGCGAATATTATCCGCCACACTGGTGGAGAACAGGAAGTTATCCTGCGGCACATAGCCAATTGAATCCAGTAGCGCATCCAAGGTGTAAGCCTTAATGTTGTGGCCGCCGAAATCGATTTCGCCATCGTAATTGTCAAATTCGCGCAGCAGGAGCTTGAAAATCGTGCTCTTCCCAGCGCCAACCCGGCCCACAATGCCTAGGGTTTCCCCTTCTGGTAAGGTGAAATGCACATTCACCAAGGTGGCGTGGTCGTCATCCGGGTAGCTGAACTTGTTGACCTTGAAGCGAATATCACCTTGTGCCGGCGTTTGAATGGCGTCAGGCGCCTCAATGATGGCGCTTTGCTCGTTCAAAAGGGACTGGACCCGGTCATAGGACGCGTTCCCGCGTTCCAGCACGTTGAACAGGCGGCCAATGGCAAACATCGGCCAGACCAGCGAACTGACATACGACACGAAGGATACCAGCTGACCAATCGTGATTTGACTGGTGACCACCAAATGGCCGCCATAAATAATGGTGACCACATAGGTAATCCCCATAATTAAACTGGTGGTGGGATCAAACAGCGAATCAATGAAGTTGACCCGCTTATTGATGCCGATGGTGCGGTCCACAATCCGGTCAAAGTCTTCGGTGTCTTCTTTTTCCTGGCCAAAGGTCTTGATCACCTTAATCCCGGAAATCGATTCTTGCGTCTTATCATTCAACCGGGAAAACGCCGCTTGCGAATGGGCAAATTCGCGGTGCAAGCGCATCCCCAGCCGCCGGGCCATCACCGCCAAAAGCGGCATGGGCAAAATGGCCAGAATCGTCAGTCGCCAGTCGACAAACATGATCATGGCAATGATTGTGGTCGTACCGGTGATGAGTGAATCAAATAAGGTCAAAATCCCAGCGCCGGCCACGTTTTGAATCGCATTCAGGTCATTGGTGGCATGCGCCATCAAATCGCCAGTCCGGTGGCGCTGATAAAAGGTGGCATCCATTTTCATAAAATGCCAAAACAGCCGCGACCGCAGTGTTTTTTCAAGCTGGGCCGCGCCACCCCAAATCGCGGTCCGCCAGCCGTAGCGGAACAGATACTGGCCAACCCCGGCGGCAATCAGCAGGCCGAGCATCAGCCATAGTTTTTCGACCGTCAGTGCATGGCCGTCCATCAAGTCAATCAAGCTCCCGATAACCTTGGGTGGAATCAAATTGACTAGGGCGACCAGTACCAGAAACAGAATGCCAAACAGGTAGCGTTTGCGCTCTGCCTTAAAGTACCAGCCTAATTTTTTGAAAATCCCCATGCCTCGCAACCCTCCTCATAATTAGAACCGCTAAGGCGTCAATGATGAACGCCTAAGAGTTCAATAATAATCGCGTGATAATTCACCATTTGATGACAAAACAAAACGGCCCAGTCATTAAGGAGACCGAACCGCTTCCTAGATCATCATCGTCAGACTACTTGCCTGAGCGTTTCTGAGCTTGCTTCATTTGGGCCATCATCTGGTTAAGCTTTTTCTGGGATGGCTTTTGCCCCATTGACATCATCATGGTTTGAAGCATTTCCTCATTTACAGGAGGATTATCGCGGAAGTATTTTTTCATATAAGCACGCGCGCCGAAGAAGCCAGCGGCGCCGCCGGCCAGCAAGCCGACGATCAATCCGAATACAAACATCATCATTTATTCCTCCCCTCGTCGTGTCGATGCACGTAATTCAACTCTTTCATTGTACAAAACGAGCCTGCAGTTTGAAAGCCTAATCTTGCCGTAATCCGTGTTTCTTTTGTAAGTCACGAATCTTTTTCGGCGTGACTTCGTGGCCTTGCTTGTCAAAAAACTGCGTGGTTTCGAGCTGTTGGGCAAAACCGGCCCGAAAGTCTTTGATATAAGCCGCGCGCAATTCTTTGCGCTCGGCCTCCTCAGCAGCGGTTAAACCCTCTGCTTTGGCCTTATGCGCCAGTTCATTGATGCGATCGAGCCGTGCTTGTGGTTGTTGAGCCATGACTATTCACCTCTAATTCAAATGAATCGTGCGCAGGTGGTACCCGGCTGGCACTTCACCAGGAAACGGGGCCGCCTGCATCATCTGCAGATACTCTTGAGCGCGCTTAGCCGAACGAAAAGCCTTGATCAGCCGCAGTGCGGTACCTTGAGCATAATACACAATCGTGACGACATCATCCATCCTAAGCGCCTCCTTTCGCAATGCATAAAAAAAGACCGCAAGCGCGGCCTTTTCCGAATTAACGGCGCTTCTCTTTGATCCGAGCAGCCTTCCCGCGCAGTGCACGCAGGTAGTAAAGCTTGGCCCGACGAACTTGGCCGTGACGAACAACTTCGATCTTCTCAACGCGAGGCGTGTGAAGTGGGAAGGTCCGTTCAACCCCAACGCCATTGGACATCTTCCGTACCGTGTAAGTAGCGGAAATGCCAACGCCGCGGCGCTTGATGACAACCCCTTCGAACAGCTGGATACGTTCGCGTTCGCCTTCAACGATCTTGGCGTAAACCCGAACCGTATCACCAGGCCGGAAGTCTGGGATATCTGTGCGCAATTGCGCTTTGGTAATTTCTTCAATCAATGGATTCATCGATGTTTCTCCTTCTTCCGACATTCATAAGCGTCCCGCCCAGCGGAATATCGTTGTTATGTGATTGCTCACAGTCAAAAATTTTAGCATAGGTTGCCAGCGGTGTAAAGAGAATTTGTTGACAGGCATCTAAAGGCTACGCAAGGTGGCCGCTCTTAGCCGGATGGATTGCCTAATCTGTCTCCGGCTCGCCAGCGTCAATGGTGCGTGCCTCACGTTTCACTTCGGCCAAGAGCTTCTGAGCGTTTTGATCTAAGGCCAACCCATCAAGCAGATCTGGCCGGCGCTGCCATGTCCGGCGCAGCGATTCCTTGAGCCGCCACTGGGCAATCAACTGGTGATTACCATTTTGCAGCACCTCAGGCACCGCCATTCCCCGGTATTCTGGGGGCCGGGTGTATTCAGGATACTCGAGCAAGCCGTTTTCAAAACTGTCGGTTGGGGCACTTTCGGCATTGCCCAATACACCGGGCAATAACCGAGCAATCGCATCAATCATGATCATGGCTGGCATTTCACCACCGGTCACCACGAAATCACCCAGTGAGTACTCGTCGGTGACCAAGCTGCGAATCCGTTCATCATAGCCTTCATAGTGGCCACAAATGAACACCAAATGGTCCGCCTGCGCCAGCTGTTTAGCTTCAGTTTGGTCAAAGCGTTTGCCAGCTGGATCCAGCAAAATCACGCGCTTGGGCCCTGGGTGTTGGGCGGTGAGGTCATCCATCGCCTCAAATATCGGCTCTGGTTTCAGCAGCATCCCGGCGCCGCCGCCATAAGGGGTATCGTCAACGTGATTGTGCTTGTCATGGGAATACTGGCGAAAGTCAGTCACGGCAAAGTCGAGTAAGCCTTTTTCCAGCGCCTTACCCATGATGCTTTCGGTCAAAGGGGCAAACATGCCTGGAAACAGGCTTAAGACATCAATCCGCATCATCAATCAACCCTTCCGGCACCTCGACATGCGCCACTTTTTGCGCCAAGTCGATGTCCAGCACCACGCTTTTGAGAAATGGTAACAGAATATCACTTTTACCCGACCGGGGAATGACCCACACATCATTGGCCCCAGGGCTCAGAATTTCGCTGACTTGCCCTAAGGTTTGGCCCGCTTGGTCAATCACAGTCAGGCCCACGAGGTCATGATAGTAGTATTCGCCTGGGGCCAGTTCTGCCTGGTCCGCTTCATCAACGGTCAGCTCGCAGCCTTTGTACTTCTCGATGGCATTGATGTCATCGAAGCCGGCAAAGGTGAGCAGATACATCTGCTTTTGTGGCCGAGCGTTGACCACCGTCACTGGGAGCGGTGGTTTCGCCTCAATCACCAGCTTGCTACCTTTTGCGAATCGCTGCTCAGGAAAATCGGTCACCGGTACCACCTTGACCTCCCCGCGAATGCCATGCGTATTGACGATTTTGCCAACCAAATAGCGCTCTGTCATAACTACCTCCCTGATGATGTGACTTGATGATGTGAAAAAAGACCGGCGGCTGCCGGTCTTTTTACTGCTCTGAATGCGAAGCATCCAGAATATTTAACCGCACTCGCTTGGAATACGGTGACTTGACGGCATAAACGATAGTGCGAATCGCTTGAGCGACCCGACCCTGTTTACCAATGATCCGGCCGACATCGTCCGGGGCCACCGTCAGGTCAAAAGCCATGTAATCTTCCGTTTCATGCGGCGTAATCACAATGGCGTCGGGGTGTGTGACTAATGGCGTCACGATTGCTTTGATGAGCGCTGCAATATCCACCGTTTAACTCCTACTTGTTTGTGAAACGAGATTCGTGGTACTTCTGAAGAATACCATGGCTGGAGAGCAACGTCCGAACAGTGTCGGAAGGTTGTGCGCCTTTTTGGAGCCATGCAAGGATCTCGTCGTCATCCAGCTTCAAATCAACTGGATCGGTAAGCGGGTTGTAGTAGCCGACTGCTTCGATAAACCGGCCATCACGCGGAGAGCGTGAATCAGCGATTACAACGCGGTAGAAAGGCTTGCGCTTCGAACCCATCCGCTTCAAACGAATTTTTACTGCCATTAAGTCCACCTCCTGTAAATTTCTCAACTTCAAAATCATACCAAAAGATACTCGGTGTGTAAAGAGTTTTTTCTTTACAACCCAAAATCCGGGTATGACCGGGCTTTGATGCCTTAAGACTTGAAATGTTTGGCTGCTTTAAGCCGTTTTTTCTTGTTCTTCTTTTGTTTGCGGACCATGTTGTTCATCGCCATTTTGCCTAAACGGCCGGAGATACCATTGCCCATCAAGCCTTCCATGCCAGAGAAGTTGCCTTTATACATCTGATTCATCATCTTCTTGGCCTGGTTGAACTGCTTGATCATCTGGTTGACTTTCATGATCGGCACGCCGGAACCAGCCGCGATGCGGCGGCGGCGACTTGGGTTGAGCAAATCTGGGTCTTCCCGTTCCGCAGGCGTCATGGAATACAAAATTGCGCGCTGGTGCGCCATATCTTTGGGGTCCACATGGAAATTCTTCATTGCCGGATTGTTGGCGAGGCCAGGAATCATTTTCATGATTTCATCCATGGAGCCCATGTTTTGGACCTGATCCATTTGATTAAGGAAATCGTTGAAATCAAAGGTGTTTTCCTTGATTTTCTCGGCGACTTCTTGCGCCTGCTTTTCGTCGTAGTTCTTTTGGGCCTTGTCGATCAGGGTCAGCATGTCACCCATGCCCAAAATCCGGTTCGCCATGCGATCCGGATAGAAGACATCCAGGGCATCCATCTTTTCGCCTTGCCCAATGAACTTAATCGGCTTGCCGGTGACTTGGCGAATTGATAGCGCCGCCCCACCACGGGTATCACCATCGAGCTTGGTCAGGACGACGCCGGTGATGTCGAGGCGTTCGTTAAAGCCTTTCGCCACATCAGTTGCCGCCTGCCCGGTCATACTATCGACCACCAGCAGAATTTCGTCTGGGTGGGCCAAGGCCTTGATGTTCGCGAGCTCGGTCATGAGCTGTTCATCGATCTGAAGCCGGCCGGCGGTATCGATCAAGACATAGTCATTCTTTTGCAGCGCCGCTTGGGCCAACCCTTGGCGGACAATTTCCACGGGGTCGGTGTCAGTGCCCATATCAAACACTGGGACCTGCAGCTGCTCGCCGATGACTTTCAACTGGTCGATCGCTGCTGGCCGGTAAACGTCGGCAGCAATCAGCAAAGGCCGGGCGTTGTCATTTTCCATCAAGTACTTGGAAAGTTTGCCGACCGTGGTGGTTTTACCAGCCCCTTGAAGCCCAGCCATCATGATAACAGTTGGAATCTTCGCGGATTTGTTCAGCGGCACTGCCGCCTCACCCATCGTTTTGGTTAATTCGTCATTAACGATTTTGATGATCTGTTGGGCTGGGGTTAAGCTATCCAGCACCTCGGCGCCAAGAGCCTGCTCGCGGACCGTTTTAACAAAGTCCTTAACCACGCCAAAGTTAACGTCGGCTTCGAGCAGCGCCAAGCGGATTTCCCGCATGGTGTCGCGGACGTCGGCCTCTGTGACTTTGCCTTTGCGGCGCAGGCCCGAAAATGCTTTTTGTAGTCGTTCTGATAAACCTTCAAATGCCATGGTTGCCTCCTATTGTGCGGCCTGATCCGCCACGCGGACGGCCAACTCACTGAGCTGTTCATCTGCAGGATAATGGGCCCGAACGTAGCGCACCAATTGATCGACTGCTTGATTTTGCGCTTGGTAATTAGCCAGCAGATGCAGTTTGCTTTCGTATTCTTCTAAGCTACTTTCAGTGCGGCGGATGTTGTCGTACACCGCCTGCCGGGAGACATCAAATTCCGTGGCAATTTCGCCGAGTGAATAGTCATCGCCGTAATACAATTCTAGGTAGCTGTGTTGCTTATCCGTCAGCAACGCCCCATAAAACTCGAACAGAGAGTTCATACGATTGTTTTTTTCAATTTCCATCTATTTTCCCTCATTTTTCGCCTTGCTTAAGCATACCGACCAATGCCCGTGGCGTCAACAACCGGAGCACAACTACAGACTCAAGAAATTGCGGGCACTGCCGGGGCGGTCAGCTTCCGCAGAAATGGGCTGGAACGTGGTGGCCAGCGCTTCGAGCCTCGCGCTGCGAGTCTTGAAGTCGCGGCTTGTTCTAAGCCAGAAGACCACTGGCTAAGAACAATTTCACCACTGAGCCCATTTCTGCTCCAGCTGACCGCCCCTAGAAAAATGATAATCGTATTTCTTTGCCTCTATCGGCTATCGTTATCCCGTCCCTGTCAGCGATTACTAATCCGGAACCTGTGTCTTACAGCATTCGCGAAAAGGATGACTCTTAGATTGTACAAATACCAAAAAGGTCAAGTTTTGAGATGGACCAACCTTCCTTGATCCTTAAACCAGGTGAACAGACAAAAACTCTGCTCGTCTGCTCACAAAAGAGTAAGTGTTCCGCTTACATTCGTGTTAAACTAGGAGAGTAATGAATTGGAGGGAACACTATGGTTGCAACTATTTTATACTGGGGCATCGTCGCGGCGTTCTGCGGCTGGGGTCTCTGGAATCTTGTTTTTTCTGGCATTTATCTGCACAATCATGAAAATGGCAATCTCTGGTTCTTCGCCATCTTGAACGCGCTTGGCGCCTTGTTGGGAGCAATCTTCCTGTGGGTCATGAGCAATGTCTCTTGGCAAAAGTACTGGTTCGATAGCTCCGTTAAGATTGGCCCTTGGCTTGGCTACATCTTGATTTTCTATGTGGTGCTGATCGTGTTGCAGCTCATCTTAGGCCGCGAAAAGAAAGCGCCAGCTGCTGCTTAGCCGGCAATCAAAAAGCTCCGCCACTTCGGCAGAGCTTTTTTCGTGCTCACGATTCGGGTGTTTCTTTGATGAGCCCTTTAAACAGGCCGTAAACGAATTTATCTGGGGCAAAGGGTTGCAGGTCATCCATTTTTTCGCCCAGACCAACGAGCTTCACCGGTACGTGCAACTCATTGCGAATCGCCAACACGATGCCGCCTTTGCCGGAGCCATCAAGCTTGGTTAACACGATACCGGAAATTTTGGTGGTTTGATTGAATTCCTTGGCTTGACTCAAAGCGTTCTGGCCGGTGGTCGCGTCAAGCACCAGCAGCACTTCTTGCGGCGCTTCAGGCAACTCGCGAATAATCACGCGCTTGATTTTGTCGAGCTCTTTCATCAGGTTGACTTTGTTCTGCAGCCGGCCAGCGGTATCCACCAGCAGCACGTCAAAGTTTTCCTCCTTGGCGCGCTTGACTGCATCGAACACCACCGCGGCGGGATCGCCGCCGGCTTGGGTCGCCACCACCGGCACGTCATCGCGCCGGCCCCATTCTTGGAGTTGTTCAATGGCGCCGGCCCGGAAGGTATCCCCTGCGGCTAACAACACGGTTTTGCCAGATTCTTTGAGCTGATGAGCCAGCTTGCCAATCGTGGTCGTTTTGCCGGCACCGTTGACCCCGACGAATAGGAACACGGTTGGGCCGCTTTCGGCGAAATGCAAAGTGTTGTCCTCGCCTTCGCCCGCTTCACCATAGATATCAACCAGCTTTTGAACGATCACTTGCGAAACTTCATCTGCTTGCTTGGCATTTTGCAACTTGACCTCGTCGCGCAGCTCATCGGTGAGCTTCACGGCGGTTTCAAAGCCAACATCCGCCCCAATCAGCATTTCCTCTAAGTCGTCGAAAAAGTCGTCATCCACGCTCCGAAAATTCGCAAACAAGGCATTGAGCCGCTCGCCAAAGGTGCTGCGGCTTTTTTTGAGGCCTTCATCATATTTCTCGGTTTCAGCCGCTTCGGGCTGGCCGCCGCCAAAGGCTTTCTTGATTGAATCGAATAATCCCATTTTCTTCTCCTTTAGGTTAAGCCGGTGCTTGTTCGGATTGCATCTGATCTAACGATACCGACACCATCTTCGAAATCCCACTTTCCTGCATGGTCACGCCGTACAACATATTCGCCGCCAGCATGGTGCCGCGCCGGTGCGTGATCACGATGAACTGAGTATCGGAGCTGTAGTCGCGCAAGAACCGGCCAAAGCGATCGACGTTGACTTCATCCAGGCTGGCTTCGACTTCATCCAGAATGGAAAATGGCACTGGCCGCACTTTCAAAATCGCAAACAGGAGCACAATCGCGGTCAGCGCGCGTTCACCCCCAGACAGCAGCGACAGGCGCTGGAGCTTTTTGCCCGGCGGCTGTGCGGAAATTTCCAGGCCAGAATGCAGCAGGTCGTCGGGATCCGTCAGACTCAAGTGCGCCTCACCGCCCCCAAACATCTGCGGGAAAATCTGCTCAAAGGCGGCGTTGGTTTGATCAAACATCGCCTTAAAGCGGGTTTTAACTTCATCATCCAGCTCATTCATCGTGGCTTCCAGCTGGCCTTTTGCATCCAGCAAGTCATTTTGCTGCTTGGTCAAAAAGTCAAAGCGGGTCTTAACGTTTTCATACTCCGCAATCGCGTTGGGATTAACCGGCCCCAAATCGTCTAAGCCACGCTTAATCAGCTTCAGTTTGGATTTGAGCTGAGGCAGTTCCTCAGGCTTCGCGGTGGTTTGGGCCAAGGCCGCTTCAAAGGTCAACTGGTAGGTTTCCGCCAAGGTGCTTAAGCGGTTGTCTAAGTTGATTTTGATGCGGTTTTTGGCCACCGACTGCTGCTCGGCCTCAGCCATGGCGGTGTGCTGCTGGGTATAAGTCGTGGTGATGGTGGCAGAGACCTGGCTCAATTCACCGCGGTTGGCGGCCTTAGCCTTGGTCAGTCGGTCTTGCTCCGCTCGCAACTGCGCCGTGCTGGTTTTGAGCGCCGCAATGGTTTGCGTGCGGGTTTGCTTGTCTGCGGTACTTTGCTTAGCCTCTTTGGTGATTTTGTCGATGCGCGCCGTTAAGGATTCAATCTCGGCCTCACGATCGCGGGTCGCGTCTTGCCACTGCGCCAGCTGAGCAGCGGTGGTTTTGGCCTCGTTCTTCAGCACAGCCAGCCGAGTTTGCAAGTCGCTAATTTGCGTCTGCACTTCGGCGGCCGAGGCTGCCGCTTGGTTTTGCTGGGCCTTGGTCGTATCAATCAACTGCTGAGCCGCTGCCAAGTCAGCCTTAATGTCACGCGCCTTTTGCTGCAACATGGCCAGCTTACTTTCATAATCGGCCTCAGTCACCCCAGCGAGCTTCAGGGCTTCACGTTGGCGTTTGAGCTGGGTTAAAGTCGACTGCTGGGCCTCGAGTTGCACCTTTTGCGCCCGCAAGTCGGCTTCATCTTGACTAGCCGCCTGCGCCTTAGTGGTGGCCTCTGCTTGGGCGGCCGTTAAAGCGGTTTGGAGCGCCGCCACTTGGCTTTGCTGTTTGGTCAAGGCCGCCGTCATTTCCCGTAGCTGCGCATGCAACTGCGTCACTTCCTGCGTCCGAGCCAAAGGCGACACGCCTTGTTTCTTTACTTGCCCCCCTGTCAGCGCGCCACCAGGGTTTAGAATATCGCCATCTAACGTCACAATGCGGTAGCGGTGATGAGTCAAATTTGCCAGTTTAATGCCGGCATCCAGCGTTTCGGCCACCAGCAAACTCCCCAGCAGATTTTCCATCACCGGCGCCACATTCTCGCGATACCGCACCAACTCAGCGCCGATTCCCACAAACCCAGGCGCATGTGCCACCGTGGCTTTAATCGCCGCCGGCAGCAGCCGCGGTTTGATCACACTAGTCGGCAAAAAGGTTGCTCGGCCAGCGCGGGTTTGCTTTAGATAAGTAATCGCCTGCTTGGCTGCTTCTTCGCTGTCAGTGACCACCGCTTGGAGATTACCACCAAGGGCAATATCAAAGGCCTGCTGATACTTGGCCGGCACTGCCAGCAATTCAGCGACGGCGCCAATCACACCAGGCAGTGCTGCTTTGTGCTTCAACACAGCGCGCACTCCAGAGTAGAACCCCGCATAGTCGTCTTTCAGCTCCTGCAAGGTTTCATACCGAGCTTTGGCGCGTTGATAAATAGTTTGGGCCTGGTTGAGCCGCTCGGCGGCGTCTGCGTAGTCGCGCTGAGCTGATTCCGCCTTAGCTTGCGCCTGGCCGCTAGCCGCCCGCGTTTCTGCGACTGCTGTGGTAGCCGTAGCCACTGCCGCAATCAAACCGTCAACGGTTTCCTGTTGTGCTTGCTGACGTTTATTGAGCGCCGCGAGCCGTTCTCGATCTGCCGCATTTTGGTTGTGCGCCACCTGCTGGTCTTTTTCTGTGGCGGCCAAATCGTTGTTGGTTTGCGCTTGTTGCTGCAACAAATCAATGTATTGAGCCTGCGCTTTGTCCAGTTGGGCACTCAAGGCCTCTGGTGAGGCAGCGCCGGCCTGAGCCTGGTTCAGCTGCTTTTCCAGGGCCAGCTTCTGCTCGTGCTGGTGCGCCTGCTGAGTTTTGAGCGCGGCCACTTGCTGCTTGGCGTCGGCCAAATCGTCCTTGGTCTTGGTCACCTGGGCCTTCAGATCCGTCAAGGTGGCCTGGGCGTTGTTGGCCCGTTCCGAAGACAGATTGACCGCCCCAGTGAGGTTTTCCAGCTTCATCGACTGGCCCAAGAGATCATCATTCACCGCAGTGAGTTTTTGATCTAGGTCCTGGTCCTTGGCCGTCAACGTTTCAGACTGGGCTTCCAGATGCTTGATTTTCTCCGTCAGCGCCGTCACGGTCGCCGCGGTCACTTTGGCCTTGGCTTCGGTGTCGGTTTGCTCAGCCGCGAGCTGCTGAATTTCCAGGGCCAGAATGCTTTTGTGGGCGGCTTGATAATCCGCGGTTTGGCGCTCGTAATCTTTGGCCAAAGAGGCTTGCTCCGCCAGCGGGGTAACCTGGCGATGCAGTTCAACCACGATATCATTGACCCGATCCAGGTTATCCTGCGTCGTCTTCAGTTCGCTGTCGGCCTTGGCTTTTTGCTGCTTGTACTTCAAAACGCCGGCGGCTTCTTCCAAAATGCCGCGGCGGTCCTCCGGCTTGCTGTTAAAAATGGCTTCCACGCGGCCCTGAGAAATAAACGAGAAGCTCTCTTTCCCTAGCCCGGAATCCATGAATAGATCCACGATATCTTTCAATCGCACATTTTGATTATTGATCAGAAAATCGGATTCACCATCACGAAAAAGCCGGCGCGTCACAGTGACGACTGCCGGCTGATGCGGTAAATAGCCATCGGCGTTATCAAAAGTCATGGTGACCTCGGCGCGATTGAGCGGTGGGCGCATCGCGGTCCCAGCAAAAATCACGTCGCCCATTTTTTCACCGCGCAAGCTCTTGGCGCTTTGTTCTCCCAAGGTCCAGCGAATGGCTTCGGTGATGTTACTTTTCCCGGAACCATTGGGCCCGACAATCCCGGTCAAACCAGGGACAAAGTCGATTTCGGTTTTATCCGCAAAGGATTTAAACCCGTTGATAATCAGATGTGTTAACTGCATGAACCATCACTCACTTGACTAAGCCTTCAGCTTCAGTAGCGCGTCATTGGCGGCTGCTTGCTCGGCGGCTTTTTTGTTTTTACCAAATCCGGTGCCCAGCACCTGATCATCCACCGTCACGTCCACTTGGAACTGGCGGTCATGAGCTGGGCCACTTTCGCTCAGCAAATGATACGAAATCTCCACTTCGCCATCTTGTTGAACAAACTCCTGCAGCGCGGTTTTGTGATCCATCGCGGCAGAAAATTGGCCGGCATCGATTTTAGGGAAAATAATTTGTTCGGCAAACTTGATATTGGCTTCGCGCCCTTGATCAAGGTATAGCGCGCCATTGAACGCTTCAAACAGATCTTCTAGCAAGGTCTTGCGCTGGCGGGCCCCGGCATTTTCCTCGCCTTTGCCCAGTTTGATGTATTGATCAAAATGCGCTTCTTTGGAAAAGGCTGAAAAGGCACGGGTTTGCACCGTAGCCGCGCGCATCCGGGTCAACTGGCCTT
Source organism: Lacticaseibacillus suilingensis (assembly GCF_016861845.1). Lineage (GTDB taxonomy): Bacteria > Bacillota > Bacilli > Lactobacillales > Lactobacillaceae > Lacticaseibacillus > Lacticaseibacillus suilingensis. The sequence goes on from NZ_BOLV01000002.1 coordinate 56,544, forward strand.
CAGGCAGGTCCGGAAACTTGCGGTAGAGATAGTCGGAAACCGTCAGTTCAAGCACGGCATCCCCTAAAAACTCCAACCGTTCATTGTCCTTCAAGCCTAACTCCTTATGCTCGTTGACATAAGATGAGTGGGTGAACGCTTCATCCAGCAGCGCCAAGTTGCGGAACTCGATTCCGTAACGCTGTCTTAGTTCACTCACAAACTCCGATGCGACCATGGTCGTCCTCCCTCTTCTGCCGCAGACCAAACATCCGCGTACTCCTAATCATTATACAGAATCTTGGGACACAAGCAAAGGCAGGCTGCAGAGGTCGGCGGGCTTAGCTCGACGAGTAGCCTAGCACTGGGTCTTGCCGTCGCTCTTGAAGGCGAGGCCCAGTGCGTAGCTAATCGCTCGAGCGTTGCCGACCGGAGCGCAACTTGGCTGTGGAGACTGCAGAGGCTGCGGAGCTGGGCGCACTTAACCCGACAGGTAGCCTAGCGTTAGGCATTGCCGCCGGGCTTTGCGGCGAGGCCTAATGCGTAGCTAGCTGCTCGGGTGTTGCCCAGCGCAGCGCGACTATGGTAACAGAGATGCTGCCGGCCAGGCCAACCTCCGCAGCAAGGGGCTGGAACGTGGCGGCCAGCGCTTCGAGCCTCGCTGCTCCGGTTGGCCTGTCCTACGGTGGTTGTCTATTCGACTTCTAAACAAGTTACCAAAATAAGCCTCCATAGTCTGAATCGGAGCGAAAACCATTTTCTGCGAAAAATATACATTCAGCGAATCGGTTTAATGGCAATTAAGCGCAATGATTTCTGCAACCCAATGCCACGAAAAAAGCGATGCCTTAACGACATCGCCATAAGTATTACTTCGGTTGGTGGGCGATCACATAGCTGACGGCATCGCCAACGGTCGCAATTTTTTCTGCGTCTTCATCGGGAATTTCCGCCCCGAACGCATCCTCAAGCTCCAAGACGAATTCCACGGTGTCGATGGAGTCGGCATCCAGGTCTTCCTTAAAGTTCAAGTCATTAGTCACCTTGCTTGCTGGCACTTGGAAATGGTCCTCAATCAGCGCGGCGATTTTGTCAAATGCTTCTTGCTCTGTCATTAAAGCGCCTCCTTGGTCTATTACACGGCTTTTAGCATAACCGATTCAGATGCTAATGTCACGCCTGTTTCTTCGCGTCAAAATAAGCGACGACTTTTTGCACGGTTTGTGCTTCAAGCATTTTCTCCACCTGCCGCACGGTATAATAAACCGCTTTGGCGTCAGCGCCGCCGTGGGCTTTGACCACTGGTGCTTTCAAGCCGAGTAGCACGGCGCCGCCATAACTGGAGACATCAAAGGTGGTGGCAATTTCTTTAATCCCATTGCGGAGCAAGGCGCCGCCAAGTTTGGCTTTCAGACCATTGTCCATGATGGCATGCTTCAACAGACCTAAAATGGTTTTAGCTGACCCTTCAATCGCCTTCAGTGCCGCGTTACCGGTAAAACCATCGGTGACGACCACATCGGCGGCATGCTTCAGCAAGGAATCGGATTCGACGTTGCCGATAAAGTCAATGTCGTCGAGCTCACTGAGCAACTGATAGGTTTCCTGATGCAGCGCGTCGCCTTTGTTAGCTTCAGTGCCATTGTTTAAGAGCCCTACTTTGGGCTTAGCCAGGCCGCGCAAATCGTGGGCGTAGAAGTTCCCCATGACGGCGTATTGCACCAGCTGGGAGGCCCGGTTTTCGGCGTTGGCGCCCACATCCAGCATCACAAAGCCAGCGCCATCGGTAGTTGGCAAGGTCGGCATCAAGCCGGGGCGATCAATGCCACGAATCCGACCCACAATGAAGAGTCCAGCAGCCAGCAGCGCGCCGGTAGAGCCAAGCGAAATCATCGCGTCAGCTTCCCCGTTTTTCACCGCTTGCGCCGCTAGCACCATCGAGGCCTGTTTTTTGCTCCGAATGGCACGGACCGGTTCATCGTCGCTGTTGATTTTTTCTTTGGTATCAATAATCGTCATGCGGGTATCATCGGCCAGCAGCGGGCGAATTTTCGTTTCGTCGCCATACACCAAAAACTCCAGCTCTGGGCGTTCATCGCGCGCCTGCGCGATGCCTTGAATCACAACTTCTGGGGCGTGGTCGCCGCCCATGGCATCAATGGCAATTTTCATCTTGATCACTCCAATTCGTTAATCTAAACTTCCGACTTTTTGCTGCTGAGCCGCTAGGTAAGCCCGCAGCGGGGCAAACTCGGCGGCGGACAAGCTAGGATCAGCCTTGAAGAGCTGCACCGCCGTCTGCTGCGCGGCATTCAACGTGTTGTAGTCATTCACGGGATCGGCGATTTTGAACGACGGCAAGCCGCTTTGGGCAGCGCCAAAAATATCCCCACTGCCGCGTAATTCCAAATCCTTTTCGGCAATGGTGAAGCCGTTGGTCGTTTCCACCATCACCTGCATGCGCGCCACGCCGGTATCATTTTTCGGATCCGCCACCAAAATGCAGTACGCAGCCGCATGACCGCGACCGACCCGCCCGCGCAACTGATGCAACTGGGCGAGGCCAAAGCGATCGGCGTCAAAAATAAGCATCACCGTGGCATTCGGCACATCCACCCCGACTTCCACCACGGTGGTCGACACCAGCACTTGGACTTCATTTTGACTGAATGCCCGCATAATGTCATCTTTTTCTTCCGCCTTCATTTGGCCGTGCAACAAAGCGACCTTCGCTACCCCGTCAAATTCACGGCTCAGCTCTTCGTAGAGCTGCTCGGCGTTTTGTAAATCGATTTTCTCGGACTCGGCAATCAGCGGCGTAATAGCAAAGACTTGGTGGCCAGCCTGCAGCTCCTGCCGCACCCGGTCAAAGGCCCCACGCAGTTGATTTTTACGCACCCAGGTCGTGGTGATGGGCTGGCGGCCTGCTGGTAATTCATCAATCGTCGAGACATCCATTTCACCATAAGCCGTGATCGCTAGGGTACGCGGAATCGGCGTGGCGGTCATCGCCAGCAGATCCGGCTTCAAGCCTTTGTCGCGCAAAATCTTGCGTTGATTGACCCCAAACCGATGCTGCTCATCAATGATGACCAAACCGAGGTTAGCAAAGTCGACGTTTTTTTGGATCAGGGCATGGGTCCCAATCACGAGGTCAATCTCGCCGCTGCGCAGGCCCGCAGTGATGTCACGGCGGGCGGCCGTCGTGGTGTTCCCTGTCAGCAGTGCCAGCTTCACTGGAAAATCGGCAAAGAGCTTGGTCAGCTTGGCGTAATGCTGCTCCGCCAGCACTTCAGTTGGCACCATCAAAGCGGCCTGATAGCGGGCCGTGATTGCAGCGTACATCACAATCGCCGCCACAATCGTTTTCCCACTGCCGACATCGCCTTGCAGGAGCCGGTTCATGTGATGCGGCGACTTCATATCCAGGCAAATTTCGTTGACCACCCGCTTTTGCGCCGTGGTCAATTCAAATGGTAAGGTCTGGATCAGCGCCTTCAGCGCGGCGTTGTCATAAGGAATCGCGAGGCCATTGCTGACGGTTTGACTGTCTTCGCGCAGGGCTTGGATTTGGCATTCAAACAGGAAGAACTCGCGGAAAATCGCGCTGCGCCGGGCAGCCTTAGCTTCGGCTGGGGTGTCGGGAAAATGCATACCGTGGACAATTTCCTGATCGGACATGAGCTTAAATCGTTCCCGTACGGCTGCCGGCACGACATTCTGAATCTCACTGCCAGCATCGGCCCAGGCGTCCTTCACCAGCTGAACGAGCGTGCTTTGCCGGATGTTTTTGTTGGTCGGATAGATCCCGGCTAATGACGGAGTGTCCTCGGTTTGTGTGGCAAGCACCTTCATGCCCAAAAGCGTGTGGCGTTTCGCATCCCACTTGCCATAAATAGCGGCTTCCGTGCCTTGCTCAAACTTGTCTTTGAGCCAAGGCTGGTTGAAAAACGTCACCAGCACAATCGCGTGATCGACTTGAACGCGGACATTGACGCGGCTTTTGCGCGGTCCAAACCGCGTCACCACGGCTGGTGCCACCACGACCCCTTTCAGGGTGACCTTCTCTTGATCGGCGGCTTCGGCTAGATCTTTAACCTGCAGATCATCATAGCGAAAAGGAAAATAGAACAGCACATCACCCACCGTACGCAGGCCCAGTTCCGCCAGGGCTTGCTGGCGCTTCGGTCCCACTCCAGGCAGGACCGTCACTGAATCGTGTAGGGTCAAGCAAACCCCTCCTTTCCATGAAACAGAAAACGTGGCGGCAAAGCGACTCTGCCTCCACGTTTTGCAAAAAGCGCGGCGAACCGCGCGGCTAGCTTTATTCGACCGAAACCAAGTATGGATAAACCGGTTGGTCACCATCGTGAATTTCAACTTCAAGGTCTTCATGGGCCTCGGTGATGGCCGTTTCAATGGCTTCCGCTTCATCGCGCTTGCCATCTTCACCGACGATCAGAGTGACGATTTCGCTGTCTTCGTCGACCATCGCTTCAATCATATCGATGGTGGCTTGCAGCCGGTCAGGTTCGCTGACCTTGATCTTGTTGTCGATAATCCCCATGTAATCATCTTTGTGGATGGTGAGGCCATCGATCACTGTGTCCCGAATAGCTTGCGTGACACTGCCCGAAACCACGTTGCCGAGCTCTTCAGTCATGGATTCTTGGTTGGCGGTCAACGTTTGGTCAGGGTTGAAGCCGAGCATCGCAGTAAGGCCTTGGTTGATCGTCTTGCTCCGCACCAGCGCCACATTAACCTCGGCCGCCTTGCCAGCTTCTTCCGCTGCCATGAAAATGTTACTGTTGTTCGGCAGCACAATGACATTTTTCGCATGAGCTTGGTTGATGGCTTCAAGGATATCATTCGTGCTTGGGTTCATGGTTTGGCCACCATTAAGCACTGCGGTCACACCCAAACTCTTGAACAAGTCGCCTAAGCCGGCCCCAGCCGCGATCGCCACCACGCCAATTTCGGCTAATGGTTGCGGCGCTTTGGCCTGTTCATTTTCGCTTTCACGTTCAATAATGCTTTCATGCTGCAAGCGCATGTTGTCGACTTTAATCTTCGCCAAGGCGCCAAATTGCTGACCATAGCGGAAGACGGTACCTGGGTGCTCAGTGTGCACATGGACTTTAACCACTTCATCATCAGCAATGACTAAGGTCGAATCGCCAAGACTGTTCAGGTAATTGCGGAACGCTTCATAGTCAAATGGCTTCGGCGCCTCGCCTTTACCCAGTTCCACCATCATTTCCGTGCAGTACCCATAAACAATATCGTCAGGATTGAGCTGGGTCTGGGCCCCTTGGTGATGCTTGGCGTTGACCATCTCTTCCATTTCTTTATCGTCCGGGGTGTATGCTGGGTCGCTGGCCTTACCAGACAGCCCCTCCCCAAAGCCTTCATACAAAAAGACCAGCCCTTGGCCGCCGGAATCGACGACACCGACTTCTTTGAGCACAGGCAACAGATCCGGGGTCTTCGCCAAGGCGCGCTTAGCGGCTTTAGTGACCGCATCCATCACGACGATGGTATCGTCAGAGGCCGCGGCAGCCTTCAGCCCCGCTTTAGCAGCTTCCCGCGCGACCGTTAAAATTGTCCCTTCAACCGGCTTCATCACCGCTTTGTAGGCTGTTTCCACCCCAGCGGCAAATGCATCGGCTAAATCCTGCGCTGACAACGTCTTTTTGTTGATGACATTTTTAGCAAAGCCGCGGAACAACTGGGAGGAGATCACCCCAGAATTGCCCCGCGCCCCCATCAGCAGTCCTTTGCCAAGATGCTGAGCCAGTTCACCTACGGAATCACGATCACTTTCCAAAACCGCTTTTGCGCCGCTTTGGAAGGTCAGCGTCATATTGGTACCGGTATCGCCGTCTGGCACTGGAAAAACATTCAGTGAGTTCACGAACTCGGCATTTTGTTTAATGCGATGCGCAGCGACGCGGATCATATCCTGAAACTTCGCTGCTGTGATTTCTGTAACTTCCACTCGATAATCCTCCTTGACCTGCCGGCTTAGTCCGTGCCCAATACACGCACACCTTGGACGATGACGGTCACTTCTTGGGTGGTCACGCCAAGCATTGTTTCAAGGTTGTATTTGACTTTTTCCTGCACATTACGGCACACTTCGGAAATCTTCGTGCCATAGCCAACGATGATATTGACCTCGATGGTGACCCCGTTGTCCGCCTGGCGAACCACGACGCCCCGCGAATAGTTCTCGCGATTGAGGATATCGTTAAGATTATCGCGAATCTGGTTGCGACTGGCCATGCCGACGATACCGTAAATATCAGTCGCCGCCCCGCCAACCACTGTGGCGATAACATTATTCGAAATATCGATGGTACCGTACTTGGTCTTAATTTTCACCGCCATGCGATGACCCCCTATACTTAGGTATTTCCCAAATAGTTTAGCATAGCCTCCCGGGATTTGAAAGCAGGCTGCGGTTTCAGGCCGCCCTTAGCCTGAAGAGTAGCCTAGCACCAAGCATTGCCATCGATTTTTGATTGCGAGGCTTGGTGCGTAGCTAATCGCTCAGGCGTTGGCCTAAAACCGCGCGACTATGGCCTGCGGTTTCAGGCTGCAGAGCTGGGCGCATTTAGCCCAACAGGTAGCCTAAGCCCGCTCATTGAAGGCGCACTTTGCCTTCGAGGGACGGGCTGTAGCTAGCTGCTCGGGCGTTGCCCAGCGCAGCGTAATTACAAGCCACGCAGAGCGACAAGCGTTGTCTTCTCCAGGTCCAACTTTTGCTGCTCCTACGATCCCTAACCACCACGTCGCATTGGCCGCGCATCCCCCTGTCAAGTAAAATTGCTTGAAATGCTTGCAATCAACCCGGCCGTATGATAAGTTAGTTGAGTGAAAAATTCGCAACCCGCGAATAAGCAAGGAGGTCCGAGAATTGGCAAAAGACGTCATTACCGGCCGCCACACGACTTTTGGGAACAAGCGCTCACACGCTTTGAACTCCAGCCGTCGTGCATGGAAGGCTAATCTCCAGAAGGTTCGTATCTTGGTCGATGGCAAGCCGAAACGCGTTTGGGTTTCTGCTCGCGCCCTTAAATCAGGTAAAGTGACCCGGGTCTAACCGGAGTTAATGAAAATGCGTCCCCTATTGGGCGCTTTTTTTGTTGGCTTGAACCGAATTGGCTCAACCAGCCGTAAGCAAGAACAGGCACCGCGTGAGTCCCTCATTGAACTCGCACGGTGCCTGCTTTGCGTTTTAAGTGCGCTTTGCTATTACTTTACAACATCAAACATCCCACTGGGATAAACCCAATACACATGGGTCAGTTTCAGCTGATGTTGACCCACCGGCACATAACCACCAATTTCAGTGACCTTCACCCCGGCGTTGCCAGTCTGCTCACTGCGATAGCGATAGACGCGGTCAGGTTCCTTAGCGTCAGGGTTGGTCTGGTAATACTTTGTGACCACCTGCAGGGCTTGAAAATGCGCCGAACTCAAGGATTCAGATTCATCTGAGATGACGTTTGAATCACTACTCTGACTGGAGGCGGTAGTGGACGACGCGCTCGGGGCCTTTGCCTTAGTTTTGCTCTTAGTATGCTTGGCGCTGCTAGCTGACGCTTTCGCCTTCGCCTGATGACTTGTTTGCACCGACGCAGTTTTCGTGGTCAACACACCGGTGCGATCAACAATAATCAACCCTACCAGCGCTAGCAACAAGGCAATCAGTAGCCACCGCGTCCCTTTAATCAGACTGTCCAATCGCAGGCGCGCATGCCGGCTGTCTGGCATTTTGGCAAAGTGGACATAGCGTAAATAATAAATCACCAAAAAGAGGACGATTAAGGCCCCTAAGGTTAATTCCCGATATAATGGCACGGAAAAAAGTTGCTCATTAATTTCATGTTGACCTCCACCCATCCCCAAACAGAATCATTATATGGGCAAAGCGAAATCGGTGCAAGCGCCCACAAGAAAACCGCCAGTTTCGAAATGAAAATGGCGGTTCCGTTTAATTATTTTGTTTTTGGCCCAACCGATCGCGGCTGTAGATAACGGCAACCATCCCTGATTGCCATTGGATCGTCACTGGCGTTTGGCCCACAAATTCATTGGACGCCCAGGAAAATGGCGTCTGACTCGACCAATCTTGGAGTGGATACTTAGCCCCTTGGATGGTGAGCAAGCTAATCGCCGTCAGCGGCACAATGCCAAGATAAGGATACGCTGACTGAGGCTTCAAGGTATGCCGACCAGGTCGATAGAAGCGCACCTGATTTTGCGCATCAACCAGTTCAATTTGATCGGCAAAAACCTGAAAGCGCGGCTGGGTCGGCAGGAACAGATTAGACAATAAGTGATCTAAGCGCCCGCCGGTAGCCCCCACCAGGCGCACCTGGTCAGCGCCAGCCTCAAATGCAAACCGGACGGCCATTTCCGTGTCGGTTTCGTCTTTTTCAGCCGGGGCTTGATGCAACGTTTTCACTTGCGTTTTCACCTGGGCCAATTCGTCAGGGGTCAGCGAATCAAAATCCCCTACCGCAAACGCCGGCGTCAGCGCCGCCGCCAGCAAACGTAAGGTACCGCGATCGACGCCCACCCACTGGCCGTCAAGCTGTTGCCAATTCGCCGGCAACGCGGCGGCGGGCCCGCCAACCATCAGATTAAAGGTGGTCATTTGGCCTGCCTCAGCTTGGTCATCTGGGCTTCTGGTTCACCTTGGGTAAAGACAAAGGAACCCGCCACAAAAATATCGGCACCGGCGGCTTTGACGCTACTGATGGTCTGGTCGTTGATGCCGCCATCGACCTCAATGGCAAAATGCCAGTCATGTGCTTGCCGCATGGCGGCTAGCCGCGCGACTTTATCCGCCATCGCCGGCAGAAACGCCTGCCCACCAAAGCCAGGGTTAACGGTCATAACTAGGACCTGATCCACAATCGGCAGGACTTCCTCAATCACCGTCAGGCTGGTGCCAGGGTTGACGACAACCCCGGCTTGAACGCCCAGGCTTTGCGCGAGCTGCACGGCATGGTACAAGTTCTGCGTGGCTTCAGCGTGAATCAAAAGCTTGTCAGCCCCAGCCTTAGCAAAGGCTGGCAGCCATGCTTCAGGATCAGAGACCATCAAGTGCACATCCAGTGGTAGCGACGTCACTGGCCGAATCGCAGCGACCATGCTGGGGCCGAAAGTGAGATTCGGCACAAAATGCCCGTCCATCACGTCAACATGCAGCAAATCCGCACCGGCTGCCTGAACCGTTTCAATGTCCCGGGCGAGATGCGCAAAATCCGCACTTAAAATCGACGGTGCAATCTTCATCAAATTTTCCTCCTCGAAGCCTTACTTTTTGGTATAAACCGGCCGTTGCCCAGATAATTCCTCGCGAAATTGCAGGTAATTGTCATAGCGACTCGGCATAATCGTGCCAGCGGCCACCGCAGCTTTAACCGCGCAGCCCGGTTCTTTGACATGCTGACAAGAGCGGAACTTACATTGATCAGCCACCGCGTTAAACTCCGGAAACCGCTCGCGCAAGTCATCCAGCGTCACATCAAGCAAACCCAGCGAAGAAAAGCCTGGGGTGTCAGCGACCAAGCCGCCAGCCGCCATAAATAACTCAGTGGTGCGCGTCGTATGCTTCCCCCGATTCAAGGCCTTGCTAATTTCGCCGGTAGCTAATTCCAGACCTGGCACCAGATGATTAATTAAGGTCGATTTGCCGGCGCCAGTTTGGCCGGTAAAAATCGTAAGCTGGTCTTTGAACGAGGCGCGCACCGCATCTAGCGTCGCCGCCGCAAATGGCGGTTGGCTCAGAAAAGTGCGATAGCCGATTGCTTCATAACCGCGCAAAGCGGTTTGAATGTCAGCCAGCTGCGAGGCCGTGACCAAATCGGTTTTGGTGACATAGATTTCGGCATGGATTTGCTTGCCTTCCAGATAAATCAAAAAGCGATCCAGCAAATTCAAGGAGAAATCCGGTTGCGCCGCCGCCACCACCAAAATGGCCTGGTCGATGTTGGCCACCGGCGGACGCACCAAGGCATTTTTCCGCGGCGCAAGCGCCAGCAAATAACCTTCGTCATCAGGCCCCGCTCCAGGCGTGAAAGTGGCAAAATCACCCACTAATGGGGTGATTTTTTCTTTGCGTAAGTTGCCGCGGCCACGGGTACGATAGATGGTGCCAGCGACATCAAGATCATAAAAGCCGCTTAATTGCCGAATAATTCGGCCTTCCAATTGCTCAGAATCAGCCACCAATATTATCCTCCGATTGCACCACTTGACCATTGTTCATCACGCGGTAAGCCCCGGTATCGCCATTGTTGAGCTGGAACTGCAACTGAACGGTGGTGTCGCTACTGATGGTCATCGTCTTAAAGACGTCACTAAGCGAGTGCTTACTGTCCTGAATGTAAATGGTAATCTGATTCGAGGCGCTACTACCAGAGCCACTGGATTCTCCGCTTGGTGCTTGATAGCTAATCGTCAGATTGCGGGTCACAGTTTGCGTCTGAGCTTCAGAACTGGAACTACTTGCACTGCTCTTGGCTGGATCAACACCCTTAGAAATCACAACGCTAACGGTATCACCTTTTGACATGGCGGTGCCCTGGTCAGGGTTTTGACTGATGATATTGCCACTGGCCACCGTGTCGCTATATTCTTGAGAGACTTGCGGGGTCAGGCCATGGGCGGTCATCCAAGTATTGAAATAATTTTCGCTTTGCCCAAGGAAGCTTGGGAGCTTAACTGTTTTGGGCCCGCTGGAAACCGTGAACGTGAGCTCGGTGCCCTTAGCCACCAGGCGTTTGCCTTCAGGTTCCGACTGATCCATGATTTCACCGGCCGGCACGGTATCGCTGCTCTTGCGGTCGGCCTTAACGTCAAAGCCCACTTTTTCAAGTTTCTTTTTGACCGTTGAATACTTCTCACCGGTGTAGTCCTTCAGGGTGTAGCGCTTCTTACCCGTACTCAGGACAATCGCCACTTTGCGACCAGATTTCAAGTTGGCCCCAGAGGCGGGGTTGGAGCGAATGACCTTGTTCTTCGCCACGGTATTCGAGCTGGCTTTGGTGACGTTACCTAATTCGAGATTGGCTGCTTCCAGCGCCGATTCGGCTTGGGTTTGCGACATGCCCGTTAAGTCTGGGACTGTGGCATCACCTTTGCCGCCGCTGAAGGCCAAAATCAGCATGGTGATCAGCCCCACCAGCAGCACGCCGAGGACAATCGCCGGCCACCATTTCTTCCAGCCGCCTTTGCGTTTCGGTTTGGCCTTGGTGGCCTTCGCGTCGGTTTGCGGCGCCTGCGCCTCGGAGCGAGCCGCAACTGGCGTGGCAGTTTGCGAGGACACGACAGGGACAATTTTGGTTTCATCCAAATCGTTGCTGTCAGGCACAAACTTGGCCTCATGCGCCCGCGCCGAGGACAAGGACGTCTTCAAATCTGCCGCCATGGCAGAGGCACTGGTGTAGCGGTTGGCTGGGTCCTTGGTGGTGGCTTTCAGGACCACGTTTTCCAAGGCTTGGGGAATGCGCGGATCAAAATCGCGCACCGAAGGCATTTCTTCTTGGAAGTGCTTGAGCGCAATCGACACCGCCGAATCGCCTTCAAATGGCACCGTGCCAGTGAGCATCTCAAATAAAATGATCCCCAAAGCGTAAATATCGCTTTGCTTGGTCGGCATACTGCCGCGCGCTTGCTCCGGCGACAAATAGTGCACCGACCCCAGCAGCGAGTTGGTTTGAGTCATGGAATTGTCTGACAGCGCCACGGCAATGCCAAAGTCAGTGATTTTGGCGTTGCCGTTTTCGTCAATCATGATATTTTGCGGCTTCAAATCGCGGTGAATGATGTTGTGATCATGCGCCACCTGAATCCCCGCCAAAATCTGCTCCATGATATCAACCACGCGCTGGTAAGGAATCGGAAAGTGCTCAACGATGTACTTCTTCAGATCCGACCCCCGCACGTATTCCATCACTAAGTATTGCTGGTCGTTACTTTCCCCAACATCGTAAATCGACACGATATTCGGGTGCACCAGCTCAGTGGTCGCCATTGCCTCACGCTGAAACCGGCGCTTGGTGTCGGGATCATTTTGTAAGTCAAGCCGCAGCACTTTGACCGCCACGTCGCGGTCCAAAATCAGGTCATGGGCCAAATACACATTGGCCATGCCGCCTTCACCCAAGGTTTTGAGCAGCTTATAGCGCTCGCTAAGAATGTATCCTGGTTCGATCATGGCTGCTCCCTCCAATCTTGGTGAATGATCAAGGCCGAAATATTATCCGGACCACCAGCGGCATTGGCCATAGTGATCAACTGCTCCGCTTTTTCGCCGATCGGCGTGGGACTGGCAATCACTTTGGCGATTTCCTCATCGCTGACTTGGTTGGTCAAGCCATCCGAGCAAAGCAATAAGTAATCATCGTATTCCATATCGTAAATCGTCACGTCGGCATCGACGTCTTCCGAGACGCCTAAGCTGCGGGTGATGACATTGCGCTGCGGGAAGCGCTGTGCTTCTTCCGGCGTGAGCTCCCCGGTTTTCACCAGCTCGTTCACGAGACTGTGATCCTCAGTGATTTGGAGCAAATGGCCGCCGCGGTAGAGATAAGCCCGCGAATCGCCAATATTCGCCACCACAAAGCGGCTACCAGAAATGATGACGGCGACCAAGGTGGTACCCATCCCCATCAGATCTGCATAGCGTTTGGCTTTTTCCAAAATCACATCGTTTTCTTGCTGCAACTCAAAAATCAGCCACCGCACGATGGTTTCAACATCGGTGGTGCTGGTACTTTCGAAGGCATAGCCAAGATGCGAGACTGCCATTTCACTGGCCACATCGCCGCCTTGATGGCCGCCCATGCCGTCTGCCACAATGGCTAAAGTCGAGCCGGCTAAGTTGGCAAACAGCCCCACGTAATCTTGATTGTTCGGCCGTTTCCGGCCGATATCGGTTCGGTAGGTGTATTCCATGCATTACTCCTAATTCCGCACAAGGCTAGCAATAAAGAACCCGTCCGTGCCATAGTCATCGGGAAACAGTTGCAAGGCCGGCGCGCCATGCGCCTTGACTGGCGTTAGCGTCGGCACCGCCACTGCTGAAAATTCAGGGTGGGCACTTAAAAACCGCGCCACCACCGCCTGATTTTCCTCTTCCACCATGGTACACGTACTATAGGTCAAGCGTCCATTAGGTTTTACTAAAGATGCCACTGCGTCAAGGATTTCGAACTGAATTTCAGGCAATTTAGCAATGGATTCTGGATCTTTATCATAACGAATTTCGGGCTTACGGCGAATCAGCCCCAGCCCTGAACACGGTGCATCAACCAACACCTTGTCAAAACTGCCTGGAGCAAAGGTATCCGCTGCTTCGCGGGCGTCCATCGCCATTGCGGTCACCCGATCCGCCAGGCCCAACCTTTTGGCATTGGCCGTGATCAACTGGACCTTATGCGGATGCAGATCCAGCGCCGTCACCTGGCCCCCTTCCGCCGCATCCAGATATTGCGCGATGTGGGTCGTTTTCCCCCCAGGCGCAGCACAGGCATCCAGCACCTGGTCGCCAGGCTGAACCTCAAGGCTTGGCGCCACCAGCATCGAACTTTCATCCTGAATGGTGAACTCGCCAGCGGCAAATGCCAATAGCCCCGCCAAGTGCCCGCCTGGTGCCACTAACCCGACTGGCGTCAATGCACTCACTGCCACGTCAGGTAAAGTCTGTTTCAACTCAGCCAGTAATTGGTCTGGGGTGATTTTAGTGGTGTTGACGCGCAGCGAAGCCGCCGCCGGCCGGTCAACCGTCGCGAAAATGGCTTCCGCCTTCGTCGCCCCGACCTGTTCGATCATCTTCGCCACTAACCATTCCGGAATGCTGTACATGATGGACATTCGGTAAGCGGCCGGCTGCAGCTTGGTCAAATCTGGACGCTGGCTGCGCTGCAAATTGCGCAGCACCGCCGTCACAAACTTACCAATGCCAACATTGCCCATGCGCTTAGCAATCGCGGTGGATTCATAGAAAATCGCGTGCAGCGGAATTTTATCCAAGTACACCATTTGGTAGACCGCGGTTTGCAGCAGTGCATGCACCCAAGGATCTAACTTGCGGTCTTTGACGAAGGGCTTGAGATAATAATCCAATGTCAAAGCATGCTGAATCACGCCGTACACCAGATTAGTCACCAACGCGGTGTCACGCGGACTCAAATCATGCTGGCGCAGTGTGGCATCTAAAGTCAAGTTGGCATAACTGCCTTGCGCCGCCACTTTCGCCAAAATAGTGACCGCTAAGGTTCTCGGATCAGTCGGTTTCGCCAATGATCAAGTCTCCTTCTTTAATGGTGCGCCCTGCCCCGTTCAAAAACGCAGCAATCGGCTGCTGGGCCTTACCGGCCGGTTGAATGGTTTGGATGCTAAACATCGTGCCTTGACCAGCGGCGACTACCAGTTGTTTTTTCGTGCGTTGAACCACCGTGCCTGGCGCCTGCCCGGTGGCCTCAGTCAGCGGTGTCACGGCCCATAATTTGACCCGTTCACCGTTCAAGACAACATAGCCGCCCACCTCTGGCCGCAGGGCGCGCACCCAGTTGTCGAGCTGCTCAGCAGTGAGGCTGATATCAAGGTGTTCTTCTTCTTTTTTGATGGTGGGTGAGAAGGTCACTTGGCTTTCATCTTGCGGCGTTGGTTGGGCGCCGGCGATAATCGCCGGCAGGGTCTTCATCAAGAGATCTCGACCCATTAGGCTGAGCTTTTCAAACACCGTCCCACTGTCATCTTGGCGGGTCAGCGGCAGCTTAGCTTGTGCCCACATACCACCAGCATCCATCTTTTTGACCATCTGAATCAAGGTGACGCCAGTTTCAGTATCCCCATTGATCAGGCTGTACTGAATCGGCGCTCCACCGCGATACTTCGGCAGCAAGGAGCCATGCACGTTGACGGCCGTGATTTTAGCCGCGTTCAAGAATTTCGTCGGCAAAAACTGGCCGTATGCTGCGGTGATAATCAAATCTGGCGCCAGCGCAATGGCTTGATCTAATTCAGGACTGCCACTGAGCTTCTCGGGTTGGAGCACCGGTAAGTGCAAAGCCAGCGCGGCCTGTTTGACCGGCGATTGCGCCAGTAGTTGCTTGCGACCGACTTTGCGGTCCGGTTGGGTCACCACCGCTAAGACGTCATAACTGGCAGCAACGGCTTGTAAAATTGGTACTGCAAACTGCGGCGTTCCCATAAAAATCACACTGGTCAAAATACCACTCCTTCTGGTTGTTAGATAAACGTTAATGGTTCGCGGTCAATGCCCACAAAGTAACCTTTGCGGGTACCGGTTTGCGTCTCAGTCAAAATCCGGTCTAATTCTGGGCCTAGCTCGGGCTCGTGTTTATATTTGATGACCAATTGATAGATGTAGCGATTTTTCAGCCGCGCAATGGCGCCTGGCGTCGGTCCTAGGACAATCGCTTGCGGGCTGAGCGCGCCGTGCAGCTGCTTGGCGAGTTGATAAATCAACTTCGCGGCCGCCTCCTCATTTTGGTGGCTAACCGTGAGCTTGGTCGTGAAGTAATATGGCGGGTAATCGCCGCGATGGCGCGTGACCATCTCCTGGCGGAAAAAGCCTTCATAATCATGATGCTGCGCGTACTGAATCGCGTAATGTTCCGGATTGAAGGTCTGAATGAAGACCTCGCCGGACTTTTCAGCGCGGCCAGCGCGGCCGGCCACTTGCGTCAGCAAATCAAAGGTACGCTCACTGGCGCGAAAATCAGGCATCCCCAGTCCGGTATCGGCGTTGATCACGCCGACCAAAGTGACATCGGGAAAATCCAGGCCTTTGGCAATCATCTGGGTGCCTAGCAAGATATCGGCTTCATGCGCGCCAAAAGCGGCTAAAATCTTCTCGTGGCCCCCTTTGCGCCGGGTGGTATCGACATCCATCCGCAGCACCCGCGCCGCTGGCAGCAGCTGATGCAGACTAGCTTCGACTTTTTGCGTCCCAGTGCCATAATAGCGAATTTTGCGCGACCCACACTTCGGGCACACGGTGGGAATGGGTTCCTCATGGCCGCAGTAGTGGCACTTCAAGGTATGGGTATCCATGTGCAAGGTCAAGCTGATATCACAGTTGGGACATTGCACCCGGTAGCCGCATTCCCGGCACATCACAAAGGAAGAAAAACCCCGCCGGTTCAGCAGTAGCACACTTTGTTCGCCGCGGGCCAAACGCGCTTGCAAGGCTTGGAGGAGCGGCTGGGAAAAGTCGTCCTTCCCGCCTTGTTTATAAGCATCCCGCATATCGATGATGTGCACCGCCGGGAGCGGCTGATCATTGATGCGCTCAGGCAGTCGCAGCAAGGTATAAACCCCTTTTTCCGCGCGCGCCCGCGACTCCAGACTTGGCGTCGCCGAACCCAGCAGCACCGGGGCACCAAAGGTTTGAGCCCGATGCATCACCACATCCCGAGCGTGATAGCGCGGCGCGTCGTCCTGTTTATAAGAGGTTTCGTGCTCTTCATCGATGATGAATACACCGATATTGGTCATCGGCGCAAACGCCGCCGAACGCGCGCCAACCACCACGCGGGCTTCCCCGCGTTCTAGCCGCCGCCACTCGTCGAACTTTTCCCCTTCTGACAAACCACTGTGCAGCACGGCAACGGCATCACCAAACCGGCCTTTAACCCGGTGGACCATTTGCGGCGTCAAAGCAATTTCTGGGACCAGCATCATGGCATTGCGGCCAGCGGCTAGGGCAGCAGCGATGACTTGCAAATACACTTCGGTTTTCCCCGAACCCGTCACGCCTTCCAGCAAAAACGGCTGAGCGGTGTGGCTTTCAACCGCCGCGACCACCGGTTTCACCACTGCGGCTTGGTCCGCCGTCAAGGTGAGTGGTTGAGTTAACGGCTGCTGATCCAGCTGAGCATAAGGAGCGCGGTAAATTTCGCGGGCGGCTAACGTGAGCCAGCCCTTCTGCACCCCGGCGTTCACCGTGGCGCGCGACAGTCCAGAATCTTTAAGCGCCGTGGTGAGGGCCGGTTCAGTGTGGGTTTGCGCCCATTGGGTCAGCGCCTCAAGTAAGGCCCGCTGCTGCTTGGCATTCGCCCGCAGCGCAGCGGCCTCAGCCTGGTAGGCAGCCGGCGTGAGGCTAGGTACAATATAGTTTTGCGTCTTCACCTTGGCCCGGTCGCGGCTTTGATACTGAATGGTCAACGCCTGTTTGGCCACCAACCGCAACACCTGAGCCGACAATGTGGCATCAAGGTGCTGATCCAGCACCATCCCTGGATGCGCTGCTAGGAGGCTTTCGGCCTCGGCGGTGGGCTTTGGCCCAAGCGCCACGGTTTTCACCGTGTCCACTTTCAGCATCGCCGGCAGCATGGTTTGAATACAGGTAATCCAAAAAGCATAGGTCGTTTGCGCCAGCCAATGGGACAGCTTGAGCAGCTCACTGTTCATCACTGGCGCATAATCAAGCACCGCCAGCAGCGGCTTGAGTGTACCAGCGTAGTCTGGTTGCGCTTCGGTGGCAACTACCATGCCGCTGACTTCGCGTGTACCTTGGCCGAATTGCACCCAAACGCGCATCCCCGGCACGACTTGGCCAGTCAAAGCAGCCGGTATGGCATAGTCATAGGGCTGATCGGTTTGCATCGTCGGCACATCGACAATCACTTTTGCCACAGTGGTCATGCGCGCACCTGGGCAATCTTTTGCCAAATGGTTTGCGCCAAGGCGATTTTGCTGGCAGTCGGCAGCGGTTCTGGCGCCGCATTTGGCCACAACAGCGTCACGGTATTGTTGTCGGCGTTAAAGCCAAGACCGCTACCAACTGGATTAGCAATCAGCAAATCAGCGTGTTTCTTCGTTAATTTGGTTTGGGCATTGGCCAGCAGATCATTGGTTTCCGCCGCAAAACCCACCACGAACTGATGGGTCTTCGCGTTGCCAAGCTGCGCTAAAATATCCGGGTTTTGCACCAAATCAATAGTCAGTCCTGCCGCCCCTTGCTTCTTCAACTTATGATCCGCTGGGGCAGCAGGCCGATAATCCGCCACTGCCGCCGCCATCAAGACGATATCGGCCGCCTCAAAGCGGCTTTGCACCGCGGTGGCCATCTCGCTAGCTGTTTGCACCGCTGTCACCTTGACTTGCGGCAACGTCAACTGCTGGGCGGTAGTAATCAGTTCCACTTCTGCGCCGGCTGCCGCGGCGGCGTTAGCCAGCGCTGTGCCCATTTTGCCAGACGAGTCATTGGTCAAGTACCGCACGGGATCGATGCGTTCACGGGTCCCGCCAGCCGTGATCACAATTTTTTGACCGGCCAAATAAGCCTGTTGCGGCGCGAGCGCCGAGAACAACGCAATCGCGTCCGGTTCCGGCATGCGGCCAACGCCCGCATAGCCTTCCGCTAAAAAGCCAGTGGCTGGCGGCAACACTTGCCAGCCCGCGGCCTGCAGATGGCGAATATTCGCCTGGGTTTGCGCATTCTGCCACATCTGGTCGTTCATTGCCGGCACCAGCAGCTTCTGCCCGGCGAAAGCCAATAGCGTGGTGGTCACCACATTATCCGCCAGCCCAAAAGCCAGCTTGGCAATGGTATTCGCGGTAGCTGGCACCACAATGGCCTGATCCATCCAGTGCGCCAGCGCCACATGCGCCACATGCTCTGGCGCAGCAAATTCAGCGGCATCCGTTAGCACCGCCGCCTTGCTGACAGTGGCGAGGGTTTGCGGCGTCACAAAATTGGCCGCAGCTGGCGTCATCGCCACGCGCACCTCATTGCCTTGTTTAATGAGCGCGCGCACCAAAAGCGGGACTTTATACGCCGCAATGCCGCCAGTCACAAAAACTCCGATGTGTTTCGCCATGCAATCCCCTCCATTTTTGAATCTATTATACCAAAGAATATCACGCTGCGAAGGCCAGCGGTTTTAGCGCGACGAGTAGCCTAGCTTAAGCCATTGCCGGCTGATCTTGCCGGCGAGGGCTTAAGCATAGCTAATCGCTCGCGCGTTGCTGGTCTGAGCGCACCTATACGCTGCGAAGGCTGGCGATTTTTGCCGACAAAGTAGCCTAGCTATTCGCAACCCAACAATTTTGCCCAAAGAAAAAGTGATCGAGACATAATTTGAGATGAAGATAGGCACACGACTATTCCGGAACAGTGCGAGCCAAAATGCAACGCCCTAGCCGTACAAGCCAAACGGCCTGCAAAACCTAAGTTCGGGTTTTACAGGCCGTTTGGCTTATACTCTGGGCTAAAACCGCATTTTGTCTCAGCCTCATTCACTTTAGTCTTTGTGGTCCAGCTTTTCCGCGTCACGTTCCAGCAACTTAGAGTCAGGGTCGATGATGACGTCACCAGCCGCGACTTCTTCAAGCGCCTGACCGACTTTTTTCAGCGAGCGGTATTCCGGCAACATTTTGATGCTGCCACTTTCCAGCTCATGCGCCCGCTTCGCAGCCAAAACTGCCAGTGAGTAGCGGGAAGGAATCTTCGCCAGTAACTTATCGATGGATGGGTAAATAATCATGATGTTTGCTCCTTTTTTCCGTTAACCGTCAGTCTAGTTTACCATATTTCGGTATTTATCGATCACGCGCGGCACCCGCAAGTGCTCACTTTCGATGATGCGTTCGATGCGCTTCACTGCCAGCGGCACTTCGTCATTGACGACGGCATAGTCATAATTTTCCATCATCTTAATTTCTTGCGCCGCTTGCTGGATGCGCTTGTTGATGGTGGCAATATCATCGGTGCCGCGGCCGACCAAGCGGTGTTTCAAGGCGACTAAATCTGGCGGCGTCAAAAAGATGAAGACCCCATCCGGACATTTGGCCCGCACTTGCATGGCGCCTTTGACTTCGATTTCCAGCAGGACATCGCGGCCGGCATCGAGGGTTTGATTCACATACTTAAGCGGAGTGCCGTAGTAGTTGTCGACGTATTTGGCATATTCGAGCATCTGCCCATCCGCAATTTCTTGCTCAAACTGCTCCTTGGTGCGGAAGTAGTAGTCGATACCGTCTTTTTCCCCAGGTCGGGGCTTGCGGGTGGTCATCGAAACTGAGTACTGAAAATCGCGAAAATCGTCTTGGAGCATGGCTTGCCGAACCGTACCCTTACCGACACCACTAGGACCCGATAAGACGATCAGCATTCCCCGTTCATGCATGCTTTAACCTCTTTCATTTTTGTGTTACCTCACATTATGCCGTTTAGGCCGGTGAATTTCAAGCTTGTTCGGCACGCCACGCTTGAAATTCAGGGCTTTTCAGTAGTTTTTGCCCTGCTTGCCAGCCGCGGGTCAGCATCAACGCCCGGCCTTGGCGGCGAAAATCCAAAATGCCGGGCATTTGCGGCGGTATTTTAATGGTGAAATCAGCGATGCGCGTTGAGCGGGCGCCAACCCCACCGGCCTCGATGGCAATCACCGCAGTGGCCCCGAGATCATAGGCCAGATCCACCGGTAATTCATCGCACACCGCCCCGTCGACATAGCGCTGGCCGGAGATTGTGACCGGCGGGTAGACCCCAGGGATGGCCGTTGTCGCTAGGAGCCACTGCAGCTGCTCTGCTGATGGTTGGTTGAGCGTCACCACATGGGGGCGTCGCGTCCGTTTAGTGGCGGTCACGGCCAGCACCGGCCAGGCCTGCCGCCGCGGCAATTGGATCAGCTCTTTTAGCACTGGCACAAACGGCAGTTCACCACCCAAGGCAAACATGCGGGTGGGCAATTTAGTCAGCCACCATTGCCCCAGCTGCGGGCCAGCCAGTTTCGTGGTGGCTAACGCATTGATGACCCCAATCGAGGTCCCCACCATGAACCGCGGCGTTATCCCCGTCTGGGCCAAGGCCGCATAGGCTCCGGCTTGAAACGCGCCGCGCGCGCCGCCACCGCCAAACACCATGGCTAAAGGCATAGGCTCACCTCCTCAAAATAAATTTTAAAACCGCTTGACTTCTCGAACGTTTGTTTGCATAATGAAGTCACAAACAAATGTTCGGGGGCAAATCAAAATGGAAAATCGCGCTAACGCATTACAAACCGTCACGCATTCACTGATTGAATCAACCAAGCAGTTCTTTGCGCTAGAAGAACCTGCTCAGACAATGCCGGCTAATCAACTGCGCGCGTTCACGGCCCAAGCGTTCGACCGTCACTACCGAGTGGCTTTATTCTTTGAAGGTGAAGCCACCCCGCTGGCCGGTCACCTGACTCGTCAACTGGGCGACGATCGGTTCTTGTTTCAAGCATATCGCAGTAACTTATATCGTGTCGTCTCATTTGACCAACTGCGCTACATTCAGCGCGTTTAAGCACCATCCGCGCGGCTTTGCTTCGGCAAGGTCGCGCTTTTTGATTCGAAAAAAGACTGCCAGCGACAGTCTTCATCCTCACTTTTTCGCCGCGGCTGCCAGCCGCAACATTTCTTCCGCGTGTTCGACCGCGAGTTTCGTGACTTCCTCACCCGCCAGCATCCGCGCAATTTCTTGGACCCGGCCGGTATGGTCGAGCTTTTGCACCTTGGTTTGGGTCCGCCCTGCCGCCACCTGCTTTTGGATCAAGAACTCATGATCACTCATCGCCGCAACTTGCGGCAGATGACTGATGCACAGCACCTGCGAGCGCTGCGCAATTTGAGAGATCTTCGAGGCGATGGCTTGAGCGACCCGGCCGGAAACCCCAGTGTCGACTTCATCAAAAATAATACTGGTGACGCCGTCGGTTTCGGCAAAAATCGTCTTCAGCGCCAGCATGATGCGGGAAAGTTCCCCGCCACTGGCAATTTTAGCTAGTGGTTTCGCCGCCTCGCCAGGGTTAGTTTGAATGTAAAACTCCACGTTGTCGATGCCATCAGGCCGCAGCGTGCCCTCTGCCACCGGGGTGAAGCGCACGGAAAAGACGGTTTTGGCCATGTAAAGCGCAGCGAGCTGCGCATGAATGGCTTTGGTCAGCGCCTTTGCTGCGTGCTGGCGCGCTGCCCGGAGCTTAGCCCCAAGCTTGAGCAAAGCCTCATGCTCCGTCTGGACGCGCTGATCGAGGCCTTCTTCATTCTCATCGGTGGCCGTCATTTGCGCGAGCTCCTTGGCCGCTTTTTCGCCGTAAGCAATCACTGCGGGGAGATCCGCGCCATATTTGCGTTCCAGTTGGTTGATCAATTCCAGGCGTTTTTCGACTTCATCGAGGCGATTGGCATCGAATTCCTGCCCGTCCAATTCCCGCGACAAGTCACTTTGCACATCTTGCAAGCCGTAGTAAACCGACTGGACACTGTTGGCCAACGCCTCATAGTCCTTGCCATAAGCGGCAATTCCTTGCAGCGCATGCATGATTTCACCGATTTGATCCAGCGGGTTAGCATCTTCATTGCCGAGCAGCTCATAGCTTTCGGTCAGCGCGTCAGAGATCCGCTGATAATTGGCTAAGCGATCGCGCTCAACGCTGAGTTCGTCTTCTTCATTGGGTTTGAGCTGCGCCCCTTGAATTTCCCCAACCTGAAACTGCAACATATCCAGACGCTGGGCCCACTCCTGCTCGTTGGCGCGTTTCTTCGCTAAGGCCGCTTGGTCTTTTTGATACGCCGTGTATTGCGCATGAAAATCGCTCAACAAATCACCAACGGCGGCTCCCGCATATTGATCCAACAACGTGATATGCGTTTCCGGATGAATCAGCTGCTGATGCTCATTTTGGCCGTGAATATCGACCAGCGTTTCGCCGACTGCGCGCAGCGTCGCGGTGTTCACCAGCTCGCCGTTGATTCGGCACAGGTTGCGGCCACTGGCAAATAGCTCGCGCTGGAGCAGCACGGTGCCGTCATCCGGCGCCAGGCCATACGTCGCCATCACGGCCGCGGTGCGGGAATTACGGCTCGCATCAAACAAGCCTTGCAACACCGCTTTGGGCGCGCCGGTGCGGATGAAATCCGTGGAGCCGCGGCCACCTGCCAGCAGCCCCACCGCGTCGATGATAATCGACTTGCCGGCGCCGGTTTCCCCAGTTAACGTGGTCATGCCTTTTTCAAAGCTCAACTCCAGGGATTCAATGATTGCAAAATCATGAATGACTAATTCTTGCAGCATGGTTTATCCCACCATTTCGTCTAAATCCTGATTCACCGTGAGCGCGTCCTGATCGCTGCGACAAACAATCAGAATCGCCGCATCCCCAGCAATCGAAGCAAAAATCCGCGGATCGTCAAGCTGGTCAATCAGATTGCCGACCGCCGCGGCGGTGCCAGGGGACATCACCAGGTGCACAAAATTATTCATCCGGTCACTGCGGACAAACGAGGCCGCCAAGGTCCGCTTGAGTTTATCTCTTGGCGAAAGTTGTTTTTCCGCCGGCAAACTATACCGGTAATGGCCATTAGCCATAGGCACTTTGATCAACTGCAGCTCCTTAATGTCGCGCGAAATCGTGGCCTGGGTGACATTGGCGCCTTCAGCTTTCAGGGCTTTCACAAAATCACTTTGGCGTTCGATTGCCTGACTGGTGACCAAGCGCCGGATGAGCGCATGCCGTTGAGTTTTTTGCATCCTGCCACCTGCTTTCCACTAATAATTATACTACATACTGCATATTCGTGAAAGCTGATGCATAGATATACATTAGTGGCCTGGGCGTAATTCGGCGTAGGCGGCAGCCAGGGTTTGCTCGATATCCACTGTGCTGGCGGCTTGACCAGCCCCCTCGGTTTGCTGCAAATGAATCAGGAATTCGATGTTGCCTTCCCCGCCTTTGATTGGGCTGAAATCTAGACCGAGCACATTGTAGCCGGCACCGAGCGCAAAGTTGACAATGGTGGTTAAAACGCTGCGATGCACCGCCGGATCGCGGACAATCCCTTTTTTGCCGACATGGCTCGGCCCCGCCTCAAACTGCGGCTTGATCAAAGCCACAGCATGGCCGCCGGGCTGAATGATGGCATGCAGCGGCGGCAAAATCAGCTTCAGCGAAATAAAACTCACATCCGTCATGGCAAACTCAACTGGCCCGTCAGTGAAGTCTTCCGGTTTGCTGTAGCGGAAGTTGACCCGCTCCATCACCTTGACCCGCGGATCTTCGCGCAGTTTCCAGGCCAACTGGTTGTAGCCAACATCCAGCGCATAACTCATCTTAGCGCCATGCTGTAGGGCCACATCGGTAAAACCGCCAGTCGAAGCGCCGATATCAAGCACGGTCAGGCCCGTCAGATCCAAAGCAAACACATCGAGCGCCTTGGCCAGTTTCAAACCACCGCGACTGACATAAGGCATGGTTTTACCCTTGACATGCAAAATCGTGTCCCCAGCAATTTTGACCCCTGGCTTGTCTTGCCGCTCATTGTTTTGGTCATACACTTCACCGGCCATCACCGCCCGCTTGGCTTGCTCGCGGGACATGAACAACCCTTGCTCGACCAATAGCACATCGACTCGTTCTTTTTTCACAGTTTACCTCGTTTCAAAATAGGTCAAAAAAGCGCTTAGTTGCGGCGCCGGTTGGTTCAGCGTGGCTAAGCTCGCCGCCGCTGCGGCGACTTCCTGCTGCAAAGCCTCACGACTGCCAGCCAAACCTAGCAGCGCCGGGAAAGTGGCTTTGTGCTCGGCCACGTCTTTGTTCGGGGTTTTCCCGAGCTGCGCTGCGGTTTTGGTCAGATCATTAATATCATCTTGGATCTGGAAAGCCAGCCCAAAATGCGCCGCAAACGCCCGCAACGCGCCAAAGGTGGCCGCGTCGACGTTGGCCAGCTGGCCGCCCATCACCACCGCCGCTTCCAGCAAGGCACCGGTTTTCAGGCGCTGTAGCTGTTTCAAGTCGGCTAAGCTGATGGTTTGGCCTTGGGAATCCATATCCATCACCTGGCCGCCCACCATGCCATTGCCGCCGATTGCGGCAGCCAAGGTTTGGAGCAACGCCACTTGCACCTGCGGCTGAGCGGTGAGCTGCCCTAACAAAGTGAACGCTTCGCTTTGCAAGGCATCTCCGGCCAAAACCGCCGTCGCGACATCGAATTTTTTATGTGCGGTGGGTTGCCCGCGACGCAAATCGTCGTTGTCCATTTCAGGCAAGTCATCATGAATCAGCGAATAAGTATGCACCAGTTCCAAGGCGGCGGCGGCTGGCATGGCCGCTTCTACCTCGCCGCCAAACGTCGCCACTGTGGCGAGCAGTAGCAGTGGCCGCAACCTTTTGCCGCCGGCGTCGACAGAATAGCGCATCGCGGCTTGTAAATGGGCATTCTCAACCGTGGCTAGATGCTGATCCAAAAACGCGTTTAAAGGCGCCCGTAATGCTTCAGTGTCAGGTTTAAGCATGCTGATCGGCTTTCGGGTCAAATGAGGCCACGGTGCCATCTTCTTTGACCATTTGCGTCACGGTTTGTTCCGCGTTCTTCAACGTCGCCTCCAGCTGCTGGGAGAGCTTGATGCCGGTTTTATATTGTTCCAGCGCTTCTTCCAGCGGCACTTGGCCTTGCTCCAGCTGCGTGACGATGGTTTCAAGTTTCTGCAGATTTGCTTCAAAGGTTGGTTCAGCCATTTTTCTTCGTCCTTTCTTGAACGACGACTGGGACAAGCCCATCCGTCACATGAATCACAGCAGCGCTTTGCGGCTTAAAATCAGCCACGTGCTTGAGCATCCGCCCTTGCTCGTCGGTCACATACGCATAGCCGCGCCCTAGAATCTGAGCTG
This sequence comes from Lacticaseibacillus suilingensis, assembly GCF_016861845.1. Taxonomy (GTDB): domain Bacteria; phylum Bacillota; class Bacilli; order Lactobacillales; family Lactobacillaceae; genus Lacticaseibacillus; species Lacticaseibacillus suilingensis. The sequence continues at coordinate 82,208 of NZ_BOLV01000002.1, forward strand.
GGCCCAAGTGCTCCAACCCTTCATTCGCCTGGGCAAAGGCTTGCCGCTTGGCCTGCAAGAGACTTTGCATCGCCGTTTGCAAGCGGTGCGTGGTCGTTTGCACGGTTTGCTGCCCCGTCGCCACCCGCACCCCGAGCTGACGCGGATTAAGCGCGGTTTGCGCCACCTGGACCCGGTGCGCCAAAAAGTCCAGCTGGGCTTTGGTCGCAGCGTGCAATCGGTTCTTCAACTGGTCGACTTGCTGCAAATACTGGTCATACAATCGCTCCGGTTGCGTGAGCACCACGCTGCGCCGCGAGCGATCGAGCCGCTCTTGGGCGTTGGCAATGCGATTTTTCATCGCCGTGGTCAAACGCAACCGATCTTGGGCGATGCGATCCAGCGCATCCACCAGTGGCACCGGCGTCACCAGCTCCGCCGCTGCAGTGGGGGTGGCCGCGCGATGATCAGCGATGAAGTCGGTGATGGTGGTATCGGTTTCGTGACCGACCGAGCTGACAATCGGCATCGGCATGTCAACCAAGGCCCGCGCCACCTTTTCTTCATTGAACGGCCACAGATCCTCAATGGAGCCGCCGCCGCGGCCAATGATCAGCGCGTCAAAACCACCCATGGCTTTGACCCGCTCCAGCTGAGTGACAATGGTGGCCGCCGCGGTATCGCCTTGCACCTGAGCCGGAAACAAGACAATCTGCAAAATTGGGTAGCGCCGCGCCACCGTGGTCATAATATCTTGAATCACCGCACCGCTAGGGCTGGTAATCACCGCCACTCGCTTAGGAAACGGGCGCAGGGGCCGTTGGTTGCGCGTGAATAAGCCTTCTTTTTCCAGCTTTTCTTTCAGCTGGGCTAAGGCTTGATACAAGTCGCCAACGCCATCAGGTTCCATTTTGTCGATGACGATTTGATACTGGCCGCTAGCCGGATACAGCGTCACGCGGCCCACGACCCGGACCTTCATGCCTTCTTCAGGCTTAAATTTGAGCTTGGCAAAGGCCGACTTAAACATGACCACACTAATTTTGGCGTGATCATCCTTCAAGGAAAAATACTGATGCCCTGGGCGCTGGCGGAAGTTGGACACTTCGCCGGTCAAAAAGACCTGTTTCAAATACGGATCCAGGTCAAACTTACGCCGCAGGTACTCCGTCAGCAAACTGACGGTCAGAAAATCAGGCTCACTCATGCACTCGCCTCTTTGCTAGCGCCACGGTTTGCGTCATTAAACCAGCAATCGTCATCGGTCCCACGCCGCCAGGCACTGGCGTAATGGCGCTGGCCACCGGCGCCACACTGGCGTAGTCCACGTCGCCGACCAGCTTCCCGGCTGCGTTGTGATCCATACCAACGTCGATCACCACCGCGCCAGGCTTTACCGCATCCGCGGTGATGAATTCAGCCTGGCCAGTCGCCACCACCAAAATGTCGGCCTGCTTGGTGATCGCAAACAAATTCTGAGTCTTGCTATGGGCGATTGTCACCGTTGCGTCATGATTGAGCAGCAGCGCTGCCATGGGCCGCCCCACGATATTGGACCGTCCCAGCACCACCGCGTGTTTGCCGGCCACATCAATATGGTAATGCTCCAGCAAGGCCATGATGCCAAAAGGCGTCGAGGCGATGATCCGCGGCATATTTTCCCAGAGTTTGCCGACGTTCAGGGGATGGAAGCCATCCACGTCTTTAGCTGGATCAATGGCTTCGATCACCGCGTTTTCGTCGATTTGCGACGGCAGTGGCAGCTGCACCAAAATACCATCGATGCTGGGATCTTGGTTCAGTGTCGCCACTTCAGCTAGCACTTCCGCTTGGGTGGCTGATTTCGGCAAGGTGCGGCGGACGGAATTGATGCCCAATTCTTCCGCCCGCCGCTGCTTATTTCGCACATAAATGGCGCTGGCCGGGTCATCGCCCACCAGTACCACAGCCAGCCCTGGGGTCACTCCCTTAGCCTTAAGCGCTGTGATTTCAGTTTTAAGTGTGGCCATCATGCTGTTAGCCGTTTGTTTGCCATCAAGTCGAATCGTCATGTTCTTCCCCCTTGCAGCCGCTGCCGCGCGACTGGGTCATTAGATATTTCGCAGTCGTCAGCTTGACGACCATAAAGCAAAAGCCGGCTCCGCTTTACGCAGTAGTCGGCTCGTGGTCAGGCCTCAACAAAATGGCCCAAGATCCCGTTGATGAACTTTGCCGCTTGGTCGTCACTGTACGTTTTCGCCAGTTCGATGGCTTCGTTAACCGCCACGCGATTAGGCACGTCAGCCACTGCGGTGATTTCGTATAGGCCAAGCCGTAGCAAAATCAAATCGGTTTTGGAAAGCCGCGCTAATGTCCAGCCTGCTTTAAGCTTACCCTGAATCTGCTCATCCAGTTCCGACTGCTTGGCCAGCACGCCATCCACCAGCGTCACCAGATAATCTGGCGTGGCGGCGCCTTCAGGCAGCACCTCTTGGTAAACCGTTTCGCGGTCAGCATCAGGATTGGTCGCCAGCGCAAACAGCACCTTGAAGGCGGCTTCCCGTGTCTCATGTCTATCTAGCATTTACTTGTCGTCCTCGTTTTCGCCATTATCATCGGCAAACAGGGCCTCGGCGTCCAGTTTCGGCGCTTTTTCTGGCACGACGCCAACCACATGCACATTGACTTCATCAAGGGTCAAATCAGTCATGTACAACAATTGTTCACGCAAAGTCGATTGCATGGCCAAAGCCACCTTCGGCACAGATACCCCGTAATCAAGGTAAACATAAACATCCGCCGTCAGCCGCTTGCCGTCGACTTTCAAATCGACGCCTTTGCCATGATTGGCACGGCCGAACCATGAATTAATCGTGCTGGCCATGCTGCCACGCATTTGATAAACTCCATCCACGGACACCGCGGCGATGCCTAAAATCACTTCCAGCACTTCTGGAACGATTTCAATCGTGCCTTGCGCATCCGTCCGATTTGCCAGAATGATATTCGATTCTTCTGCCATGCCAATTCCTCCTGTCTCGTGCCACACTGCCATCGTTCAAAAGTCTAACGCATCAAAACGTCAGCAGCAACTGCCGCGCTTTTTTAAGCGCGAGAAATGTAACTGCCGTCTTGCGTATTGATGGTCAGGACATCGCCTTCGTTAATGAAAAATGGCACCTGAACGACCAAGCCAGTTTCCATCGTGGCCGGCTTGGAACCGCCTGAACTGGTATTACCACGCACCCCAGGTTCGGTCGCGGTCACAGTCAAATCAACGGTGTTTGGTACCTCAACGCCCAGCGTTTCGGCCCCGTGCATCATGATTTTGACTTCCATATTTTCCTTCATGTACTTCAGCGCATCCTGCAATTCATCGCCTGGCAAGGAAAGCTGTTCATAAGTACTGGTATCCATGAAGACATAGCTATCACCATCGGCATACAAATACTGCATGGTCTTGGTATCAATCTGCGCCTTTTCAACTTTTTCAGTGGAACGGAAGGTCTTTTCTTGAACGGCCCCGGTCCGCAGGTTCTTCAAAGTGGACCGCACAAACGCGGAACCCTTCCCTGGCTTAACGTGTTGGAATTCAACAATCCGCCACAAGTCGCCATCGACTTCGATTGTCAAACCATTTTTAAAATCGTTTACTGAAATCATAAATTTCCTCCATAACTGCTAAATCGCTACACTTTACTATATCAATCAGGCAAAGGCCATGCAAGCAGAAGGACGAAAGAGAAAAGACGAAAGACGGCGGGCTTAGCGCCCCATTTGTAGTTGCGCTCCAGGTGGCCAACGCCCAAGTGAATAGCTACGCTCAAGGCCTCACCGGCAAAGCGCGCCGGCAATGCCTTGAGCTAGGCTATTCATTGGGCTAAGAGCGGCCACCTTCCGCAGCCTGATACCAAGCCATTTTCTCTCAGGTCTGATCTTGCACTGGCACAATCAATAACTCACTGGGCGCCGGGGTGGTGAGATACTGCGCCCCCGCCGCGGTGATCAACAGGTCGTCTTCGACCCGCACGCCGCCTAAATCTGGGACGTAAATACCAGGTTCGTCGGTTTCCACATTACCAATGGCTTGCGGCACATCCCGATACGGCCCCCAGGCGCCTGGCCCTTCGTGAATCGATAGGCCGATGCCATGCCCGGTGCCATGCCCGAAGTACTGGCCATAGCCGGCTTGGTCAATGAACCCATGGGCAAAGTCGTTAATGGTTTTGCCTAACACGCCTGGGGCCATCATCTTCGCCGTGGCCTGGTTGCATTCAGCCACAATCTTGTAAATGGCTTTGAGCTTAGGATCAGGTTCACCCACCGCAAAGGTCCGGGTGATATCCGAAACATAGCCTTGGTAAACACAGCCCCAGTCTAAGGTCACCACATCGCCAGCTTCAATCTTTTTGGCGGTGGCGGCACCATGTGGCATTGCCGCGCGCGCACCACTGGCCACAATGGTTTCAAACGAGGTCCCGCTAGCGCCCTGCTGACGCATGAAAAAGTCCAGGTCGGTGGCAACTTCAAGCTCGGTCATCCCTGGCTTAATCGTCGCCAACACATGCTGATAGCCCGATTCCGCAATCGCGATAGCACGCTTGATGAGCGCTAGTTCGTGTTCGTCTTTGACTTCGCGCAGCTGCGCCACGACATTTTGGGTCGGTTGCCAGTTCAGGCCCTGAGGCAGCTTCGCAAAGTCCGCATAGGTCAGCGTCTCCGCCTCAAAGCCCACGGTCCTAAGGCCATGCGCTTGGGCCAAGCTGCCGGCTTCCGCAAACAGCCCATGTTCATGCAGCACCATTTCGGCATCGGTTACTTCTTGCTTCACCTGTTCCGTAAAGCGTGAATCGGTGATGAGCCAGGCCTTTTCAGCGCTGACCAAGAGCGCACTCTCATCGCCAGTGAAACCGGTCAGATACGTGACGTTCACTGGGTCTGACACCAGTAAGGCATCAAGCTTCAGGGGTGTGAGCTGCGCTTGTAAATTGGTTAAACGGGTCATGTCATCCCTCCATTTTCCCAAAGACATACAAAAAACGCCCCGTCTCCGGAGCGTTCAGGATTATTCAGCTTTTGCTGCTGGATAAACAGATACTTGTTTCTTATCGCGGCCAAGGCGTTCGAATTTCACAACGCCATCTGCGGTTGCAAACAAAGTATCATCGCCGCCACGGCCGACGTTAACGCCTGGGTGAATCTTGGTACCGCGCTGACGGTACAAGATGTTACCAGCCTTAACGAATTGACCGTCGGCACGCTTGCTGCCAAGCCGGCGACCGGCAGAGTTACGACCGTTTGAAGTCGAACCGCCACCTTTGTGGTGAGAGAAGAACTGCAAATTCATCTTTAACATAAGTTGTACACCTCCGAGTATCGAATATTGAATCAGGCTTGTTGCTGGGTTGTGACGTGCAGATAATCGCCGTAATTTTCTTCAATGCTGGTCAGGGATAACAGCAAATTCTCAAGGAGAATCTGTGCGATATGCTCCTGTTCACCATTCACTGGTTGTTCCAGCGCCAAAACTAGGTGCCCGCCGTTGACCTCATCTGCGTCCACATCCGGCTGAAAGCCGGCTAACGCTTCGATGCCATTGACAGCGCCGATACTGACGGCTGAAACCGCGCTACAGACCAAATCATGCCCGTAATCACCTGAATCGGCATGGCCGGTTAAGCTAAAATGGCTGATTTCGCCTTGCGCGTCCCGCGTAAAAATCGCTTTGATCATGCGAACTCCTTGTTAGGCGTTGATCGCGTCGATAACCACTTTCGTATATGGCTGACGGTGGCCCTTCTTCTGGTGTTGATGCTTCTTAGGCTTGTACTTGTAGGTAACAACCTTCTTTTCGCGCCCTTGCTTCTCAACTTTACCAGTGACCGTTGCACCGTCGATCGTTGGTGTGCCAATCTTGGCATCGCCTTCGCCGCCGACCAAAATGACTTGGTCGAATGTAACTGTCTTGCCTTCTTCAACATCGAGCTTCTCGACGTAAAGTGCTTCACCGACTTCAGCCTTGTATTGCTTACCACCGGTTTTGATAATTGCGTACATCTTGTGCACCTCCTGTTGCCCGTAGGCTTTTTCCCCTGAGTACTCGCCAAGTCAGGTGCTACGCTTAAAAACCTGACGTTGTGCGGTTGCAGTTGAGGGGTGACAAATACAACGTTCAGATTGTACCAAAGAAAACCCGCCAGCGCAAGTCTTGGCGGTAGGGATTGTCGCCGCCGCACTTGGCCGGTATACTACCTTCAGGAGGTGGATCGTGTTGGTTGCTTTGTTGATTGCTTTGATCTATTTGATTTCGGCAGGCTTGCTCCTGATCACCACGGCGCGCTTGCATCAACCCTTGAATCTCGTGGTGGCCGGCTGCTTGTGGGTCATTTTATTCGGCCTCAGTCTCAAATTCTGGGGCTTCGGCGGCTTCAGTTTGCTATACGGCTTATGGATGCTGGCCATGATTGGCGGCTTGTACGGTCTGCGCTATTATTTCCGCCAGACGAAATAGAAAAAGGCTCGATCAAACTGCAATCGAACCCTGCCCCTGCCAAGGACCTTCAGTATACCACCAGCGCTATCATCAATTCGAGTCCAAAAACAAATCGGCCTTTCGCTAGCATTGCGAGAAGCCGATTTTTCTTGTTATTTCGTTCGTAAAGGCAACAGCAATTCACTTTGCGCCAGATCAACGTGGAAATTAACCACCGCTTCGGTTCGCTGGGTCTGCGCCATATCTGCACCATGAATGATCAGCGCCAGATGTCGACTGGCCGGCAAGTTCAAATGCGTTGGCTGCAAGTCGAACTCGACGGTGAAGGGTTGGCCCGGCACCACCGGCACATTTTCATACGCGTTGTGCTGGTTTTGCACGTTGACATGGCCGAAGCTGACCAGCTTGCTGGCAGACGGCTGTTTTTCCGGTTTGAACTCCAAAATCGAAGCCGTTTTAAAATCATAGCCGAGTTGCCAGCCGGCTGGATCAACTGCACTGGCTACTGGCGTGAAGCGCAACGCATCCCCCACGTCGACTAACCGCACCGACAAAATGGCCGTTGGTTGATCAATCCACAGCCGCAGCTTCAGATGCGGGACGCCTTCCAAGGTGACGGCTGTGCCGAACGCTGGCAAACCTAACCAAAGACGCGCGTCATTGTAGCGCGAGTCTGGTTTGATGATGTCTGCTTCGAATTCATCAGAATTCGAATGCGCCGCGGTGAAAATACTCGTGGCATTGTCGGCAAAGCTGGCCCGCGGCGCTTTGAAATCCGCGGCCAAGTTCAGGGGCTTCACCTCATGGTCACTGGCCGGTGCGCCAAAATCTTCGTACGTGTGCCAGGTTTCCGGGGTCACGTTATCCTGCACCGTGACGTTCGGCAAGGTGGCTGGCGCATTGTTGTCAACGCCGAGCAATTCATAGGACAGCCACAAATTTAATTGGTCAGCGAAGTCCAGCGAGCGGATGTTGTCCAAGTAAGTATGTTGGCCTTGATGCAGGAATAACTTCTTATTGATGGGCAAATCCCGCAGGCCATTCCAGAAGCGAATAGCGTTAGCCGGTTTGACGTTCCAGTCGTTGAGGCCATGTTCAATCACGACATCGCAACGAATGTCTTGCAAGTGGTTGCGATAGTTACGCTCATCCCACCAGGCACTGTAATCGCCAGTTTGACGATCTTGATCGGCGGTGATTTGCGCCAAAGCACGGTCCCAGGTCGGCTTAATTTTCAGGTAATCGCCTGTTTGTTTCTGCCGCGAGAAAGTATCCACCGCCAGCACATCGGCGTCTTCCCCTTGGAAACCGCCTGGCGCAACGACCAAGCCGTTTTCCCGGTAGTAATCGTACCAAGAGGAAATGGCAGACTCGGAGATCACGGTTTTCAGTCCCGCCACGCCACTGGTGGCAGCGGCAATCGACAGCGTCCCTAGGTAAGACTTCCCAGTCATGGCCACTTTACCATTGCTCCACCAGGCTTTGATTTCGATGCCATCGGTGCGGTTGGTGAAGGCCTTGCGCTGGCCGGTCAACCATTCAATCACCGCCACGGCGGAATCGGTTTCGCTTTGACCGCCGGTGCTGCGGACACCATCTGAACCGCGGGTCCCGACCCCACCGGAGTACACCGTCACGAAGCCCCGCGGCAGCATAAAGTCATTGAACATGTAGATACCATTTTCATCGCCGTAAACTTCGGCGGTGGTGCTTTCGCCGTTCACGGGTTGATGAGGCAAATCGGTAGGCGCCGGTACTTTTGCCGTGACGTCAGCGCGCGTGTGCGAGTGAGTCTTCACCGCCAGCGTGGGATCGGGCTTGTGGGTGATCCAATCGACATCGTTGGTGCCATGGAAATAAGGATTGGCCGTGAACAGCACCGGCATTTTAACGCCGTGATCCGTGGCAGCGGGCCGGAAAATGGTCACTTCCAGCATGTCACGCTTGCCATCCTCGTCGGTGTCCAAGTCCGATTCCACCCACACCACTTCACGACGCAAGTGGCGCGCATCAAACACTGCCTGGGCTTTACCGTTGAAGAAGAGATACTCCGGTTTGGCCTTCCCCGCTTGGAAGTCCTGATAGAAGCCGCGATTGGCCAAATCATCCAAGTAGTTGACCAAGTGCTTTGTGCGCGTGCACAGCAGCAAATACAACGCCGCGTAAAAGTCGGCCGCGGACTCAATCGCATCGTCAACGACTGGGAGCTGAGTTTTGGCCATAAAACCCAGGGCATCATCAAGCGGATAGTCGGTCAGGGGTTCAAACCCCAAGAGCTGCAAGGCAACCGCATAAAAGATTTCGCGGCTGATGGTGGTTGGCTTAGTGGCCAGCCACGCCCCTAAATCCAGCTTGGCCGTGGCGGCCACCGCAGCTAACGCCTGCGCCTTGGCCGTATTCGACAATGCTTCTGGAAAAAGCTTAGCATAGGCCGCGCTGGCGACTGCGGCTAATGGTTGGTCCAGCGTCACGTTAAAGCCGATGGCAGTCAGTTCCTGGCATTGCTGGTCAAAGCTGACGGTGACGCGGCCAAATTGATTGAGTTTCAAAGCAATTCCTCATTTCTTCTTCATTTCTTTCAGTCTAGACGACTCACCGCCGCCTTTCAAGCCAAGCAGTGATTGACAGGCCTCAATGCCCGTTCGTATAATGGAAAGCGTGCTGCGATAGTAGCTCAGTTGGATAGAGCAATGGTCTTCTAAACCATCGGTCCCGAGTTCGAATCTCGGCTATCGCACTTTTGAGCTAAGAAAAACCCGCAAATTTGCGGGTTTTTTTAATCTTCTGATGCGTGAGATAGATATGCCTGCATCCCTGGCAGCGCCGCTTCGGCCTCTGCCATCCCGGTTTGATGCAAGGCGGTTAATTTGTTGACATCACGCTCCAGGCGGCCAACGGTGACCGGCTCTTGTGGGGCAATGACAAAGACCTGGCCCTGCTGCTCCAGTTGCTGAAGCTGGGCGGCCTGCTGGTTATACATCTCCGGCCGGGCGCTGGCGGTGCTCGCAAAAGCCGGATACTCGGCAAAACTGTGCTGATAAGCGCGGCGTAATACGGCGCTCGTCGGGTTCTTGCGGTAAGTCCGTTCTCTGGTGCGGACCACCACGATTTGATCAAAACCGCGCTTTTGGGCATAAGCAAACGGAATGGAATCGGCAATCCCACCATCCAGGCAGACGCCAGCATTCGTGACCGCCGGCGCCGAAATGAACGGCATCGCGGAGCTGGCTTTCAAATCTGCCACGAGGTCGCGCCCTTGCGGATGCCTAAAGTACACTGCCTGGCCGGAAGCCAGCGCCGTTGCAACCACGACAAATTCGCTGGTTGAGCTGCGGTACGTCCGCTCATCAAAGTTCTCCCAATCGCCGCTATGCGGAGCAAAAAGATAATCAAGATTGATAATGTCCTGGCGTTTAAAGGCGCGCCGCAGAGAAATATAATTTTTATCTTGGCGGTGTTTGGTGTTGATGGTATTGGTGCGGCCAATCTGCTCAGACAAGTAGTTCGTCCCACACAGTGCCCCGGCTGACACGCCAACCACCAGTTCAAAGTGGATGTCATGCTTCAGAAACGTGTCCAACACCCCGGCGGTGTACTGACCACGCAAAGCCCCGCCTTCCAAAATTAATGCTGCTCGATACATTTACTTCACCTCTGATTCGCGTTGGGTCGACGTCGATTCTGCTAGGTCACTTGGGGCCGGCGCAGCAGCCGCGGCATCATTTGCCGAGGTCTCACTTGCAGCGACGGTTTTATCCGCTGAGGTTTCAGTGTTTGCCTGGCCTTCAACTGGGGCTGCCGTATACTCACCAGTGGCGAAGACCACATAGCGCTGACCGTCCTGACTGGTCACGACGAATTGAATCGGTGAAGACACCGCCACGGTGCCACTTTCAGTGTGCCAGCCGAAATCGCCCACTTTTTCCGTGAGCAAGCTTTCTGCAGCGGAAGCGCTGGTGATTGGCTCCCAATCCAAAGGCAGATGCCCGTTCTTTTGTTCGAGTTCAGTAATGGTGGCGCGATCCGACGGCAGCCCTGGCTTGGCCGCTGGCTGGTGCAGAATGTGCCAGACGATTGCCGCCACCAACACCAGCGTCAGCACCCCCCAGATCACCTGATGCGCCACCATCAGCAGCACTGCGAGGATGACCCCCACGATTCCGGTGATCAAGGCGCCTTTCAAGTCTCGTGTTTCTTTGGTTTCCTCTTCCATGTCATGGCCTCCGTTTCTTTGTGTTCTATCTTCGCACACCCAGCCCGCTGGCGCAAAAAACCTTTCTCAAAGGCTGCGAAGGGCGGCGGGCTTGGCCGGATGGCTAGCCTAGGTCAGGGCATTGAAGGCGCTTTTGGCCTTCGAGGGCCTGACCGTAGCTGGACAGTCCGGCTTTGCCGACCGTAGCGTAACTAAAGGCTGCTGAGGGCGGCCGCACTCAGCTCGACGAATAGCCTAGCTCTGAGCATTAGCGGCGCACTTTGCCGCTGAGGATCGGAGCATAGCTATGCGCCCGAGCGTTACCGACCGGAGCGCATCTAAAGCCTGTGGAGGGCGGCGTTAGGCCGATGAGTCGCCTAGCTCAAGGCATTGCTACCTGGTTGCGGCGGTGAGGCCTTAGCTCGTTCTGCTCTGCTCCGGTTCTCTACGACTTCCGACTGATTTTACGCCACTAGAAGGTTTTCTTTTGACTTGCTTACTAAAATATAGTATAGTTATTTCATCGCTACTGAACGACCATTCATGCGTGATCGAATGGAGGTAATACACATGAAATACAGAATTCAATTAGATACCAATACGCAACAATTTATCGCAATCGATCCTGCCAACCAAACTCACATTGGTCGTGGCGCGACGATTGAACAAGCCGTGGCTCAGCTTTCACGCTAAGCACAGCAAAAGCCGGAGGGAAAAGTTTTCCCTCCGGCTTTTTTTGTTTGGTTTGGCTTAGTAGAGTTCGAGGTACTGGCTGCGTTCCCATTCAGAAACACTTTGCCGATAAGCCGCCCACTCCAGGTCTTTGGAATCCGTGAAACTGCGGAACAGATGCTCACCCAGCGCATTTTTGACCACTTGGTCCGAAGCCAACGCCTTCAATGCGTTATGCAGCGTCGAAGGTAAGTCTTGGATGTGGTTGGCTTTGCGTTCGGTATCTTGCATCGAGTAGATGTTACGATCCACCGCATCTTCCGGATCCAGCTGGTTGCGCACACCATCGAGGCCGGCCTCCAGAATCGCCGCAATCGCGAGGTATGGGTTGGCCGTTGGATCAACGGACCGCATTTCCAGCCGCGTCCCTAGGCCACGAGATTGTGGCACTCGAATCAGTGGACTGCGGTTAGTGCCAGACCACGCGATGTAAACAGGCGCTTCATAGCCAGGAACCAAGCGTTTGTAAGAGTTAACGGTGGGGTTGTTGATAGCCGTCAAGCCGCGCGCATGGGCCAGCAGACCGGCGAGAAAATGCATCGCCACTGGGCTCAGTTTTTCATCGGCATCGGCATCGTAGAAGGCATTGCCCTGTTCATTAAACAAGGACATGTTGATGTGCATCCCTGAGCCGTTAATGCCTTGCAAAGGCTTGGGCATGAAGGTCGCATACAAGCCATGCTTGCGGGCAATGGACTTCACCACCAGCTTAAAAGTCTGAATATTATCGGCGGCATCTACCGCGTCGGCGTACTTGAAGTCGATTTCATGCTGACCTGGGGCCACTTCATGGTGCGAAGCTTCCACTTCGAAGCCCATTTTTTCCAATTCCAGCACGATATCGCGCCGGCAGTTTTCCCCTAAATCAAGCGGGGCAAAGTCAAAATAGGAGCCCTTATCATTCAACTTCAAGGAAGGTTCGCCATTTTCATCCAGCTTGAATAAGAAAAATTCTGGCTCCGGGCCAATGTTAAAGGCAGTGTAGCCAGCCTTATGCGCATCTTCCATCACCCGAATCAGATTGTTCCGGGGGTCGCCGACAAAAGGTTCACCGTCGGGCGTATGCACACTGCAAATCAACCGCGCAATCTTGCCGCCGTCGTTTTCCCAAGGGAAAAGCAGCCAGGTGTTCAAATCAGGGAACAGCAGCATGTCACTTTCTTCGATGCGGACAAAGCCATCGATGGAGGAGCCATCAAAGGTCATTTTGTTGGCTAGGACCTTCTCTAATTGCGAAACCGGCACCTCGACGTTTTTGATGATGCCGTTGATGTCGGTGAACATCAACCGTAAAAATTCAACGTTTTGCTCTTTGACGCTCTGCCGAATCATATCAGCAGTAATCGCTTGTTTAGCCATGAAGTCGCTCCTTTTCCCTTCCCATTACGGACGAAATCCGAAACCTTGAGTCGGCTGATCCGGTCCGCTTGGATTCAGTCGACCCTGATTGAGCAATTCCTCACGCAGCATGCGCCGCACTTCTTCGTCGCTGAGTGGCTGGCGGTGGCGCGGATGGCGCTGCTGTTTGATATCGGCAATCGTGAAGCCGTCTTTCAGCTGGGTGCTGATTTCGAGCAACGCGTCGATATTGTTCAAGGAATACAGTCGGTGATTGCCCGCCGTCCGCTCGGTTTTGATCAAGCCCTGTGCTTCGTAGTACCGAATCTGACGCGCAGTCAAATCGGTTAACGCCATCACCGTCCCGATCGGCAAGACTGGGCGGGTGCGAATGTCATCGATGTCTGGCATCAGCCTGGCCCCCTTTATCACGTGTACCAGACTACCAACTTCAAAACCAGGCGTCAACGGCTGATGTCAGTTTTTCTAACATTCATCAAAAAAGATTCGGCGGCTGCCGAATCTTTCCGGTTTAATTGAAAAATGTGGCCTGGGCTGCGCCGATGGTGGCGAGCTTGGCATGGGCGTAGGTCAACCCGCCTTGCATATACAAGGTGTATGGCGGCCGCATCGGGCCATCAGCGGAGTACTCAATGGTGGAGCCTTCGACGAAGTTCCCGGCGGCCATAATGACCTTATCTTCATAACCGGTCATTTCCTCGGCGATTGGGGTCACGAAGGCGTCAATTGGTGAGTTCTGCTGCACGGCCTTGGCAAAGGCGGTCATGTCTTTGGGGTTGCCGAAGTTGACGGTTTGAATCAAGTCCGTCCGCGGCGCATCCCAGCTTGGGCTGACCTGCAAGCCTAATTTCGCCAGCAGTGCAGCTTCAAAGATGGCGCCTTTGATTGCGCCACCGGTGACTTGCGGCGCGATGAAGAAGCCTTGATACATATCGGCCAAGTTGCCGTAGGTCGCGCCTTCAGCGCCACCAATGCCTGGCACAGTCATGCGATAGGACACCCGCTCAACCAGGTCTTTGCGGCCCACAATGTAGCCCCCGGACTTGGCCATGCCGCCGCCGGCATTTTTGATTAAGGAACCAGCCATCAGGTCAGCGCCGACTTGCAGCGGTTCGATCGGTTCGGAAAATTCGCCATAGGCATTGTCGATGAACACCCAGACGTCAGGCTTGACCGCCCGCACGGCTTTGATCATTTCGGCGATTTTGGCCACGGTAAAGGACTCGCGGGTCGCGTAGCCACGCGAGCGCTGAATCGTGATCACCTTGGTTTCTGGCCGAATGCGCTTTTGAATGGCAGGCAAATCGGCACTACCATCGGCTTTCAACGGCACATAATCCGCTTTGATTCCGTATTCTTTGGGACTGCCGATACCATTGCCGGCCATTCCCAGTACTTCCTGCAAGGTGTCATAAGGCGCGCCGGTGATATAAAGGATTTCATCACCAGGCCGCACCAGCCCCAGCATCGCCACGCCAATCGTGTGGGTACCAGAGACGAACTGGGGCCGCACCAAAGCGTCCGCATATGGCGCCCCACCGCTGAGCACATCGGCGTAAATGGCTTCCAACTTATCCCGGCCGACATCGCTGTCACCATAGCCGGTGGAACTGATCAGGTCGCTTTCCGCGACCTCATGCGCGCGAAAGCTGTCTAGCACCTTCGCCTCATTGGTCAGCACCTGATCATCAATCGCTGCCAGCCGCGGAGCGATTTGCTCATCGACTTCGGCCACCGTTGCCATTAATTTGGGATCAAATTTATCTTGCCACTTCATTTGAATGTACTCCTCCTTGAATGCGCCACGCTGAAACCAAAGCCGCCGCTTGCGCAGGCGCCTTGGGATCAGCAATCAGATCCAGCCAGTGGGCCGGCATCTGATGGCGAAAATACGTTAATTGTCGTTTGGCATAATGCCGTGAATGTTGCTGAATCAGCGCTGTGGCCGCCGCTAAGGACTGCTCTCCGGCCAAATATGGGAGCAGTTCCTTGTAGCCTATGGCCTGCAGCGCCTGAGCCGTCGGCGGCGGCGCCTGCGCCAACACGGCTTGCACTTCGGCCACTAAGCCCGCGTTAAGCATGGCCACCACCCGCGTATTAATCCGGTCATACAAAGTCGCCCGCTCCGTGGTGAGGGCCAAGACCAAAGTATCGTATTGCGGGGTGCTGGGTGGCTGGGCCGAAAACAGCTGACCGGTTTGCTCAATCACTTCTAGCGCTCTGATCACCCGCCGTGAGTTGCCGGCGGGAATTTTGGCCGCCGCGGCCGGATCTTGAGCGGCCAATTGGTGCCACAGCCAGGCTTCATCATGAGCCGCTAACGCCGCTTGCCAGCGCACCCGGCTTGGTGAAGCGGCCTGGGTGCCCAGCGGCAAGCCCAGCCTTAGCGCATTCAGGTAAAAGCCCGTCCCGCCCACCACAATCGGTAGCTTACCGCGTCTGGCAATGTCAGCGATCGCCGCTTCGGCCCGATGCTGAAATTCAGCCGCAGAAAAACTAGCATTTGGCGGCACGATATCCAGCAGATGATGAGGGATTCCGCCTTGCTCCGCCGCTGTCACTTTGGCCGTGCCAATATCCATGCCCTGATAGATTTGATAGGCGTCCCCATTGATGACTTCACCGTCAAATTGCTTGGCCAAAGCCACGGCCAAGGCACTTTTGCCGGTAGCAGTCGGGCCCCCGATCATTAATACTTGCGTTTGGTTAGAATTATTCCCGCTCAATGTCATATATCAAGTATAATGTAGTTAGCACTTAAGTTCGATATATTGGAGGGATTTTTATGAAACACAAATTTGCGACTGGGTTCCTGTTCGGAATTGTGGCTGCGGCCGGCGCCGTTGCCGGTGCGGTGTTAACATTCAAAAAGTCTTACATCGAACCCGTTGAAGAAAAAGTTGATGAGATCAATGCTAACCGCCGCAAGGCCAACCGCAAATCTCACGCTGCGCACCAAGGCTAACGCTACCTCGCTCCTAGCGAGGGGGTTGGTTCACTCAAAACGCAAAAGACGTGCCTGTTTGCAATCGCAAACAGCCACGTCTTTTTCATTATGCTTCGCGTTTTTTCGTTTTGCCGGACCAGTTATCATAACCGCCCTTGAGGAAGTACAGATGCTGGAAGCCTTCTTTGCGCAGCTTGCGTGCCGCGCGCACGGACATGGCACCGGTTAAATCATAGAGATAAACCGGCAAGTCCTTGCGCAGTTCCACTTGGCGCTGCTTTAACTGCGTGTATGGCAGATTGCGGGCGCCCAGGATATGGCCGGCGTCAAAGTCGCCTTTTTCCCGCAGATCGATGATCTGTGCCTTGCGCATCGTCGCTTCAAAGTCTTCCGGCGTCATTTCGCCGCCGACCGCTTTGAGCCGTGACTTCTGCCACATTTGATACAAATAGTTGGCGGCCCAGACGACCAGCCCAATCCCAACAACAACCAGCAACAAGTTCCCCATTACAAATTCGCTCCTTAACAGACTCTTCGCCCTGATTTTTTAATGCTAATGTTCTT
Organism: Lacticaseibacillus suilingensis; assembly: GCF_016861845.1. Lineage (GTDB taxonomy): Bacteria > Bacillota > Bacilli > Lactobacillales > Lactobacillaceae > Lacticaseibacillus > Lacticaseibacillus suilingensis. The sequence goes on from NZ_BOLV01000002.1 coordinate 98,453, forward strand.
TATGCGCGAGCCAAGCTAGCGGCCCCCACCACACCGGCGGTATTGCCCAAAGTGGCCAAACGCAGGTGCGTAGTGTTGCGCACATTCGGGAAAGTAAATTCGTTGAAATACTTCTGGACCCGCGTCAGCAAGAAGTCGCCGGCTGCGGAAACGCCGCCGCCAATCAGCAGAAATTCAGGGTTCAGCATGTTCCCAATGTTCCCCAAGCCAAGGCCAAGGTAGTAGCACACTTTATCGACAATCATCAAAGCCAGCTTGTCACCAGCCTGGGCGCAGTCGAAGACAATCTTACTGGAGATATCTTCGCCATCATCCAAAATCTGCTTCAAGCGGGAGTCGCCAGCAAATTCTTCGGCCATGTCGCGCGCCACATGCACAATCCCGGTGGCGGAAGCAACAGTCTCCAAGCAGCCGCGCTTGCCGCAGGTGCACATGTAGCCGTCTGGTTGGACGGTCACATGGCCGACTTCACCGGCAGAACCTGCCGCACCATGCAGCAAGATGCCATCGGACACAATGCCGGCACCAATCCCGGTGCCCAAAGCCACCAGCGTCACGTTGTCGGACTTGTCGCCGGCGCCTTTCCACTGTTCGCCCATCGCTGCCACGTTGACGTCGTTGTCGATCGCAAACGGAATGCCAGTGGCCGCTTCAATGTCGCGCTTGGGATACTGCATGGTCTTCCAGTTTAGGTTGTAGGCGCCAATGACGGTGCCTTGGGCAGGATCAACTGTCCCTGGGGTACCCATGCCGATGCCTTGGAAATCAGCTGCGCTCATGTCATAAAGCTTCAAGTGGTCTTGGATAGACGCGATGATATCAGGGATGATGTGGCTGCCTTCATCCAAAATATTCGTGTCAATACTCCACCGTTGTTGAATTTCACCGTCTTCGGTTAAAATTGCAAACTTGCAGGTGGTACCGCCTAAATCAACGCCCATCAGTTTCTTGTCCGCCATGATTGTTTCCTCCATGTGTTTGAATTAAAGGATGCTTCTCCTCTTGAGCATGTTCGTGTCGGAGCACGATTTTGGCTGAGGCATAGGTTTTATCATCAATCAGCTGGGCTTTGTGAAGGCGATCCACTTCCACCGCTGCCAATTCGATATCCCACAGCCGCTCACCGACGTGAACGTAGGTGCCGTAGCGCTTGAGTAATTGCAAAACGTCATAAAAAGTCTTCATCAGAATGCCCCGAAAGCGGCCCACACCATCGCGCCTGAGGCCACGACCAATACTACGGCAGCGATCACTTGGCGCACCCGGCTGCTGGTGAAACGCGGAACCCCAAGCACTGTCGCAATCAAGAAGCCGCCAACAAACCCGCCAATGTGACCCCAAATATCAACGCCGCTCATGAACAGATCCATCACCAAGTTCAAGCCCGCCAGTAAAATGAACTGCTTGGCTAACGCCGTGATTTGCGGATCATCGCGGAAGGTATCATAGAGCATCAGAAATGCCCCCATCAGCCCAAACAGCGAAGTCGAGGCGCCGGCCGCTAGCCCGGTTGAATTAAACACCGCGCTCGCTAGGTTGCCGGTGATACCTGACAGCAGGTACACCACAAAAAAACGCCAGTGGCCAAAAATGCGTTCAGTCAACATGCCCAGGTAGTACAGCGTGACGCCATTGACGACAATGTGCATCAAGCCGATGTGGACAAAAATCGGCGTAATCAACCGCCACCACTGGCCTGCTTCAATCAGCAGGTTGTAGCGCGCGCCGAACTGAAGCAGCACCATGGTATCAGTACTGCCACCAGCCAGCGTTTCAAGCAGGTAAACCAACACGGTAATGCCAAGCAAGCCATAAGTGACAAAAGGCTGGTTAGCAAGTCTGCGGTAGCCAGAACTGTGCAAAGGGGTGGCTCCTTTCTGAATCAAACTAGGTCAACGTCATGCAATAAAAAACCGCTACCCAACCAACTTGGGAGCGGCCGGTGCGCACAACAACAGAACATGTCCAAGTTTCACAAATCAGTGTAGCATTATTTCCGCTGATTGCCTAGCCGCTCAACCATTGGCGGTCTTTTGATGAACCGAATAATTCTTCTGCGTTGGCACCTTATAGAGCTTGTAGTAATCCTGGAACATTAACTTCGCAATATCATACGCCCATGAAGACATCTTGCTGACGTTAGGCACCACGATGGCGATTGCCACTTGCGGATCGCTCGCTGGAGCATAACCAATGAAACTTTGGGTGATGGCTTCGACCTGAGTTGAATTCGAATTTTCCGGATCAGTGCGCGTGAAGGTTTGCGCCGTCCCAGTTTTCCCAGCCACGCCAGGATTGAGGCTTTGCAGCGCCGTCCCAGTCGCATAACCGCTGGTGCCGTGCACCACTTGCCACATCCCCTGCTTAACCAAGTTGATTTGGTCCTGGTTATTCTTGATTTTGGACAACACCGTTGGCGTGGTCGTGCTCAAAATTGGCCCTGAACTGCCATCACTGAGGGTTTGGCTGACACTCTTCACAATATACGGTTTCATCCGGTAGCCATTGTTGGCGATAGTGCTGACATATTGAATGGCTTGGATCAACGTGTAGGTATCCAAGTTACCATAGGACAAGTCCAGCGCCGAGCCGACATTGAAACGGCCATCGGTGTATTCAGCCCCTTCCAACCCGGCAATTTCACCAGGCAGGTCGATGCCAGTTTTCTGACCGAGTCCGAATTGATTAAAGTAACCACGCATCTTGCTGAAAATGTCCTTATTCATATACAAATGCGAATTGGCCACATAATCCGCGTGGCCTTCAAGCATGGCCAGGTGCATCATGTAGGTGTTTGAGGAGACTTCCAAGGCTTTCGTCGCGGTCAGGCTGCTAAATTTGCCAATCCCATAGTCAGACTTTTTGACTGGGGTATTCGGTAAGTAAATAGCGGAGTCGCCAAGCGTATTGTTGTTCACGGTAATGACGCCATCTTGCAGCGCCCCTAGCACCATGGCAGGCTTGGCAATTGACCCCATGGCGAACGCCCGGTTCAAAACGCCCAAAGAATCATTGGTCACTTCATGTGTCTTGACGTTTTGATGCAACCCAGAAATAGCCAAAATTGCGCCAGTTTTGGGATTCATCGCCACCGCATAGGCCCCATCGGACACGCCAGCTTCGCCAGCAGCCTTGGCCTGGTTGAAGACCTTCGTCACATCGTCATCCACCATTTTCTGGTAGGCGGAATCGATGGTCAAATTCAGGTTGGCGCCTTGTTGGCCCTGAAAATCGGTGGTTGAGCTGACAATGCTGTTGTCACGCCCGATTTCTACCTTAGTGCGACTCTTGGCGCCTTTGAGAATGCTTTCGTATTCTTTTTCCAGATAGCTGGTGCCGACCCGATCATTGCGGGCGTAGCCGTTGGCGAGGTATTCATTCAGCGTTTCCGCTGGTAGCCCGGTCTTTTCTGAGGACACCGTGCCAATGATACTCAGCATCGATTTACCGTTCGGATAGGAACGCTCCCAGTCTGTGCCCAAACTGATGCCAGGCATTTTGGTGAGATGTTCGCCGACTTCTGCCACTTCTTGCTCAGACACGTTTTGATCTTTGATGTAAACCGTGGTGAGTTGCGTGGCGCCGTTCATTTTTTTGTAAATCGCGGCGGCGTCTTTTTCTCGGTCAGAGTAATCAGGCAAGTGTTTCGACACGTAACTCAGCTGGGCTTGGTACTGTTTGCTTGTGTCTGTCGTGGCTTGCATCGCCGCTGACAGCTTTTTCAGCACCGCATCAGAAGCGGTTTTATCCGCGAGATAATAGTCAGCGTAGTCCCGTTTGCGCATGCCATCAAGGGAAATCGTGACATACTTAGACAGCTCGTCAGCAGTGTCACGCATGGTTTGCGCCGAAACGCCAACACTTTTGGTGTACACAATCGCATTGTTGGCCGAGTTCGCCACCAACAGTCGGCCTTCACTATCATAGATCTGGCCCCGAGGCACACTGCCGGTGACCGTCGCCTGATCCGTACTGTCAACATCCGCGCGGAACTTGGCGCCATTCATGATTTGCAGGTACGCTAACTGCGCCACCAGCGCCGCTAGCAGCAAAAACACGAAGAAAAATAACAAGTTCAGGCGAAACGGAATGTGCGAGCGCTCGCGCTTGGGCTTCGGCGTGCGAATGTATTTCAAAGTTCTCGACTCCTTCTTCTATCCTCTGCAGTTTAGCAAAATCTAGGGCTAAACGCCATGCCTTACCGAATCATGTTATAGTAAAAGCAGTTGAACTGACGGGCTTAGCGCAAGATTTTACCGATTCCTAACCTTGCCAGCTGCCAGTTCAAATCGTGGTTCAGGAGGCCTTTATGCAAGAGAGCAAATGGCGCAAACGGCGGCCGTTAATTTTCGCTTTTTTGGTGCCAGTCGTCATCATGGCCGGTTATTTCATCGCGGTCAAAGTATGGCCCTTTGGCAATAATTCGGTGATGACCGTCGACATGGGCCAACAATACATCGACTATTACAGCTACTATCGCCAAACGCTGCTCGGCCATCCTGGCCAATTTTTTTATGCTTTCAACAAAGATCTTGGCGGCGATGCGTTAGGCATTTGGGCTTACTACTTAATGAGTCCGTTCAACCTCATCACCTTGGTGTTCCCGAAAACAATGCTGGATCTGGCCATCACTGTGATGACCCTACTCAAGTATGGCGCCGCTGGCCTGGCCATGGGTTGGTATGTGCAAAAGCAGCATGCCCGCGGCAGTTGGGTGGTCGGCTTTGGCACGGCTTATGCCTTATGCGGCTGGATGGTGGCCAACCAGCTCAATCTTATGTGGTTGGACGCTGCCGTCTTTCTACCGCTGATTGCGCTGGGCTGCGATCGGCTGATTAAGCGGCAGCGGCCTTTCATGATGCTCGGCTGGCTGCTCTTGGCCATGGTCAGCAACTACTATATGGCCTACATGCTGGTGCTGTTTTTAATCGCCTACTTCGGCTTTCGCCTGCTTGAAGTTCGGCTGCCGCACAGTCAGGCTTGGCGTGCCGTGCGGCAGTTCGCCGCCAGCGGGCTGCTCGCGGCCGGGCTGGCGGCTTGGCTGTTGTTGCCCACGGCCTTTCAGCTGGCGCAAAGCAAAGGCACCTATACCGAAACCCAAATTCAATGGACCCATTTCGAGTCTAATCCGCTGAAGCTGTTAGGCAAGTTTTTTGCTGGCGCCTATTCCTTCGGCCAAATGCCAAGTGGTGAGGCCAATATCTTTGTCGGTAGCATTGGCCTGATTGGCTTCATCTTATATTTCTGCACCAAGGAAATTCGCTGGCAAGAGCGGCTGGCCGCAGGGTTCTATAGTGGCTTCTTGTTGCTCTCCATCACCTGGGCGCCGCTAGACCTGCTGTGGCATGGCATGCAGTTTCCGGTCTGGTACCCTTACCGCTTCTCGTTCGTCATTTGTTTTTGGCTGTTGATGCTCAGCCTGCGGGCCCTGCTGCGCCGGCCCAAAGGTATCACCATCACCCAATTGCTGATTGCACTCGGCGTGATGACGGCGCTCACGCTAACCGTGTTCTTGCGGCGTGATCATTATAGTTACCTCACCACCGGCGCCATTGGCATCACCGCCGGCCTGAGTGTGGCTGCGCTGATGCTTTTGAGCTTGCATGGGCCAAGGCGCCGGGCCTTCACCATTGCCATCGGCGTGTTAATGGTGGTAGATGCTGGGAGTAATGCGGTGCTGACCTTAAATCAACTAAGTGATATCAGCCATTCGGATTACCATACGTACACCGAAGCGCTCCGGGCTGGCATCAACACCCTGCAAGCCAAAATCGGCACTAACAGCCGCATTGGCAAAACCGTGCTTCGCAGCAAAAACGATTCCATGCAAATTGGCTACCTCGGCACGGATCAATTTTCTTCGATGCTGGAGCCGGCGGAACCGCAATTTTATGGCGAGCTCGGGCAAAGCGCCGGTGACAATTTTGTGGCCTACACCAACGGCACCGTGATTACGGATGCCTTGCTGAATATCAAAGGTTACCTGAGTCCGCGGCTGAGTGCCCCGACCAGCGTCTTCATGCCGCAAATCGCGGCCCGGCCGGATCTGCAGCGCTACGACCAGGTCGGCCACACCAAGGTCCTGAACGCCTACCGCAATCCTTATGCCTTGGCCCTCGGCTTTACCGCGAGCCAGAACATCTTTAAAACGAAACTGCTGCCCCAGACGCCGACTGTTAACCAGGAACGAATTCTCGGCGGCTTGACCGGCACCAGCACGCCGGATCTGTTCAACGTCGAGCCGCTGTCCGCCCCGCAAGTCAAGCATGGCACGCAAAGCGGCAGTGTCGTGACTAAAACGGTCCTCACCAGCAATGAAGCCACCACTGTCACCTACACCTTCACCGCGGCGACCACCGATGCGTACTATCTCCAAATCGGCGCCAACTTCACTGACAACCTCACCAGCCTGACCCAAAACGGTCGCAGCGTCCCGATTTACGACACCTTCCGTGATCGCGAGTTGCTTAATGTCACGCCGAGCGCGCCCGGCGTCAAGCAAACCCTGGTCTTCACGCTGAACAAAGACTCGGCCGATTTCGCCGACATCAAATTATTCCGGTTGGACTTAGCTGACACCTTGCTTCGGCTCAACACCTTGAAGGCCAACAACTGGCGCCTCACCGCGCGCGGGAGCCGCTCACTCGCCGCCACAGTCAACGCTAAGGCCAAGCAAGTGGTAATGACCAGCATCCCCTATGCCGCCGGCTGGCACGTCAAGGTTGATGGGCAAACCGTCAAAGCCAGAAAGGCGCTTGGCTTCATGCTCGCCATTCCCGTGACCAAAGGTGAGCATCAGCTAACCATGACCTATACGCCACCGTATTTCTGGGCCGGCGTGGGCGTCAGTGTCATCGCCCTCTTGCTCTGCTGCCTCTGGTGGTGGCTACTGCCGCTGGGCCGGCATGCCCAGTAGCGAAAACAAGGGGCTGTGACACTTGTCACAGCCCCTTGTTTCACATCGAATATTCCAGCAGAGTTACGTGCCAAAAGGCCAGAGCCGAGTAGCTAGCTACGCCATCCACCGAGTCCAAAGTTCGGACTTGGTGAATGGCTTGATCAGCCTGTAGCGCGAAGCGCGTACAGGCTGACATGCGTTAGAAAGGCTACTTGTCGGCTCCAAAACCGCCTTTTTTCACAGCCGCTTTCGATTACCCAATTTGTTGCGGTTGTTTGGTTTCCACATGATTCAGCAGATACGCGTTGAGGCAGACAAGTGCTACCGTGCCAATGCCTAAGAGCACAAAGACGGGTAAAAATGCCTGCCCAATGCCAGCAGGAATCTGAACCGAGGTCCCCCAGTCAGCAGTACTGGTGCCAAAAGAAAAACTGAACTCGGGATGGCCGCCATGATAGGCCAGCCCTGACAGCCAATCAAACGCTGCACCCAGCAGATATTCAAGCCCGATGAAGACGCCGGCATATAACACCACTTTCACGATTTTCTGCCGCAGATCTGGTAAGTAAGCACTGATCATCTCGGTAATCAGATGGACGGTCGAGATCATGGCCCCAAACCACAATTCGACCACTAAAGCCAAGGCGACCAGCACGAGCCCTCCTTGAATATTCGGGGCGCCCAAATCTGGGCCACCAGGCGCAACCGTTAACCAGGCGGCGGTTACCAGCCCTGCCCCTAACCACAACACGATTTGAGTCAGCCAGGTGGCGAGTGTCACCACCACCATTAATTGCCAGCTTGGCAGCGGCAATAGTCGCCACCAGTTACTGGTCCACATCTGCTCTTGCAACATCGCCAAGCGAACAAAGCCGGCGAATAGACCAAACACCATGGCACTCAGCGGCAGGCCGAAATAGTTGCCTTCATCGACCCAGCCCAGCGCATATGCGGCGGAGAGCCCGAGAATCAGGAGCACGTAGAGCCCCAGCCAACCGGCAATTTCTTTGAGCCGCAGCCCCAGAAGTTGCCCCAACACCTTGCTTGCTTTAGTCATCGTTTTCACCACCTTCGTAGAATTGTTCAAAGTAGGATTCAATGCTTTGGCCACCTTCACGAATTGCATCAGCAGCGGCATGGGCCACAATGGTTTGGTTTTTGATCACCACTACGGCGTCCAGCAGCTGGTCGATATCAGTGACATGGTGATCAGATATCACCATCGTCGCCGTGTCGGGTAACCAGCGCACGATGCTATTCAGCATTGCCTTGCGGGTCATGACATCGATGCCGTCAAACGGTTCATCCAGCAAATACAACTGCGCGCGCCGGGCCATGGTGACCGCCAGCGCCAGTTTGCGCTGATTACCTTTGGACAGGCGATTGAACCGCTGCTTTTGCTGCAGGTCGAGCAAGTCCGCCAGCTGCAAAAAATCTGCCATCCGAAAATCAGGATGCAACTGAGCCATTAATTCCGCAATCTGGCCAACTTTCCACCGCGGATCAATATCTGTCAGCTGGCCGGTGTAGCTGACGCCAGCTTTGCGCCGGGCCAAGGCGGTTTGGCCACCAACCTGAATCTGGCCTTTAAACTGCACCGCACTGCCGGCAATCAGGCGCATCAGAGTCGTTTTACCTGCGCCGTTGGCCCCGAGCAGGCCAATGATTTGGCCTGCTGGTAGCTGCAACGATACATCGGTGAGAATGGTTTTCCAATTGCGCCGATAACTCAGATTTTCAATTGTTAACACATCACTCATGCCTTTCGCCTCCTTGCTGTGTTTGCACGTACTGCGCAAAGGCGGTCGTCATTTCCTCAGGACTGAGTTCAAGCGCCGCCAAATGGTCGTATAAGGCCTTAAATTCCCCTTCGATCATGCTTTGTTTCATTTTCCCCAACACCTTCTGATCCGTGGTGACAAAATTCCCTTTCCCGCGTTCCGGCACCAGAATGCCAGCTCCAATCAGATTCGCTAGCGCCCGCTGAATGGTATTCACATTCACCGTCAGCGTGATGGCGAGCTGTCTGACTGCCGGGACCTGAGCGCCTGGGCGCAAATGCCCAATGATGATTTCCCGATTAATGTATTGCTCGATTTGGTAATAAATCGGGGTCTTAGCGTCAAATTCCATTTTGCCCCTCCTCACTAGTGTACTATTTATCTATTACACTAAGAATATACCGCGAACCCAACCGAGGTGCAACCCCTAAATGCGTCTGACGGCAAAAAAATAACCCGCATTGCGGGTTGGCGCCTCTCAGGCCTGCGGGGTGAAGTGATAACTGGGTTCATCGCGCTGGGCATCGTAGTCCACGGTGAGATCAAGATTGGCAAAAAACCAGTCATCATTGGCATCAACGTAATAGAGCACGCCATCTTTTTGCGTGGCCAGCACTGGCGCAACGGCTTGGTCATCGCGGGTCATCCCCACCGAAAAGCCATCATGGACATTGGTTTTGCCGTAGACTTTGCCGAAAAAGCGCACACCGGCGCCGGCTTTCGGTAGCGCCAATTCCCGGCGAAACCAGGCACTGGCCTGTTCAGTAATGGTAATCATGACGGGTCCTCCTTGCTCACGAGGTGGTGTTTGAAAGCGTAAATCGCCGCCTGCGTGCGGTCTTCGACTTCCAGCTTGGCCAGAATGTTCGACACATGGGTCTTGACGGTTTTCAGGGTGATGAACAGTTCATCGGCAATTTCTTGATTAGACTTGCCTTGCGCAATCAGCATCAGCACTTCGCGTTCGCGGTTCGTGAGCTCATCAGCCAGCTCTGGCGTTTGCTTTTGGGTGAGGCGATTCATCATTTTGGTGGTCACTTGCGGATCCAGCGCCGAATCGCCGGCTGCCGTTTTGCGAATCGCAGCGGCGATTTCATCGGCCGTAGCGGTTTTCAAAATATAGCTAGCCGCGCCGGCTTCAATGGCGGGGTACACCTTCTCATCATCAATGAAACTGGTCAAAATGATGATGCGCGCTTCCGGCCAGGCTTTGAGAATGCGTTTGGTAGATTCAATGCCATCCATATTGGGCATCACCAGATCCATCAAAATGACATCTGGCCTCAAGTCGAGCGCCTTATCCAACCCTTGCTGGCCGTCTTCGGCCTCGCCGACCACTTCGATATCCGGTTGCACCCCAAGGTAGGTCGATACGCCTAAACGCACCATTTCGTGATCATCGACAATCAATACTTTAATCATGAGCCTCTTCCTTTGAAATCGGCACGCGAATTTCAACGCTAGTGCCTTGATGAGGGAAACTGATGACCTTCGCGACCCCGCCGATGCTGCTTGCGCGTTCGGCAATGTTGGAAAGGCCATAGCTGCCAGTGGTATTTTCGGTTTTCGGATCAAAGCCCACACCATCATCCACCACCCGCAGCACCACCGTGGTGGCGACCTGCTTCAGGTAGACTTCCAGATGCTTAGCTTTGGCGTGACGCAAGGTGTTGGAGAGCAGTTCCTGCACAATGCGAAACAGGTTATCTTCAATCGCCGGCGACAAATGAATGTCTTCCAGATTCCAGGTAATCTCGATTTTGATTTTCGTTTGCAGTTCCTGCAACAAACTGATAATACCATCTTTAAGCGACTTGCCGGCCAAATTCGTCGGCCGCAGGTGCAACAGTAGCGCCCGCATTTCCGACTGCGCCTCGTTGATCACACTTTCAATCGTGGTGATTTGTTTCAGCTCCGCGGCATTGTTGCCATTTTGGGCCACCACACTGCGCACCGCCGATAACATCATCATCGCCGCGAACAACTGCTGCGAAACCGAGTCATGCAGCTCCCGCGCCAGACGGTGGCGTTCTTCAGTCAAAATATCCTCTTTGGACTGACCGTCGAGTAAAACCGGGGTGTTGCTATAGCGCTCGATTTCATGCTGTAAGCGTATCATTTTTTGGCGCAAGGCTTCAAGCGCCCCTGCCACATCTTGGCCTAACACTGCTTGGGCCTGGTGCTGGCGCGCCAACACTGGCGCATCGGTTTGCCCTGCCACCAGCTGGGTCAGGCGGCGCGATAGCTGCGTGTGTTGCATGCGCACCATGGCCGCGGTCCAGCCGGTCACAATCAGCGCCAATAAGACCGCCCCAGTGAGTAAGTAGGCGAGTAGCGGCATGGCATACGCCGGCGCCATCAACTCGTCAAGAAAGGTCACCGCTTGGGCGGTACTCAGCAGAAACACCAGCCCCAGTTCCAAGGCGAAGGTGGCCAGCAGTGTGATGGCAAATAACCAGATAATCTGGCGATTTTTCATACCGACAGCACCTCCAAATCACCAACAATCACGTTGGTCAGGATGTGCACCCGCCGCGCCGCCGTGTCGTAATCGTCGCTATAGTGCTTAACCGCCTCGTTGTGCAAACTATGCTCGGTGCCGTTGATGGTCAGGGTCCCAGCCAAGGTAGCATGATCAACCATCACACCGACCCCAACCGGAATCAGAATCCGCGTTTTGCCCAGCCCCTTGCGCACGACAATGGTGCTATCGCCTGGCGGTAGCAAGGTATTGCCCAGATCGATGATGGTGTCGCCGGCAATCAAGGTCATGTTGATATCGTCCCACTCGAAAGTTTGCCCGCCAATGTGCTCGTCGCCAAACCAGGCGTGATGTGTGGTGCAGCCGGCCTTGGGCACTGGCGCCTTGGTGCGCACCGCCCAGTACTGCTTTTGCAGCCAAGGCAAGCGCCCGCCTTGCTTGCCTGACATGGCAAACAAGGCGCCGATCAGCGCCACGAACAGAATGATCCAAATGGTGGGAATGAGGAAGACCCCGACCACCATCAAAATCGTCCCCAAAGTCAACCAAAAAGCGCGCCAAAAATGACCCTTGATGCCCAGCAGCAAAGCACACGCCCCAGTCAGCACCCCAATGAGGGACGCGGTGTTTTGAACGATTTGGTAACCCAGCACCATCAGCAAAGCGATTTCAAGCACCCAGAACAATTGCCACCGTCGTTTCACTTGCACCCCTCCTTAGTCTTGTTTTCTTCAGTATACGCTAGGCAGCGCACTTTACTGTCCGCCCCGAGACGGATTTCCGTAAAAAAAAAGCGCCGCAGCGCTTTTTGCTTAGCCTTCAACCTTAGTGATTTTAACCAGCATGTCCCCACCTGGGGTGCTGATGGTCACATGATCGCCGACTTTCTTGCCAATCAGGCCAGTGGCAATTGGGCTTTCGTTGGAGATCTTGCCATTAAAGGCATCTGCTTCCGCAGCACCGACGATTTCGTAAGTTTCTTCCTCGTCATCACCGTCTTCAACGAAGCTAACTTTCTTGCCCAGCGAAACTTCATCGGCTGGGACTTCGTTAGAGTCGATGATGTCCGCAAACCGCAGCATGGTTTGCACCTGCACAATGCGGCTTTCCAGCGTCGCCTGTTCATCCTTAGCGGCACTGTATTCGGAATTTTCCGATAAGTCGCCAAAGCCGCGGGCGACTTTGATGCGATCAATCACCTTGGGCCGTTCTACGGTCTTCAGCCGTTCTAGTTCGGCCTCCAGCTTTTCTTTACCTTCTGCTGTCATTGGATATGTCTTGTCTGCCATGTTACATTCCTCAATTCTTTATTCTCTAGTGGAGATATTACCTTAATCTGAAGCTTTGTCAATTACTCTTGCAAGCCGCGGGCCGCCAAAATGGCGCGAATCTTGGTGGTAAGTAGGTCGATGGCGACTTTATTGCGCCCGCCTTCTGGGACAATAATGTCCGCGTAGCGCTTGGTCGGTTCGATGAACTGATGGTACGACGGCTTCACGGTTTTAAGGTACTGCTGAATAATATCATCCAGCGACCGCCCGCGCTCCACCATATCCCGCTTAATCCGCCTGATCACCCGGATATCATCATCGGTATCCACGTAAATCTTGATATCCATCAAATTGCGCAGTTCCTCATCCGCCAGAATCAAGATACCTTCAACAATGATGACATCCTTAGGCGTCATGTGCACCACTTCATCAGACCGGTTATGATTTTTGTAATCATACACCGGGCGGTCAATCGCCTCACGGGCAATCAGCTGCTTCAGCTGCCGGTGGAGCAGCGGCGTATCAAAGGCCAACGGATGGTCATAGTTGATTAACCGGCGTTGTTCAAACGGCAGGTCACTTTTTTTATAATAAGCATCCTGGGTCAGCAGCAGCAGTGAGTGCCCGGAGAACTGATCAAAAATTGCCCGGGACACTGATGTTTTGCCGCTGGCGGAGCCGCCAGTCACGCCGATGACGATTGGTTTGGGTAACGTCACAGTTTTGCCTTCCCTCATTGCTGATTGTCAGCCGCAAACTTTGCGGTGTTGATGTTATGTTGCGCCAGCGTGTGGGCGTAGAGGATTTCGCCAGTCTTCAAGTTCGCCACGAAGTACAAGTAATCATCGCTGCGATCAATCGGGTTCAATACCGCTTTAATGGCCGCTTCGCTCGGCGAATTGAACGGCCCTGGCCCATAACCAGTGTTGCGATACAGATTGTACGGCGAATCGACACTGGTGTCTTTATTGGTCAGATGGGTCTTGTGCGTATCCAAGGCGTACATCACCGAAATATCGGATTGCAGCGGCATCCCTGCCGCCAAGCGGTTGAAGAACACGCCAGCGATTTTACCGCGGTCAGTGTCCGTCACACCTTCCCGCTCGACCAAACTGGCCAGCGTCAGAACTTCTTGCACCGTTAAGCCTTGTTTTTGAATGTTGGTTTGGTATGGCGCAATCACGGCGTTCGCTTTCGCCACCATTTGAGCAATCAACTGTTCCGCTGAGGAGTTCGCGGTAACGGTGTATGTCGCCGGGAACAAGTAGCCTTCCAGGCGGTAGCGGACGTTTTGCGCCTTCGCTGCACTGCCAAGCAGCTGCGGGTATTGCTTGGCCAAGCGCTTGAAAAAGGCCTGATCCTTCAGCGCCGCCAGGAACTGCTTACGGCTCAGCTTGGCATCTTTCTTGTGCAGCTTCTGGACTTCCGTGGCGATAGTTTCAGCATCCACGCCTTCTTTGACCAAAACCGTGCCAATGCCAGTATCGCTGCCGCCACCGCGGAGGTTCGTCAGCATGCTCGCCATGGTGTCAGCTTTCGTGAAGCGGTAGTCCCCCGCCTGATAACTCGGGATGTTTTGAAACTTCACGTAGACTTTGAAGACCAAGGCGCTTTTGATCAAACCCTTAGCCGCCAAGGTCTGGCCAATTTGATCGGTGCTAGCGCCTTGTGGGACGTGGACGGCGATGCCTTTTTTGGCATTGGCATCAACTGGCTGCAAGGCATCATGCACATATAACCCGCCCATCAGCCCGGCAATCACCAACAGGGCCAAAACAATGCCCATCACCCATTTCACCACGTGCTTGGACGCGCCTTCGACCATCTGATCGCGGCGGCGCCTGCTTGAACTCGGCTGCTTCACTTGCGTTCCTCCTCAAAAACGGCCAGTCAACTGGCCGTTTTTACTACGGGCATTGGGCCCGCTCAAAATCCTGCCATGATTATACAAAAGCCTGCCGCAAATTGCGACAGGTTTAGGGGAACAGTTACCGAGTCTTAACGAATTTGCGCACCGACTTGCGTTTCCAAAGCGGCCACGATCTTAGCAAAAGCGTTGTTGACCTCGTCTTCGGTCAAAGTCTGATCATCGCGGCGATACGTCAAGGTGTAGGCCAAACTCTTTTGCCCAGGGGCGACTTTGACGCCACTGTAGACATCGAATAACCGCGTATCACGCAAGAACTTGCCACCATTGGCCGCAATAATGGCCTCGATTTCGGCATTGGCCACCGTCGTTGCGACTTGCACCGCAATGTCGCGGGTGACACTTGGGAACTTCGGCGCTGGCGTCGCCGTCATTTCCGACCGATCAGCAAGCATCAAGGCTTCGAGATTCAATTCGAAAATGTAAGTTTCCGGAATGCTTTGATCCTGCTCAAACCGCGGGTGCAGCCGGCCAATCAAACCCACCACTTCATCGCCCAGCATAATCTGAGCGCTTTGGCCTGGGTGCAGGTCTGGGCGCTTGGTTGGCACGTACTGCACCGGCTGCTCCAAGCGGAAGTCTGCCAGCAGGGTTTCCACGATGCCTTTCACATAGTAGAAATCCACGGGCTTGGCGGCTTGATGCCAACTCTTTTGAATCACATTACCAGTTAAAGCCCCGGCAATGTATTCTTTTTCGGCAGGCCGCGTGTGCCCAGCGATGCGCGGGAAGATCCGACCTTGCTCATACAAAGCGAGATCCGTTTGCTTGCGCGCGACGTTGTAGGCCACCGCGTCCACCAACCCAGATACCAGGTTGCGGCGCAGGGTTTCGTGATCCGCGGTCATCGCCCAGGCGACATGCGTTTCTTCACTTGGCTCCAACTGAAAGGCATTCGCTTTATCGGCGGTGGTCAGACTGTAGGAGATAATCTGCGTCAGCCCAAGGCCTTCCAGCAGTTTGCGGCTCCGCTTGCGCCGCGCCTGCATTGGCGTGAACTCCCCGACCGTCATCGTGGTGGTCGGCAAGGTGCTAGGCAGGTTGTCATAGCCGTAAAGCCGCGCGATTTCTTCAATCAAATCGGCTTCGATATGAATGTCCCAGCGGCGCGTCGGCACGGAAACAGCGAACAACCCGTCAGCCACGGTCACCCCAAAGCCAAGGCGATCCAGTAAGGCCGTCACCGTGGCTTCATCGAGCTGGGTGCCGAGCACATGGTTGATGCGATCCAGCGAAATATCAACTTCTTCCGGATCAGCTGGGACTTGGCTGGCAGAAATGGTGCCAGTCGCAACCTCGCCGTCGCCCAGTTCCGCCATCAAGCGGGCGGCTTCATCAAGCGCCAGGTTGATACTGCCAACATCCACGCCTTTTTCAAAGCGGGCGGAAGCTTGGGAACGCAAGTTGTAGCGCAAAGCGGTTTTGCGAATCGGGGTCGGGGCAAACATGGCGGATTCAATCACCACAGTTTGGGTCTTGGCGGTGATTTCGGAATCAAGGCCGCCCATCACACCGGCCAAGGCGACCGGCTTTTCGCCGTTGGTGATCACAATATCTTCAGTGGTCAACTCATGCTTGTTGCCATCCAAAGTCGTCAGCGGTTCGCCGGCTTGAGCGCGGCGCACCAGGATTTCCTTACTACCAAGCTGCGCATAATCAAAGGCGTGAAGCGGCTGGCCGTAGCCAAGCATGATCAAGTTGGTCACATCGACAATGTTGTTGATGGGCCGGACCCCGGCATTCCAGAGCCGGCGCTGCAGCCACAGCGGACTGTCTTTGATGGTGATGTTGTCCACCACCCGCATTTGGTAAGCTGGCGCATCATTGGGGTCTGCCACCTTGGCGCTCAGGTAGTCCGCAATCGGCTTGCCAGTTTCCACCACGGGTTGGTCATTGAAGTGCGGCTTGTTGCCATAAGTGGCACCGACTTCCCAGGCCACCCCGCGCATGCCCAAGGCGTCGGCGCGGTTCGGGGTGATTTCAAAATCCAGCACAGCATCTTCCATGCCCAGCGCCGCCAAGGCATCGCTGCCAGGTTTGAGGGCCTCATCGAAGACATAAATACCATCGTCATAGGCTTTTGGCGCTAAGTCGTTGCTAAAGCCGAGCTCCTGCAGTGCACAGAGCATACCGTCAGAAACAACGCCGCGCATTTTACCGCGCTTGATTTTGACATTGTCGCCAATCCGAGCACCAGGTAGCGCCACAATCACCGTTTGGCCTGCTGCCACATTTGGCGCACCGCAGACGATTTGGCGTAATTCGTCCTCGCCGGTATCCACCATGGTGATGCGGAGGTGATCCGCGTCAGGATGCGGCTTCACGGATTCAACATGGCCAATCACGATTTTTTTCAGCCCGTCGCCCAGGCGATGCACGGAATCGACTTCAATCCCGGTGCGGGACACTTTGTCCATCAGTTCCTCAGGCGAAACTGGCACGTCAACTAATTCTTTTAACCAATCGTATGAAACGTCCATGTTAACCTTCCTCCTTGAACTGCGTCAAAAAGCGCAAGTCGCCTTGGTAGAAGCTGCGAATATCGTCAATCCCATACTTCAGCATGGCAAAACGATCCGGCCCCAGCCCAAAGGCAAAGCCGCCGTAGACATCAGCATCCACCCCAGCATTGGTCAACACATTCGGGTGGACCATGCCGGCGCCTAAAACTTCAATCCAGCCGGAATACTTGCAAATCGCACAGCCCTTGCCGTTGCAACGGAAGCAGGAAACATCAACTTCCACACTCGGTTCAGTGAAGGGGAAGTAACTTGGCCGCAGGCGAATTTTGCGATCAGCGCCGAAAACATGCTGCGCCAAGGTCAGCAGCGTCCCTTTCAGGTCGGCCATGGTGATATGCTTATCAATCACCAAGCCTTCAACCTGGTGGAACTGGTGGCTGTGGGTGGCATCATCGGTATCGCGCCGGTAGACGCGCCCGGGGCTAATCATTTTGAGCGGCCCTTTACTGAAGTCGTGGACTTCCAGCGTCCGCGCTTGCACCGGACTGGTTTGAGAACGCATCAGCAGCTGATCGTCAATGTAGAAGGTATCTTGCATGTCGCGCGCCGGGTGGTCCTTGGGGATGTTGAGCATCTCAAAGTTATAGTGATCTTCCTCGACTTCTGGGCCGTCGACCACCTGATAACCTTGACCAATGAAGAATTCTTCGATGTCATCCATGATTTGGTCAAGAATGTGCGGTGTGCCTTCCAGCATCTGGTCGCCAGGCAGCGTCACGTCGATGGTTTCGGATTCAAGTTTGGCATCGATGGCCGCTTGCTCCAGCGCCTCCCGCC
Organism: Lacticaseibacillus suilingensis; assembly: GCF_016861845.1. Lineage (GTDB taxonomy): Bacteria > Bacillota > Bacilli > Lactobacillales > Lactobacillaceae > Lacticaseibacillus > Lacticaseibacillus suilingensis. The sequence goes on from NZ_BOLV01000002.1 coordinate 116,111, forward strand.
GCGTCTGCAGGTTAGCTTGTAAATCAGCTTTGATCTGATTGGCAAACGCGCCGACTTTCGGCCGCTCGTCTTGATCAAGATTCTTGAGCCCACGCAATACTTCAGTAATGGGACTCTTTTTCCCTAACAAATTGACGCGAATCTGGTTCAGCGCATCAAGGTCTGTCGTTTCCTTGATGCGTTTTTGGTTCTCTTCACGCAGCTGTTCCAAGCGCGTTTTAAGATCCATGCTCATGCAAATTGCCTCCCTTTTTTCCATACAAAAACGCCTCGTCCTAGAAGGGACGAAGCGTCGCGGTGCCACCCTTGTTCACGCCAAATACACGTGCACTCAACTTCATAACGGCAAGGCCGGAGCAGTCTTTCGACTGTCTACTCCAAAAGTGAAAACGAATCATTAACCGTCGTGGTGTCTTCCAGTCATCGAACACCTTCCCTGTACTGGGCCGCCGATTCGCGCTTTTATCGTTGTATTTATGGAATATCTCAATGACCTTAGTGTACCAAAAAAGCGCGATTCGTCAAGGTGACGGCGCGCAAGGTCAATTATTTACCGCATTCAGCGTCACTGAGCCAAGTATCGCCCCAGGTGTGCGCTGCGGCCATGACTGGCTGCAGGGCTGCCCCTTTGGCGGTCAAAGCGTATTCGATCAAGCTGGATTCAGCATGCGTCAGCCGATCAACCAAGCCCGCTGCTTCCAGTTCTTTCAGGCGCTCAACCAACACCCGGTCGGAGCACTTGCTAACGGCACCGGCAATATCTTTGAACCGGGAAGGGCCGTTTTGTAATAGCGTCTCCAAAATCATACCATTCCATTTCTTACCAAGGATCACAAAAGTTTGTGTGAACTTCGGACACAGGGTCAAAGCATCTGCGGTCCGTTCCTTAAGGATGACCTGTTCCATCTTTTTCACCTCATTGAATTATTCGCTTACAATTTGATAGTAGTTATTATACCCCATCAGCGAGGAAATACAAGGGGCGAGTTAGAAGCCGGTTTGGCAAGGATTTTGGTCGCCGTGAGCACCACGATTTCAGCAGAGTTACACTCCAGGTGGCCAACGCTCGAGCGATTAGCTACGCCTAAGCCCTCGCCGCCAAACCCAGTGGCCATGAATGAGATCACCACTATTCCAGCAGAGTTACGCTCCAGGCGGCCAACGCCTGAGTGGTTTGCTACGCATCAGGCCTCGCCGCCAAAAGTTAGCAACAAGGCCAGAAATCACCACGATTTCAGCAGAGTTACGCTCCGGGTGGCCAACGCCTGAGCGATTAGCTACGCCAGCTGGTCCGCCACCAAAAAACGGTGGCAAACCAGCTGGCTAGGCTACTCGTCAGGCTAAGTACGGCCACCTTCCGCAGTCTTTAGTTACGCTCCAGGCGGCCAACGCTCGAGCGAATAGCGACGCTCAAGGCCTCACCGGCAAAGTACGCCGGCAATGCCTTGAGCTAGGCTATTCGTCGAGCTAAGTGCGGCCACCTTCCGCAGCCTCAAAAAAGCCTGGCACTGGGCCAGGCTTCTATCCAACATGCTCATGTTCTAAGCGGCGATGCGGGTGCCGCAACTTGTGCAGCATCGGTAAGAAGTACTCATCCACCGCTGCGTAGTCATCGACCAAAGACACCACCCAGGTTTCGCGGTACTTTGGCACACCTAGGGTTGCACCCCACATGTGCTTGATGATGATGTCCTTTTCCATATCGGACAGGTCGGTGATTTTTTCAGCGTTACGCAAGGCAATGCGCGGATGCACATACGCGTGCGTGCCCAAGCTAAACTTGGTCACCCGCCAGTCGTAATAGAACAAGTCATGCAAAAGACCTGCTCGCGCTAAAGCGCGGGTGTTCAAATGCCATTTCTTACCGAGTAGATAGCTCCGGTAAGAAACGCTCAAGCTGTGGTCCAGCCGGGTCGAATGATGATGTTGCGTGTAATCAGCCAATTTTTGCACGGCTGGTTGGGCTAAAAGATCACCCACGTAACTCATGTATTCGGCATCAGCGGCCCAATTAAGCTTATCGCTCATTCAACTGCCCCTTTTCGTGACGCTGTGTTTCGCGGCCAGGTTTTCTGCCGCGGGTTGTCCAACACACTTCCAGTATAACAGGTTTCTAGGCGTTGGTGCAGCCATTAAGGGATCCTTAAGCAGTTAAATGAAACATAATGACAGCGCCTGCAATGGCGACGTTCAAGGATTCAGCTCGGCCCTTGATGGGAATGTACAAGTTGGCGTCGGTTACGTTCAATAACTCTTTGGCCATGCCATTGCCTTCATTGCCAACAATCAAAGCAAACTGGTCGCTAGGCGCGACATCACGATAAGGCTTGGCGTTTGCATTCAGTTCAGAGCCATAGACCGGAATGCCGGCCTGTTGCAGCTTTTTGACCAACGTTGGTAGCGGGGTGGCCACGATTTTGACGTGGAACTGGCTGCCTTGCATCGCGCGCAGGACTTTCGGGTTGTGCGCATCGGCAGTTCCACCGCCAAACACCACGGTCTTGATTCCAGCCGCATCGGCGGTCCGCACCAAGGTTCCGACGTTGCCGGGATCTTGAATCTGGTCCAACAGTAGGTATTGACCTGCCAGCGGCGCGTCTAACTTCTCCTCCTCCAGGGGCAAAATGGCAAAGATGCCTTGCGGGGTTTCGGTTTCCGCCAGGTGCTTGGCCACATCATCGCTGATTTCCGTCGTGATTTCATACAGTGGCTTTAACAGCCGCTCAGCCAAGTACTTATTCGTGGCGTAGATGCGCTTCGGCGTGATGCCTGCATTGATGGCTTCTTCAACCAAGTGCCACCCTTCCAGCAGGTAGGCGCCAGCTTGTTTTTGATATTTTTTGACGGTCAATTTTTTGGCCGCTTTGATATGCTCGTTTTTTGCAGAAGAAATGTATTCCATATTCCGCCTCCTCAGGCTTAAGTCTAACATATATCCCTTGGCAATTATGCTAAACTGGACAGTATATTGCGCAGGTTAAAGCCTGCCCCACCTCATGTTAGGAGGCACAGCAGATGGAAAAAATCGGCAAAGCAATTACGGTGACCGGCCGCGTGCAAGGCGTTGGCTTTCGCTGGATGACGCAGCTCGTGGCCCAGCAGCTGCACATCTTTGGTAAAGTGGAGAACAATGCAGACGGATCCGTGTACATTGAAGCGGTCGGCACACCGGAAAATATGGCCAAGTTCACCGCCGCAGTGAAAGCCAGCCCGACCCCAAGCGGCAAAGTCACGCATTATGAGGAACAACTGCTTGATCCGGTGCCATTATATGACAGGTTCCGCGTTACTGGTTGAAAGCGGCCGCACCATCAAGTATCATGTTCCACAGACTAATAGAATATTTATGAAGGGAATCAATTCAATGTCTAAATTTAAACGGGGGCTGACGCTTGGCGGCATCGGCGTCATGACAGTACTTCTGAGTGCCTGCAAACGCGCAGCCACCACTCAACTCAAGCCACCGACCGGCTTTTTCGGGATGTTCTATGACTTTATTGGTAAGCCGCTCCAAAACTTGATGGGCTGGATCGCTAACGACCTGCTGAAAGGGTCGGCTAGCGGCTACGGGATTGCCATTGTGCTCATCACCCTGGTGGTCCGACTGGTGCTTTTGCCGTTGATGCTGAATCAGCAAAAGAACATGACCGCTTCCCAGGAAAAACAGCGCGTGCTGAAGCCGCAGCTTGACCTCATTCAAAAGCAAATGAAAAAGCCTGGCATCACGCAGGAAGAACAGGTTAAGTTAAACGGCTTAATGCAAGATGTTTACCGCAAAAATGGCACCAGCATGATTCCTTCCATGGGCTGCTTAACCATGTTGATTCAGCTGCCAATCTTCTCGGGCTTGTATCAGGCCGTTGCCTACTCCCCGGAAATTTCCAGCAGTAAATTCTTCGGCATTGCATTGGGCCAGTCCAGCATGGTCATCACCATCATCGCGACCCTACTGTATGTTGCCCAGTCCTTCATCATGCTTCAGATGTATCCGCCGGAGCAGCGCAAGCAAATGCAAACCATGTCGATGATGAGCCCGCTGATGACGTTCTTCTTCTGTATGATGTATAACGCCGGTTTGGGGCTTTACTTCCTTGCTGGTGGGGTCATCGTTCTGGTGCAGCAAGTCATCGTCACCTACGTCATCACGCCTGGTATTCGCAAGCGCATGGATGCCGAGCTTGCCGAGAACCCACCGGTGATCGTGGTGGATGAACACACATTCGATGTTCAGCCTGCAAGCGCCCCGGTCGAAGCCGCTTACGACGCTGACGCCGCTGCGGCTGATGATGCCAAGCCGCGTTCGCACCACGGCCGCAATGCTGGCAAGCAGCACTGCCGTTAATTGCAAACGCAAAGAGGAGGTCACTTCACATTGAAGTGGCCTCTTTTTTTGGCCAAAAACAGGGCGGAGACATGGTCTCCGCCCTGTTCGTCTATTTGGCTTTCGGTTCCCGCTGGTCGGTTTGGATGACTTCCACGCTGACGCGCCGCATGATGCGCAGGAGTTCCTTGACATCATGCTCACCGATTATATCCACCCACCCATAGAAACGCTTGTGAATCGCTTCGTTGATTTGACGGGTAATCTCGGTGCCTTCCGGCGTGAGACTCAGATACAACCGGCGCCGGTCCCCTTCATCGCGGGTTTGCACGATGTAATGGTGATCCAGCATGGTTTTGATTTGGCGGGAAATCGCTGCGCGGGTGACCCCGCGATGCTTGGCCACATCCGAAATGGCCAACCGATGACCAGCGTGCAAATCACGCATGATTAAAAATTGTTCAAATGACAGATGAAACTTCACTGTGGGGACGGACACCAGCTCACTGACATACTTAAAACTGGTCAGATACACCTCAATGTATTCATCCAACAACGTTTGCGTTGCCATGGGCCGTCCTCCTTTTTTCCTGCCGTTAGTTAAGTTTAGCCTACCACATTTTCGCTGTCGACGCTTTGACTGCGGCGCGGTAGCCAGAGGATGACCCCGACTAAGGCGGCAATGCCTAACAGCACAATCCAATCAAGCAGCGAGGCGGTTTGCAGGCCATTGATGGCACTGTTAAACAAATCAAGCGCATAGGTGCCTGGAAGCAGATAGCGCACGAACCGGTAGAAGCCGGACAGCATCGCGCTTGGCAGCAAGCCACCAGAGGCGATCAATTGAAGGAACAAAATGACGAGTGTCGCCAGAACGCCGAGCGTGCCGAACCAGCGGTCGAAGGCGAAAATAATCATGGTGAACAAGCCCCCAGTGGCAAATAAGGCTAAGAAGTAAACCAATGGACTGGCAATCGCCACGCCCATTGCCGCCGTTAACAAGGCAATGCCCAGGGCTTGCAAAGCCACCGCCAAGGCCACCACTGCCGCGCGCTTAAGCAGCGGCTGGCTGGCAAAGGACTTGCTGTATCGGCCAAAGCCCAGTTCAGTGAGCAGGGCCGCGATGAAGGCCACCATTAAAATCACGACTGGGGCCAGCACACTGAGCAGTGGCTTGGCCAGCGGATCAGATTGAGTTTGGTTGGCGACTGGAGAAACGAAATGAGCCACATTCGCGCTTCCAGTGTTCAGGCCTTTGACCTGACTAGCCCCTTCGCCGAGCTTGACGTTAAGCTCCGTGACCCCGGCAGCCACTTGCTTGCTGCCATCTTGCAGTTGAGTCGTGCCATCGGTGTACTGAGTCAGGCCATCAATCAGGCCCACCTGGGTCTTGGTACCAGTGAGTCCAGTGTAGAGCTGAGCCAAGCCGCTGTGCAGTTGATCCAGGCCGCCGCCGAGCTGAGAAGAACCGTCAGCCAGTTTGGTCGCCCCTTGCACCGCGCCCATGGTGCTGGTGGTATTGCCGGTGCGGGTCAAGCCTGCTTGCACTTCATTCAGGCCGGCAGTCAAGGTGTTAATCGCTTGCCGAACACCGGCAGCCAGAGCTGGCGCGCCATTTTGCTTGTCATTCAGCTGGTTAACCCCGGCTTTTAAGGTGTTCATGTTGTTGTGTAGCGTGGTCAGGAGTTCGCCCAGAGCGGGCAGCGCCGCCCCAGTTTTGGTCAAGGCGTCTTTCATCTTCATGGCGTGAATGCCGCCGACCATCAACTGGGCGGCAACAGCATTCATTTCCTTTTCGCCAGACTTCATCGACGTTTCCACGCCGAGCAATTCTTTCAGCTTATCAGGGTGCGTGATAAAGAATTTCATGACGCCGCTATCACTCATCATTGAACTCTTGAGATCCGTCAGAGCGGCCCCGACTGAGGTGAAGTCGTTACCAGCCGCCTTGAGCTGGGAGGCTGCAGAGTTAGCCGCAGTTTGATCAAAAATCGCTGCGTTCAACCCCACTAACCCTGCTTGCAAAGCCTTGGCATTATCGCCCAAGCCTTGCACGTTGGCGGCAATGTCGCCATCCAGCTTAGTCATTTTTGGATCATTGACCCCAGCCGCTAATTGCGCGGTGCCGTTGGTCAAGGTGGTCAACGCTTCGTCCAGCCGGGCGAGGTCTGGCGCACCAGATTTCAGTTGCCCTTGAATTTGCGCAGCCGCTTGCCGCAAACTGGCGGCCAAGGTCGTTGCGCCGCTGGTGACTTGCTGGTTCCCGGCGAGCAACTGATTATTGCCATCGATGATTTGTTCAACCCCATCGGCCATTTGCACCGCGCCGCCGGTCAGCGTGTCATTGTTGGCCGTCAAGGTCTCAAAGCCATCGCTGATTTGATCGGTACCGGCTTTGAGCTGCTGGGTGCCGTCATGGGCCTGATCGACCCCATCGGCCAGCTGCTTAATCGCCGCCAGCGCGGTTGCATCATAAGCTTGTTGCACATTTTGGACCACCTGCGCCTGCAGCTTTTCGGCCACAGTTTCGGTAATCATGTGCGACGCGAAGTTGTTATGCGCAGAGAGCGCGACTTGAATCGTGCTTTTCTGCGGATTCTTCGCCAACGCTGTCGTCACGTTGCGGGAAAAGTCCTTAGGCAGCGTCACCTTCATCAGGTAAGTGCCGTTTTTCAGATTCTTGTCGGCCACCGCGGCAGAAACAAAATGCCACGTCACGTCCTTGTTATGCTTGAGCTTCGCTTGGACGTCTTGTCCGGCGTGGACGGTTGTGTCCTGGAACGTCGCGGACTGGTCATTGTTCACTACTGCCACATTGATGTGCTTCGTCGAATTGGTTTGCTCATAATCGACAAACTGAAGCGCAATGTAGAGCACTAGCAACGGGATCAACACGATCATTGCGAGTAATAACGCAAAGCGACCCCGAGATTTAAGAGCTTGCATGTCTGATACCACCTGAAAAGTTTTTGTCAATGGTATATATTGTCAATGCCATTGACATATTGACGATTTTACTGAAAATCAAGGCGATGTCAATGCACAAGCCTTAAAATAACAGCCAAGACAACGCGCTACTGCCAAATAAAAACCGGTGTGACAGGTTTTGTCAGCGCCGGTGGTGGTTATAAATTACTTTTGATTTGATCGGTAGCAGTGCCTTCAGCCTCTTTCTGCTTGGCTTCTTCGGCGGCACGGAGCGTCAACACCTCATCATAAGTGATGGTGGGCAGCTGAATGCGGAACACCGAACCGGACCCCACCACGGAGTCGACTGAAATCGATCCGTGATAGCTTTCAATCAGTTGCTGGGCAATCGACAGGCCTAACCCGTTACCGCCTTTCTCGCGGCTGCGGGCCTTATCCACCCGGTAGAAGCGGTTGAAGACGCGTTCGCGGTCCTTGGGGGTAATGCCTTCGCCGAAGTCTTGCACCGCCAGGGCCACGCCGTCACTATCCAGCGCCGCCGAAACATGCAGCTCTTTGCGGTCACGGGAGTACTTGACCCCGTTATCCAGCAAGATGATCAAGATTTGCTCCAAGTGGTTGCGATACATGCGGACGTACACTTCCCCTGGCAAATCATTGTCTAAGGTGAACACAAAGTCGGGATGAATCATCCGAAAATCATTGACCACTTGTTCGACGGTTTGGTTAAGGTCCGCCGTTGCATTGGGGAACTGAACATCCACTTGGTCGGCGCGAGTCAGCTCCAGCATTTCCTGAATCAGACTCTTCATCCGCTTCACTTCTTGCAGGGAAGCGGTCAACGATTCATCGAGCACTTCAGGGTCGTCTTTCCCCCAGCGGTTCAGTAGCTGCAAGTGCCCTTCCAGCACGGCCACCGGCGTGCGCAGTTCATGCGACACATCCTGCACAAACTCGCCTTGCTGATCGATGAACCGCTGAATGCGATCCAGCATGCCGTTAAACTCATCCACCAGGTCAGACAACTCGTCATTGCGCTGCAGCGGCGGAATCCGCACACTGCTTTGCGGCTCGTCATTGACCCCATCGATGGTGTTGGTGATCAGCTTAATCGGTTTCAAGAACCGCCTGGCGAGGAAGAAGCCAACCAACGTGGACACCAGAAGCGCGACTGCCGCCAAGGCTGCGATAATCTCCCAAATCTGCTTCATCGTGGCGTAAAACGCCGTCATGTGATCAGTGATCTGCAGATAGCCAATCATTTTGCCATTTTCGCTGGACACGATCGGTGCGCGAGCCAACATGCCGCGGAAGCGACCGTTATCCACCATTTTGATGGTGGTATGTTTGACTGTGGTCAGCGGTTCGTCACTTTCCCGCGAGGTGAAAATTTTGTGGCCATCGCGATCATAAATGGCGAGCGACATATCATCGCGGGACACTTTTTGAATCACGGAATCGTCAAACACACTCCCCTGTGCTTGCCCAGTAATGGAACCATCTGGCAAACGGGTTTGACTGCTTGATTCAATCCGTGGGAGCACCGTTTCATGGGTCAAGTTTGTCGTGACTGGGGCCAGCCGCAACTCGACGGCACTAATCGTTTCCTTGATGGTGCCTTGCTCCTGATTGATCAAAATCTGACGCATCAGGGTGACCAGCATCACCGAAAAAACGATAAACGTGAAGAAGATGCCCACTGCAACAACGGCTGTCCACTTGAATGCAAGGGGCAGCCGTCGTTTGGTATGAGGCTCAGGCTGGTCTGCCATTAGGAGCGCATCACGTAGCCGGTGCCCCGAACCGTCTGAATGTAGCTAGGTTCCCCTGGCCGATCGATCTTATTGCGGATATAACGGACGTAAACGTCCACCACGTTGGTTTCAACATCTGAGTTATAACCCCAGACCTTGGACAACAACACGTCCCGGGCCAACACGACGTTGATGTTTTCCATCAGGGTCAAAAGCAGCTCATATTCGCGCTTGGTCAGCTCGATGATGTCATCCCCGCGCCGCACCACACGATTTTCCTTTTCGATGGTCAAATCACGATACGTAATCGTCGTTTGCTTCGCCGCGTTATGTTCGCCTTCGATGCTGATGCGCCGCAGCAGCGCGCGCAGCCGCGCCAGTAATTCTTCAATGGCAAAAGGCTTCACGATATAGTCATCAGCCCCATGATCCAACCCGGAAACGCGATCAATCACGGAATCCCGCGCCGTCATCATGATGATTGGGGTGTTTTTGACCTGCCGCACGCGCCGGCAAACTTCCAGCCCATTCAGCTCTGGCAACATCAAATCAAGCAAGATGGCATCCCAGTCCTCTGACAAAGCCGCCTCCAAGCCAGTCCGGCCGTTAAAGTGTACGGCCGTTTCATACCCTTCATGCTTCAATTCGAGTTCAACGAAGCGCGCAAGGTTTTTCTCATCTTCAATAATTAAAATTCGGCTCATGACGTGTACTCCTTAATCTCTTGTGCTCATCAGGCCACTTCTCATACTGGAGGGACCCAACGGTAACTTTTTCTCATTCTTACATTTGCTTTGTCATTCTACCATAGTTAACAGGCAGATGCTATCACATCAGTTTCTAACTTTCTCATCCTTAAGGAAACTATGAGAATTAAGAATATTTGGTATTGGTATATACCGTTATTCTATCCGTTGTTAATGGTACCTGTAAATTTTCTGATGGTATAGTCCAATGGCCAAAAGAAAAGACGTTACCGCCTCAACCAACTGGTCAGGCGGTAACGTCTCTATAAACCGTTTATTGTTCGGTGTACCAGGAGTAATGGAAAATCCCGTCACGATCCACGCGCTGATACGTGTGGGCACCGAAGTAGTCACGCTGCGCTTGGGTCAGGTTGGCTGGCAAGACGGCACTGCGATATTGATCGTAGTACGAAATGGCAGCGGCAAAGCCTGGCACTGGCACGCCGGCTTTAACGGCGAAGCCAACCAAGTCACGGACACTTTCTTGATAGTTCTTGGCAATGTCCTTGAAGTAGTCATCCAACAGCAGGTTCTTCAAATCAGGAGCCTTGGTGTAGGCATCCGTAATGTTTTGCAAGAACTTGGCCCGAATGATGCAGCCGGCCCGCCAGATCTGAGCCAGTTCGCCGTACTGCAAGTTCCAGTCATAGTGCTCTGAGGCCACGCGCATCTGCTCGAAGCCTTGGGCATAGCTCATCAGCTTAGAGAAGTACAAGGCCTTGCGAATGAGTTCAATCGTCGCCTTTTTATCTTCAAAAGTGACGTTGCCCACTGGCTTTGGCAGCACCTTGCTAGCCGCCACCCGTTCGTCTTTCATGGCACTGATGTAGCGCGCATAGAGGGATTCGGTGATGACACTTTGCGGAACGCCGAGTTCAGCGGCAGACTGGGAAGACCACTTCCCGGTCCCTTTATTGCCGGCAGCATCCAAAATCATATCCACCATTGGCTTGCCGGAACCCAGGTCGTCTTTACGGGTCAAAATGTCGGCGGTGATGTCAATCAAGTAAGAGCTCAGTTCGCCTTCGCTCCATTCCTTGAAGACGCCAGCGATTTCGTCAACCGACATCCCCAGCATGGTGCGCATCACATTGTAGCTTTCAGCGATCAATTCCATATCGCCATATTCAATGCCGTTGTGCACCATTTTGACATAGTGGCCCGCGCCATTCGGGCCGATGTAGGTGACGCATGGTTTGCCATCTTCGTCTGCTTTAGCGGCGATTTGTTCAAGAATAGGGGCCACCAAATCGTATGCCTCTTTTTGACCGCCTGGCATCAAAGAAGGTCCTTGCAAGGCGCCAAGTTCACCGCCGGACACGCCCATGCCGATGAAGTTAATGCCAGATTTGTCCAGTTCCTTGCTGCGGCGCATGGTGTCTTCAAAGAAGGTGTTCCCACCATCGATCAGCACGTCACCTTTGTCCAGCAGTGGGAGCAATTCTGCGATCACCGCATCGGTACCGGCACCCGCTTTGACCATCATCACAATGCGCCGCGGCTTTTCCAGTGAGTTGACAAAATCTTCAACTGTGTAGCTTGGGACCAAATGCTTTTCTGGGTGATCCGTGACCACTTTTTCGGTTTTGCTGCCAGTACGGTTGTAAATCGCGACTGTGTAGCCCCGGCTTTCAATGTTCAGGGCCAGGTTTTTACCCATGACCGCCATGCCGATAACGCCAATTGTTGGTGTTTCCATTAGATTGCCTCCTAAACGGTATTAGAAGCTGCCGTTATTATGAATTCGTTTAAAAGCCATTACATGGTTATGTTAGCAAAGTTGGCGTCAGTTTTAAAGTGACGCTGGCCAGTTACTTTTGCTTGTCATCATCATCAGGAAACAAGCCTTTAAGCTTTTCAAACGCTGGATTCGGGCGGTCTTGCTCCTGCTCTTTGGCAAAGTCATCCTCGCCCATGACCGTCCAGTTGTCGCCTTTGGGCATAATGCCTTGCGCTGCTTCTTCCGGGGTCAGCACCTGCATCGGAATACTCAAGAGCACATGGTCGGCAATGGCCGGGTGCAAATCCAGGGTGTCACCGTCAAGGTCCAGCACCAGCTGGCCATCTTCGTACTTGTCTTTGTGTCTTTCATCGGTGAGATACACTTCACTAAAAGTGAAATCTAGCGGCAAAACCACCGGCTGCAAACTCCGGGTGGACGGCACCGTCAGCTTACCGCCTAACGTCACGCTGACCAAAATATCACCATCATCGAAGCTGACATAACCGTCAGCCTTCACTGGCGTCACGTCGAGAATTTCGGGATCGCGTTCCATCAGCTCCTGCTTCAAATCCAGGGTCTCGGTGAAATGCAGTGGCGTCTGGCGGTATTTGGCCAGCTCACTTAATGTCCATTTAAGCATATTGTCTCCTTATTTCATCAGGGGGATGCGGCCATAATTTTGGCGCGTTCCCACCAGCGTTTCATATAAATTATCCGCTCGCTGCTGCGCATACATCATGCCGCCTGGCGCAATCATGTCAGCGGCCACCTTGGTAATCAGAGGGAGCGAGACCTCTTTCTTAACCGCATTCAGATAGGCTCGGCCGGCTGGAGTAAACCCTAGGACATGTAAATAGCGATGGGCAGTGGCGTCAGCCATGACGGCCCTAGTCAGATTCAACGTCACATACAGACACAGCCGCCTCATGCGAGCAAAGGTGTAGCGCTTGGATTTGATTTGCGCCATGTAACCAGCAAAATCCTTAGCGCCTGCCAGCTGCTGCGTCAGGCGATATTCCAAACCTTCACTCATGGTGTAAACTTGCCGGAGCGCCGCGAGATCGGCGGTTTGCAGGCGATAGCGCAGCAGTGGAAACAAGTCATCCCAAGTCTGGAGCCGCTTTGCCAGCCCTGAGGCCATGGCAGGCGGCACCAGCGCCGCAACCGAATCCCCTGCCGCTACCCGCCGGCGAATCGCACTGCCGCTGGCAAAATTGCCTTGGGCTTGAGCCGCGTCATGCCCTGCCCCTTGGCGGGCAAAAGCCAATAACTTCATTGGTTGTGGTTGCGCCAGCGCGGCTTGGGCATAACTCAACCCCAGCAGTAAGTTCGGCGCAGTTAAGCTCACACCAGCCGTTTGCTGATAATAATGATTCAGCTGCGTGGCATAAGTTTCGGTGAAGTCTTGAAACAAGTTTTTACTGGGCGGCGCCGCGGCCACGGCTTGCGCCAGCCCCAGATAATCAATCTCTGGCGCCTCGCTACCAAAAGCCAGCTGGTCCACGCCCAGTGCTGTCAGTAGCGCCACCGCGCCTGCCGCAAAGCCGTCCGCCGCCTGCACGGCATCGGTGGTGGGCAGCTCCACCACCACATCCGCGCCGCTGACTAGTGCGGCCTCAGCGCGCGTCCACTTGTCGATTAGAGCAGGTTCACCGCGCTGCACATAGTTGCCTGACATCACCACCACCACCACATCGGCTTGGCCCAACTGCCGCGCTTGGTGCAAGGCATAGACATGGCCATTGTGGAGCGGGTTGAATTCAGCAATCATTCCAACCGCGCGCATATCATCCCTTCTTTGCGTGAAAGAACCAGCGAGTGCTATCAGGTGCCACCGCACCGGTGCCAAAATCTGCGGTCACTTCAATGTCTGTAAAACCGGCAGCCTTGAGCGCTTTTTCGTAGTCGGCAATCGGGTAAGTGCGCTCCTCATGGGTTTCGATCAGCGGATGATAGGCATCGATGGCTTCATCGTAAACGAAGAACGTCAAATCATGGGAAGCCGAATGTGGCACCTCACCAGCGTAACTATGCCACAAAAAGGCATAATCCTCGGTCTGGTAATTGTACATGTAGCCTGGGAACAGGTCGTCCATTTGATGCAGCGAGTGCGCATCAAACATGAAGTCCCCACCTTGCGGCAAATGGGCCGCCACCTGCTTAAACACTGCCGTCACACTGGCCAAATCCGGCATGTAACAAATCGAATCATCAAAGCAAGTCACCACCGGGTATTCCCCCAGCGCGCTTAAATCGCGCATGTCGCCTTGAATCAGGGGCAACTGCAGGCCCTTGGCAGACAGCTTGGCATCGGCTAACGCCAACATTTCGTTGGACAAATCAAAGACGGTCGGCTGATAGCCGGCCGCCGCCAATAACCCAGCCAAGCTGCCGGAGCCGCCGGCGAGCTCAAGCACTGGTTGCGGCGCCACGCGCGCCTGTACATAATCGCGCCACTTCAGATACAGGGACTCGTCCATCAAGGTGTCATACACCTGCGCAAAGGTGGCGTAAATCATGCGTTGACCCAGTTGGAAACGTCAACCAGTGGCGCTTGTTGCCACAGCTTTTCCAAGTTATAGAATTGCCGTTCTTCTGGGGTGAAGACATTGACCACGACATCCCCGAAGTCCATCAAAATCCACTTGGAGTCTTTGTTCCCTTCGATGCGCGGATCAACGCCACCTGCGGCTTTCACCTGCGTTTCAATTTCATCGACAATGGCTTGCACTTGGCGCGTTGAGCCGGCACTCATGATCACAAAATAATCCGCCAGCAAGGAGACCTTGGTCATATCCAAGGCCACAATGTCCTCGGCCCGTTTTTCATCAGCCGCGTGAACGGCGGTTTGCAGTAATGCTTTGGTATCCAGAATAAACCCTCCTTAAGGTGAGGCGCAGGTTAGGCCCGCGCTGCTTGTGTTTTCTTCAAAAAGGCATTATAGGTCAGCAACGTTTTCGGATAAACCGTCAGCTCGCTGCCAATCAAGTATTGCAGTGTATTTTTCATTTCAATGAAGCTGGCCAGCTCGAGATTGGTCTCAGCGGCCTTGCGTGCTTGGACTTCTGCATCTAAAGTACGAGCAGGTTCAATGAAGTCAGCAACGAAAATAATTTGATCCAGCACAGTCATCTCAGGATCGCCGGTGGTATGGCGCTCAATCGCTTGGAGCACCTCATGATCCATGATGCCGGTTTCGGTTTTGATGAACCAAGTACCAACAATGCCGTGCCAGACACCGCGATTATACTGGAGCAACGCCGGATCAAAGCCATTTTCAACAATTACACGGCGGTACTCTTCCACCGGAATCTGCTTGGCATAGTCATGCAGCAGACCGGCTAAACCAGCGCGATCCACATCGGCATCGAAGCGTTGCGCTAGCTGCCGGGCCGTGGTTTCGACCCTCAGACAGTGCTGAAAGCGGGCGTCATCTAGCCGATTTTGCAAATGATTGAGCAGCTCAGTGCGAGACAAGCCTTGCGTGAGGCTTTGCGGATATTCAATGTTCGTCAAGATACAACCCTTCTTTCTCGATATAATTCCGGACACAATCTGGCACCAGATAACGGATGCTTTGTCCGGTTCTAATTTTCGTGCGAATCTGACTGGAGGAAATCTCAATGGTGGGGGCATCGACCCAGGTAATCGGATACGGACTAGTGGGCGCAAAACCGCGGCGCTTGACGCCGACGAAATGCACCAGCTTTAGTAGTTCATCAATGGCGCGCCATTTGGGCAAGTAATTCACCATATCGGCGCCGATGATGAAGTAGTAATCGGTGTCTGGATGGGCTTTAGTGAGCTGGCGCATGGTATCAATGGAATAGCTGACCCCGCCACGTTGCACTTCAATCAATTCTAGCCCAAACATGGGATTGTCGTGAATTGCCGCTTGTAGCATCTCAACGCGCTGTGGCGCCGGGATGGCTTCTTTATGATCGACATGTGGCGGCAAATTGTCCGGCATGAACAGGACTTTGCTCAAGCCCAATTGCGTGCCCACGGTTTCCGCCATGATCAAATGCCCCAAGTGGACGGGATTAAAAGTGCCACCCAGCAGGCCGACTTGTTTGCGCCGTGGCCCCAGAATCTGTTCACTGACCTCTTCGGTGATCACCGGTTGGCTCAGGTGTGTTTGCAGCGTGTTGGTCACAGTCTCACCCCAATTTGGCCACTTCGACAGACAGCTTCTGATGCTCTTCCTTACTGGCCTTGCGATACATCAACACCGTCCGACCAATGGTTTGAGCGACCTGGGCGCCAGGAATGGTGCGGGCTAAGAAGGCCCCGACCTGCGCCGGCGTTTCCTCTGCCGTTTGGAGCAGAGAAATCTTAACTAATTCGCGGGCTTCCAAGGCTTTGGCCACCCCATCCACGAATTGATCTGAAAGCCCATTTTTACCCAGTGACACTAGCGGACGCATGGTGTTTGCGCGGCTGCGCAAAAAGCGTTTTTGTTTTCCTGTTAACATGCTGACCTCCTAAATCAAAGCCTTGCGCAATAAGACATCGACCCCTTCCGGCGCATAGCCGGCAACCATCGCCCCGGCCGGGACAACCACCCAGCCGAGTCCGGCAATCACAAGATCGGATTTTTCCTTCGGCGTAAACTCAAAGCGCGCCAGCGGCGGGAAAGTCGCCAAATCTTCGGCCCGCGGCGGACTGAGTAAGTCCCCGCGATGCTTTTCGTAAAAGGCATCCGCATTGGCCAGCTTGGTCCGGTGGAGCAGTAGCTGATTATCGGCATACACCGTGAAGCCTGCCTTCGGTCCCCGCAAGTAATCAAAGCGCGCTAACCCAGCAAAGAATAACGTCTGGCCAGCGTTAAGCTGGAACACTGTTGGGCGAATCGGCTTCGTGGGCGCCACCAGCTGGAGATCCTTGGGATTAACGTAATGCGCCATTTGGTGGCGGTGAATAATCCCTGGGGTGTCAATCAAGAAATGCCCATCCGCCAGCGGGATCTGAATGCGGTCCAGGGTCGTGCCGGGAAAACGCGAGGTGGTGATTAAATCGCCCATTCCATTTTCATCTTTAATGATCCGGTTGATCAAGGTCGACTTGCCAGTGTTCGTCACCCCGACCACATAGACATCACGATGCTCACGGTACTGTTCAATCAGCGCCAGCAGGTCATCCAGATTGCGACCTTTCTTCGCGCTGGTTAACAACGTCGCCACCGGCCGCAAGCCTTGAGCATGAGCAGCCTGGGTCAACCAGTTGGTCACGCGCCGCTCATTAATGGATTTGGGTAAGACATCAGCTTTGTTGCCGACCAAAATCACCGGGTTGTCACCGACGAAGCGATGAAGGCCAGGAATGACACTGCCATTAAAGTCAAAAATATCAACCACATTGACAATCAAGGCGTCGCTTTCCCCAATTTTATTCAGTAAGCGCAAAAAATCGTCGTCGGTCAATTCGACTGGCGCGATTTCGTTGTAGTGCCGCAAGCGGAAGCAGCGCTGGCAATAAATATCCTCGCCGGCATCCGCCTTGGCTAAACTGCTGGCCGGCAAGTAGCCAGCAGCTTTGGGATCGGTCGTTTGCAGCTTGGCGCCGCAACCAATGCAATAAAGCGCGTCATCAGTGTTTGCCATTCAATTCCTCCGCATAATCGATGAGATGGTGTTTGTTCATTCGTTTCATAATGCGCCGCTCAAAAAAGCGGTTAATGCGTGTATTCCAGGCGTCTGTTTCAATCAGGGGCTGGACCAAGATGGTGCGCACCCCTGCCGTGTTGCCGCCAGCGATATCGGTCATTAGTTGATCACCAACCATGACCACCTCGGCTTTCGTCAAGCTGAGCTGGCGCACCGCGCGATTGATGCCAGTGGGTAGTGGTTTCAACGCCCGCGAAACAAAGGGCAGTTCCAATTTAGCCAAGGCGCGCGCAATGCGGTCAGCATTGTTGTTGGACACCACCATCACCGTGATGCCGGCGTTTTTCATTTCGCTAAGCCACTGCCGCAGCTGCGGGGTACCGTCTGGATTGTTCCAGGCGATCAAGGTATTATCTAGATCCGTCAACACCGCGCGAATCCCTTCTCGTTTCAATTGTGCTGGGGTCAGATTATAAATCGCTTTGATTGCCCATGTCGGTTCAAACAGTGCCACCAGGCCGCCTCCTTATATGTTCCATAGTCCTTAATAGTATAGTCGATTTAAGCGCGAAATGCACGACAGGCTGCGGAGGTCGGCGGGCTTAGTCCGACGAGTAGCCTTTCTAACGCATGTCAGTCTGTACGCGCTCTGCGCTACAGACTGAGCAAGCCTGAAGCATTGCCAGCGTTTTTTGCTGGCGAGGCTTCAGGCGTAGCTAATCGCTCGGACGTTGCCGACCGTAGCGCAACTAGGCTGTGGAGTGAGGCCGCCCATAGCCGGATGAGTATGGGTGTTGCTGACGGGTAGAACAGCCTCCGCCGCCATGGGCTGGAACGTGGTGGCCAGCGCTTTGAGCCTCTGCGAGTCTCAAAGTCGCGGCTTGTTCTAAGCCAACCAAAACCGTTGGCTAAGAACAATTTCACCACTGAGCCCATGCCGGCTCCGGCTGTTCTGCCCTACACTGGTGGTAGCTTGCCATAAGCGCCGCATGTCCCAAAAAGTGTCTACGTTCTGACCGCAGTTTCTTCATGTCATTTCGAGGACCCTGACACCAACTCTCGGAGCTGGTGGCGAAGCACATCGTTCGCACCTTCGCTTCTACGGCGTTAATATAAAAGTGATGACCTTGGCTATATTTGGCGACTGCGATATACTTATTATTAATAAGTAATTAGGAGGCATGAGGCATGAACTATCCCTTACACCATGTTTCACTTTTGACCGGGGATGCAGCGGCGACGGTCACTTTTTACACGCAGCAACTTGGTTTACGGCTGGTCAAGCAAACTGTGAATCAAGAGAACTGGCGCATGCCGCATTTGTTCTTCGGGGATGCCCTGGGCACACCGGGTAGCGTCGTCACTTTCTTTGTCATCGATCATCTTGGACCGCGCTACGATGGCACCAGTTTTATGGACACCCTGGCGTTGGCCATCCCCACTGGTAGCGCCGCTTTTTGGCAGCAGCGACTGGGGGGCTTGATGGTGCGGGATCCTAATGGCGTGACCGTCACCTTAGTGGAAACTCCAGCACACACTCAGGCGCCAGTCGAAAATGAAATTCCAGCGGCTAACCAAATTAGCGGCCTGGCTGGTAGTGCGCTGCGAGTCCCTGACCCGAAGGCAACGAGGCAGTTTTTCGCCCAACTACTAGCCCTCCCTGCGTTTGGCGGTGATCTGCAGCTCGGCCCAGACACCATCGCGATTACCGCTAGTCAGGTGCAAACCAAACATCGCTTTGGCCGCGGTAGCATCGATCATATTGCCCTAGCCGTGACCGATGCCGATCAGCTTACAGTTTTGGCCAACCGTACCGAAGCGGCTGGTGGCCAAATTGAAAAGCGGGCCGACCGTGGCTGGTTCGAAAGTTTATATGTCAAAGAACCGGGTGGCAATCGTATCGAATTCGCCACCACCGTGCCTGGGTTCACCTTGGATGAGCCAGCGGCTACTTTGGGAACCACGCTTGGCTTGCCGCCATTTCTGGAACCGCATCGGGCAGATATTGCGGATGGCGTGCCGCAGCTACCACTCCTACCGGTGCACGCATGATGCGACATGAGCGGTTCCAGGCTGGTGCAGCTGACCAGCCAACTTTACTCTTGCTCCATGGTACTGGCGGTACGGAAGATGACTTAATGCCGATTGGTCATTTTCTGGCGCCGCGCGCCAACTTACTCAGCCTCCGCGGCCAAGTCACCACTCAGGGGCGCACCCAGTTTTTCGCCTCATCCGCTGACGCGGCAGCCATCGAGACCCAAGTCTCTTGGCTCGCTGAAACAGTGCAGGCCCGCTGCGGGCAGTATCAGTTGAACCCGCAGATGGTGATTCCAGTCGGCTATTCCAACGGCGCGGATTTTGCCCTAGCGGCATTAGGCGTGGCATCACCATTCCCAGCCGCAGTCCTGCTGCATCCCACTACCCCGCTGCCGTTAAAGTTGCAACTGGCAGGCAAAGCACTTTGGGCGTCACATGGCACCCATGACGACAAGGTCAGTGCAGGCAATTTTGCGGATTTAACCCAGCAAATCAGGGCCAGCGGCGGCCAATTAACCGTGTTTCAGCATGATCAACGGCACAATCTCAACATCACGGAACTGCGCCAGGCCAAGGCGTGGCTCACTCATTTCATGGAGGTGACACAATGATTCGTTTTGGCTTTAATCGCTATGGGACTCCTCAAGTTTTTCAAGTCCTGGAGAGCGACCCGCCGCAACCCAAGCCAGGTCAAGTTCAGCTTAAAGTGCTAGGCTTCGGCCTCAATCCCTATGATGCTTCGCTGCGCCGCGGTGAACAGGCGGCTTTTCGCAAACTCAGCTTTCCCATTGTCCCTGGCACCGATGTTTTAGGCGAGGTCACGCAACTCGGTGAAGGCGTCACCGAGTTTGCCGTGGGGGATGTGGTGATTAATTATCGCCCCATTGGCGGTTATAGTGAATACGTCACCGCTACTGTGGGCAAAGTGATCAAAAAGCCGACCGCGCTTGATGACGCCGCTGCCGCTGGCCTAGGACAGGTGGGCATTGCCGCTTATTCCATTCTCCAGCAACTCAACTTAAACCCTGGGCAAACCCTAACAGTGCTTGGGGCCAGCGGCGGGGTCGGCGCCCTACTGGTACAAATGGCCAAACACGAGGGCCTGCACGTACTCGCCATTGCTGGCTCGGCCAGTCAAACCTATCTTGAAAGCCTCGGGGCTGATCAAGTCGCCACCTATGATGATGCGCCAACCCTGCCGGCCTCTGATGCGACCGTGAATGCCATCAACGGCGGCGATGACCACGGCTTAGGCGGCATCCTCACCAAAGCTGGTGGCACCTTGCTCACCACCGCCTACCGTACACCAGATGTGCAGGGTAGAGCCCTGAAGCTCATCCAGCTTGGCGATGACCGTCCCGCTAAGGCTGAGGTGGTTCTGCCATACTTAGCGGAACTGGCGTCGAGTACCGAGCTCTCGGTTCGGATTGCCGAACGCTTGCCATTTTCGCTGGCCGGGGTCGTGCAAGGCCATGAACTGCTGGCAACGCACCATGCCGCAGGCAAACTGGTGGTCTTACGCTAAGTGAATGACGCAAAATGCCCTCACATGAAGTGAGCGCATTTTTTGGTTAATCAGCATATTGATTAGGAATCAGCTGGGTGTGTTTAATCTCATCGATATTATGCGCCCCAGTCAGCTGCATCGCGATGAGCAGCTCATTTTCCAATTCCTCAAACACGGCCTCAACGCCTTGACTGCCACCTAGCGCTAAGCCGTAAATCACCGGCCGTCCGATGGCCACTAAGTCCGCGCCACTTGCCAGGGCTTTGAACACATGCATCCCGCGACGGACGCCAGAATCAAAAACAATCGGTACGCGTTTGGCCACGGCTTTGGCGACCACCTGCAAGGCGTCAAAGGAAGCTACCCCACCATCGAGCTGCCGCCCCCCATGGTTAGAGACCCAAATGCCATCAGCGCCGGCGCGAATCGCTATTTCCGCATCGGCAGCGGTTTGCACCCCTTTGACATACACCGGCAGCCCGGAATAATCCTTAATAAAGGCGATATCACGTGGTCCTAGGGCCTGCTTGGCAGACTTATAGACGGCATCCATCGTTTGGTCCTGCCCGTCTTGGTAGGGCACAATTGGCAACCCCACCGGGAAGGTGAAATGGTTGCGCTTATCCGCCTCGCGATAGCCACCCACCGTCGCGTCTGCAGTTAACACGATGACTTCGGCGCCATTGGCCTTGGCTGTATCGAGCATCTGCTTGGTCACCGCATCATCTTTACTCTGGTACAGCTGAAACCATTGCGGCTGATCACCGCGCTCAGCCGCTTGGGCTTCGTATGTCTCACTAGCGAACGAACTGATGGTGAAAATCGTCCCATGCTTAGCCACGCCGCGGGCCGTGGCCACTTCGCCTTGGGTATTGGCCAGCTTGTGGGCGGCGACTGGCGCCATGATGATGGGACTGGTCAATCTGTGGCCCATGAAGTCGGTATGCATGTCGGCGGGAAACGCAATTTTCTGCAGCACTCTTGGTGCCACCAACTGGTGATTAAACGCCTTGATATTTTCTTTAATGGTATAAAGGTCTTGCGCTCCGCTGGATATGTAACCATAAGCGCCCTGAGGAATCACTTTGGCCGCCGCTGCTTCCAGGTCAAACACATTGATGACATCGATGGGTGCTTCGGCACTACTGGTAACAAATGGTGTTGACATAATTTCCACCCCGTATCTGATTATTTGGTTTTGGACGATTAGTTTGCTTGCAATCGTTCTTACTGCCAGTTTATCAGGTTACGAAAGCGTTTTCTAGGCTTTAAGTTAAAAACTTCCAGCGAATGATCATTGCTGGAATCAAAAACGCCGCCTACGATGAGGCGACGTTTTGGTTTGGCTTTAGGCCAAAGCCTTCTTGGCGGTTTCTGCCAAGGCAGCAAAGCTGTCTGGATCAGCAATCGCGATGTCCGCAAGCATCTTGCGGTTCATGTCGATGTTAGCGACCTTCAAGCCGTGCATCAACTTGCTGTAGGAAAGACCATTGATCCGCGCAGCAGCGTTGATCCGGGCAATCCACAGGGAGCGGAAGTTACGCTTGGTAGCGCGACGATCGCGGAAAGCGTAACGATAGGAAACCATGACCTGGGCATTAGCTGCCTTGAACAACAGGTGCTTGGCGCCGCGGTAACCCTTAGCCAGCTTTAAAACCTTTTTACGACGTTTGCGTGTTACTGTTCCACCTTTTACACGTGGCATTTGAAATTCCTCCTCAAATCATTAAGCGAACTCGAAAGCGTGAAATTAGTCACGCAATTACTTCATCTGACTCATCATCTGGCGGATCCGCTTCATATCTGAGTGGGATACCAAACCTGACTTGCGCAGCTGACGACGCTGCTTCTTGGTCTTACCGTGGAAACGGTGGCTCGTGTATGCGTGGCCCCGCTTCAAAGCACCACTGGCGGTGCGCTTGAAACGCTTGGCTGATGCACGGTGTGTCTTGAATTTTGGCATGACTATTTTCCTCCTAATACTTATGTTCACCCAGTCGCAATGCGATCAGGTTGGTCGCCTACTTTTTATTCGGGTCGACCTTTGGTGCGAGCATCATGAACATGCTACGACCGTCCATCTTGGGACGGGCTTCGACATTAGCCAGGTCGCTAACAGCCTTGGCCATTTGTTCGAGGACTTTTTGCCCCAAGTCCTTGTGGGTGATTGCGCGGCCCCGGAACCGAACCGAAACCTTGACTTTGTCACCCTTCTCAAGGAACTTCGATGCGTTCTTAAGCCGAGTGTTGAAATCTGCTTCGCCAATCGTTGGGCTCAGGCGGATTTCCTTGATGCTGATGGTTTTTTGCTTCTTGCGTGCTTCGCGCTGCTTCTTTTGAAGCTCAAACCGAAACTTCCCGTAATCCATAATGCGGGCAACTGGCGGCTTAGCAGTTGGTGAAACAAGGACTAAATCCAAGTTTGCGCTAGATGCAAGTTCCATGGCGTCGCGCGTACTCTTGACGCCAAGCTGTTCACCGGTTTGAGAGATCAAACGCACTTCGCGGGCGCGAATCCCATCATTGACCATCACTTCTCGTGCTATGGCAGTTCACCTCCGAATTAATTTCGAGAAAAAGAGAATGCGGCGGAGCTCAGAAAGCCCCGCCGCATCGTTAAATACCGATCATATCAACCTAGAGGCCAGTGGCTTGGGTGAGAAGCGGGAACTTCTGCTTTTTCTCAACTTTATTAGTATACGCACTCTGACTACCGGTGTCAAACGTTTCTATCATGGGAGCACTGCCGGGTAGGCCAGCTTCCGCAGTAAGGGGCTGGAACGTGGTAGCCAGCGGGAGGCGGTGCTGGGCGGAGCTCGGCGCCATCACCCGCGTCAGTGTGAATTACAGGTTCTTACCGGCGCCGCGCTTTTGCTTGCCATCACGGCTGTAGTTCTTGATTTCGGCCTTAACCGAATCCACGAACATGTTGGCCGGCATTTCCTCGGCCTCGCTTTCACCATAGCGCCGCACCGAAACAGCAGCCGAGTTGACTTCTTTTTCGCCGACCACGACGGTGTAAGGAATCTTCTGGGTTTGCGCTTCGCGGATCTTGTAGCCCATCTTTTCGTTGCGGGCATCCAGCTCGACGCGCAGGCCGGCTTTGCGCATTTCGGTTTCGATCAACTTAGCATAGTCGAGGTGTTCATCCAAGGAAACTGGGATGATTTCAACTTGCTTCGGGGCCAACCAGGTTGGGAACGCGCCTTTGTAGATTTCCGTCAGGTAAGCGATGAAGCGTTCCATGGTCCCTACGATGCCACGATGGATCATGACTGGCCGGTGTTCTTGGCCATCTTTACCGACATAGGTCAAATCGAAGCGTTCTGGCAGCATGAAGTCCAGTTGGATGGTGGACATGGTTTCTTCGTTGCCCAGTGCCGTCTTAGTTTGAATGTCCAGCTTTGGCCCGTAGAAAGCTGCTTCGCCTTCTGCTTCGTAGTAATCCAGACCTAAATCATCCATCGCGCCTTTCAGCATGCTTTGGCTACGGGTCCACATTTCATCGTCATCGAAGTACTTTTCCGTGTTCTTCGGGTCGCGGTAGGACAAGCGGAAGGTGTAATCGGAGATGTTGAAGTCTTCGTAGACATCCATGATCAACCGCAGAATCTTCTTGAATTCGTCCTGCACTTGATCCAGCGCCACGAAGGTGTGACCATCGTTCAAGGTCATTTCCCGCACGCGCTGCAAACCGGACAAAGCGCCGGACTTTTCATAGCGGTGCATCATCCCCAGTTCGGCAATGCGCAGTGGTAGTTCGCGGTAGGAGCGGATGTGGTGGTTGTAAATCTGAATGTGGCTTGGGCAGTTCATCGGCCGCAGTTCGAGCATTTCGCCATCGCCCATGTCCATTGGTGGGAACATGTCTTCACGGTAGTGGGCCCAGTGACCAGAAGTCTTGTAAAGATCCAAGTTAGCCAGCACTGGCGTATAAACATGTTCATAGCCATCGGCCAGTTCCTTGTCGATGATGTAGCGTTCAATCACGCGGCGGATGGTGGCCCCATTTGGCATCCAGTATGGCAAGCCAGAACCAGCCTTCGGATCAACGAAAAACAGGTCCAAATCACGGCCAATGGCGCGGTGATCGCGGTCGCGGGCTTCTTGGCGCTGCTTAGCGTCGGCTTCCAGGTCGGCTTCTTTGAAGTAGGCTGTGGCATAAATCCGCTGCAGCATTGGGTTGGAGGACTTACCCTGCCAGTAAGCGCCAGCAACAGACAACAAGGTGAAGTGCTTCAGGTCTTTGAGACTTGGCAGCACCACTGCTTCTTCAAAATCGAAGAAATCGCCCAATTGGTAGCCGTTGATGGTGTCGCCAGCCGCGGCATCAATCAATTCCAGCTTGTAAGGTTCATCAGCGAAGGCCTTTTTGGCGTCAGCCTTGCTCATGCTAACGGCTTCGATTGGCGCGTTAGCCTTCACCAATGCATTGATTTTGTCGCTGATGGCAGGCAGTTGGTCCACCGTCAACTGGCCTTCCTGACGGTCGGTATCGTAGAAGAACCCATCGTCAGTCGCTTCGCCTTGGCCCAGCTTAACTTCCGGGTGCAGGGCTTTGATTGCAGCAGCCAGCGCAAAGGCGCCAGTTTGCCGCAGCACGTTCAAGCCGTCTGCACTGTCTTTGGTGATAATTTCCAGCGCGCCGTCTTCGCTAATGGGTTGGTTCAAAGCAATCAGTTGCGCATTGAACTTGCCGGCAACGGCCTTTTTGGCCAAGCTGTTGGCAATCGCCTTAGCGACGCCTTCAGTGGTGATGCCAGCGTCGAATTCTTTGACGCTGTTGTCTGGTAAGGTAATTTTGATTGACATAGGTATTGCTCCTTTTCTGACGAAGGCAAAAGAAAAATCGCCTCGAGTGTCATTTCTGACACTCGGGACGATTAATATCGCGGTTCCACCCGACTTGAAAGCACTGCTTTCCTCTCAATGCTCGTAACCTGAGCTTGGGGCCACTAGTGGCAATCTCGGAAAGAGGTGCGGATCAGGTCTTGTCTCGGTTTACAGCCACGCCCGAGGCTCTCTGGTGAAACATGGTCCTTAAAGCTTTCGTCTTTGATACCTAGATTAAACCACAGCGCAAACACGTGTGCAAGCTTCATGGGCAAAAAGTTAAGCTCAGCCGTTACGCCGATCCACCCCGGCCACCGGAATTTCCTTGGCCAAAAAGCGAATGCGTTCCATGATTCGCTGCGCTTTGAGCGCCTCGTTGTTGCCCACATCTGCCCCCGCCAAAAAGTCAGTCAGCTCGGCCATGGTTTTGTTGGAAGTGAACAACGTCGGCAGTTCTTCTTGCATCCGATACTGCAAAATGACGCCCAAGACTTCATCACGAACCCAAGGACTCAGCGCCTCAGCGCCAATATCGTCAATCATCAAGACCGGCGCGGTTTTCAGCGTGTTGATTTTCGGCAATACCTGGTTGCTGGCAATGGCGGCCTTCATTTCGACCGCAAAGGTTGGAAAATGCACTAAGGTTGAAGCAATGCCGGCTGCGGCCAGGTCGTTGGCAATGGCCCCAAGTAGGTAGGTCTTCCCCACGCCAAACGGGCCGGTAAGGTACAAGCCTTGATGAAACTCATGCGGTGCCTTCGCCAAGGCCAAAGTGAAGCCAGTCGCCGCAGCCAGGGCGGTCATGCGCTCCGTGGGATCATAGCCTTGCAAGCTGGCCTGCTTGATGGCTTTCGGCATGTTCAACGCCGTCACCAAATTCGCTTGGGCCTGCTTGGCATCGGCCGCTAATTTTTCCGGCGTGGCATCATAAGTGATGTCAATCAAGCCATTGGAGGCAATCAGCCGCGGCGCATAGCCCGAGGCAATCAGCGGGTCACCGGCTTGGAGCCGATCCCGCGCCGTCACAAACTCGTAGATTTTGGCGGCACCACGCGTCACCGCGTCAGGTGCCAGTGCCGCTTGATTGGCGGTTAAAAAGGCCTGAACCTCGGGATCAGCCACAGCGGTTTTCACCATATCACGATAAGCAGCGGTCATGGCCCGGGGATCCATGACTTTCTTCAGTTCCTCATTCATTGGTTCCATGGCTTTGCTCCTTTCGCAATGCCTCGAGTTCCGCTAGCTGCGCGGCTAGTTCCTGCTTGGTCGCCGCACTGACCGTTTCTTTGGTTGGCTGGTAGTCCTTTTTCATCCAGTCTGGCGTGGCTTCCTGGCGACTGGGCCGGCCATTGCGCGGTTTCGGTTTGCGCTGCTTGGCTTGATAGTCATCAATCGCTTTAAGGGCCGCTTCAGGGCTGTTGACGTTCTCGCCGAGCCAACGGTTAGCAATGTTGTCAATCAAGGCCTGGGTGACACTGTCGTAATTTTGCAGGATATAAGACACCAGGATATTGACCGTGGCGTTGTCGAACACCTGGCGACTGGCAAGCTGGGACACTGCCCGAGTTTCCGAGCTGGCCACAAAGAGGTTTGAATTCTTCGCGTGCTTGGCCTGCTCCAGGA
The DNA here is from genome assembly GCF_016861845.1 of Lacticaseibacillus suilingensis. Taxonomy (GTDB): domain Bacteria; phylum Bacillota; class Bacilli; order Lactobacillales; family Lactobacillaceae; genus Lacticaseibacillus; species Lacticaseibacillus suilingensis. The sequence goes on from NZ_BOLV01000002.1 coordinate 143,189, forward strand.
ATTCCCTTGGCGGCGTGCTTTTGGCCTGCTGCAGCAAGGTTTGCTGCTGCGCGGTCAGCTTGATGCTGCCAGCTGCCTTCGGAGTTGCCGCCGGGATAGCGTCAGTTTTGGCGGTTAAATGCGGCCGCTGCTTGGCATAGGTCTGCTCGATGATCTGCTTCAAGCGTGGCATCGCCAACTGACCCGACACCGGACTCGTCGCTTGCATGATGTGGCGGGCCAAGACTGGCGGCGTAAGGCCATAGAACGTGGCTAGTTGCGCCAAGGCACTGCGATTTTTCGCTACCTGCCCCGCCGCTAGATCTGAGCGGCTGAGCAATTGATCAAGCAGCGCCCAGTCATACCCGGCGCCGTCGCTCAAAGTCACCTCTGGCAAGGGCTTTTGCGCCACGGCTTGCTGACTGGCGACGACCGGCGCCGGTAAGGCCACTGAAGTCAGCTGGAAGACATCCAGTAGCTGCGCCGAAACATCTTGCCAGGCCGCTGCCTTCACCGTGTGAATGGTGTAGCGCTGGACCAACGTGTCATACCGAGTCTGGCCAACGCGATCGTACAGCAACAAACTTAAGGTGTCGTCTTGGAAAAAAGCGTTCGCCGCCACCGGCCGGTAGAGCTCATACGCCCAGTACCGGCCATTTTGATCAACCGCGGTGTAGGTTTTCATCAGCCCCATGGCTTCCAGGTGAATACGCGCGTCATATAACGTATCTAAATCGACCCCTAGCAAATCCATCAAGGCCGTTTGCTTTTTACGGTCAGAGCGCAGCGGTTTGGCATGCGAGGTTTGCCACAGACTCAAATAAAGGGCCAGCGCCACCGGTCCAATCAAGGGTTGGTAAAGGTTCACCACCACGTCTTGATCATGGTCACTAAAATAAGTGGCTTGCACCACAATATAATCATCTTGCGCCATGTAATTTTGCGGTCGCATGAAGACGCCCCTTTCCAAGTGATAAGTTAATAACGGCAAAACAAGGAGTCGGCCGCGGGCCCACTCCTTGCTTAGTGACTGTCTTTTTCGCGTTTCATCATGTCTTGGAGTTCATCCATGAACACGGACATGTCCTTAAACTGGCGATAGACACTGGCGAAGCGAATGTAGGCCACATCATCGACGTCGGCAAGTTGTTTCATGACGTACTCGCCGATTTGCTGACTGGAGACTTCATTTTCACCAATCGCCCGCAGCTTATTTTCGACGCTTTCGACGATGCCTTGCATCTGCTCCATCGTCACTGGCCGCTTTTCGGCGGCGCGAATCAAGCCTTTGAGAATCTTCTCACGGCTGAACTCCTCGCGGGTGCCATTTTTCTTAATGACCAAAAGTGGGGTTTGTTCAACCCGTTCGAATGTGGTGAAGCGGAAACCGCAATTTTCGCATTCACGGCGGCGCCGAATCGCGCGGCCGCCATCGGTTGGCCGCGAATCGACCACTCGTGAACTATTGTGATGGCAATGTGGGCACAGCAATGAGACACCCTCTTATAAATTGATACTCTATTATACCACGACCGCCAAGCACGTTCACCTAGCCAATTGCGCTAGGATTGCCGCCACTTGCTGCTCACGGCCAGCCGCACCGAGACTATTATCAATGACAAAATCGGCCCGGGCCACCTTCTCGGCCAGCGGCATCTGGGCAGCGATTCGCTGTTTGGCTTCAACTTCAGCCAAGCCATCCCTAGCCATCAGGCGCTTGAGCTGTAAGTCAGCCGGTAAGCTCACCACCGCCACGCCATCAAAGCTCGATTCATAGTGCGTTTCATACAGCAGTGGAATTTCCCCCACCACCACCGAGGCACCGGTGGCTTTGGCCGTCGCCAAAGCCTGATTAATGGCTTGACGCAAATATGGCTTGTCGATGCGGTTGAGCTGGGCCAGTTTGGTCGGATCCGCGAAAACAATCGCGCCTAACGCCTTACGATCTAAGGTTCCATCCAGGTTGATCACGGTTGGGCCAAAAGCTTGGCTAATCGCCGCCAGGGCTGGTTGACCAGGCTGCACAATTTGCCGGGCAATCACATCGGCGTCCACAATGGGACACCCCGCAGCGCGAAACACCGCTGCCACGGTACTTTTGCCGGTGGCAATGCCGCCAGTTAAACCCAGTAAGTATGTCATTGCCTAGCCCCGCTTTGGCTGGCAGTGCGGGCAATAATGGGTGCCGCGCTGGCCGACTTTGATTTTGACAATGGTGGTGCCGCAGCGATCGCAAGGGGTTCCTTCCCGGTCATAAACATGCAACTGGTCCTGCATCGCCCCGCGGTGACCATCGGCATCCACGAAAGAATGGACACTGGTGCCGCCAAGCGTAATCGCCTTTTGCAGTTCGGCGATAATGGCATCATGCAGCGCTTTAACCGCCCTAGCTGATAACGTGTTGGCCGGTTGCTCCGGATTGATGCGCGCCAGCCACAGCGTCTCGTCGGCGTAGATATTGCCGACCCCGGCCACCACAGTCTGATCGAGAATCACCGACTTGATTGGCGCCTTGCGTTTGGCCAGTGCCGCTTTGAACGCCTTCAGGTCAAAAGTGGCCGCCGTCGGTTCTGGCCCCATTTTAGCCAGCCCGGCCACGGCCTTGGTTTCCTCGCCGGTAGTCACGAGCTGCATACGGCCAAACTTGCGCATATCGAGGTAGCGCAGCTGACTGCCATCGGTAAAGGTAAACCACACATGCAAGAACCGCGGCTTCGGCGTATCAACGGTTGGCGCCAGTTGATACTTACCTTCCATGCGGAGGTGCGACACAATGGTCAACGCCCCAAAGCGAATCAGCAGATACTTGCCGCGCCGGTCAATACCGGTCACAGTGGCGCCGGCCAAGGCGGTTTGAAACAAGGCCAGCCCGCCGACTAGGATTTTCTCCCAATCGGTGCCGACTTGCGCCACTGTTTTGCCGACAATCAGCTTCGTCAAGCCGAGCCGGACATTTTCAACTTCTGGTAATTCTGGCATTGCGTCCCTCTTCCCGTCTGCGCCAGTGCCCAGACTCAGCTTTTTTACTTGGCATCAAACCAGGTTTTGCCCCAGTGACTTTCCACCTTGAGCGGCACCGCCAGTTTGACAGCGGAGTCCATCACTTTCGGCACCAGTGCCGCTAATTGGGCCATTTCCGCTTCCGGCCCTTCGAAAATCAGTTCATCGTGGACTTGTAGCAGCATGCGCGACTGAAGGTGGTTTTCCTCCAGCATGGCTTGCATCCGAATCATGGCCACCTTGATGATATCTGCGGCACTGCCTTGAATCGGCGTGTTCATCGCGGTGCGTTCGGCAAAGCTGCGTAGGTTAAAGTTGCGCGAGTGAATGTCGTTCAAATAGCGGCGGCGATGGAACAAGGTTTCAACATAACCTTGTTCTCTGGCCACCTTCACCATCTCGTCCATGTAGTCATGCACCTGCGGATACTGTTCGAAGTAGCCGTCGATGAAGGCTTTGGCCTGCTTGCGCGTGATGCCGATGTTTTTGGCCAAACCAAAATCGGAAATGCCGTACACAATCCCGAAGTTCGTTGCCTTGGCCTGGCGCCTCATGTCTGGGGTCACCTCATCAGGCGAGTCAAGGTGGAAAATCCGCATGGCCGTGTTGGCATGAATGTCGCGATCTTCCTTAAAGGCCTCTTGCATGTTCTTATCGCCGGAAATATGGGCCAACACTCGCAGTTCGATTTGGGAATAGTCACTGGAGAAAATCTGCCAGCCTTCATGGGCGGGTACAAAGGCGCGCCGCACTTGCTTGCCTTCATCGCGCGCCGGAATGTTTTGCATATTCGGATCCACTGAGGACAGACGGCCAGTTTGGGTCAGCGTCTGCAGGTAGCGGGTGTGAATTTTATGATCCGGATGGACCGCTTTAATCAGCCCAGCTACATAAGTCGACTGCAACTTCGCAACCGTGCGATAATCCAAGATATCTTGGACAATCGGGCTAGCGGAGCGCAACTGCTCCAAGACATCGACTGAGGTGGAGTAACCGGTTTTGGTTTTTTTGATCACTGGCAACTGCAGCTTCTCAAACAGCACCTCACCAAGCTGCTTCGGGGAGTTCAAGTTGAACTTCAGCCCGGCTTCAGCGTAGATTTTTTCTTCGAGCACATGCATGGTGCTGGTCCATTGGTCGCCAAGCCCTTGCAGCGTCTTGCTGTCCAACACAATGCCGGTGATTTCCATGCGGGCCAGCACCTTGGCCAGCGGGAGCTCCATGTCGGTGAACAAGCTCAGTTGGTCCTGCGCCTTCAGCTCGTCAAGCAGCTTAGGCCGCAGCGTCAGGAGGGCTTGGGCTTTGCGGGCAAAATGGCCAAACAAGCTCTCCTCGTCTGGCACCTTACGCTTGGCGCCTTTGCCATAGACCGCCTCATCGAAAGGCAAGTTGTAATCGTGATCTTGCGCAATTTGGCCAAAATCATTGCTGTTTTGGTCTGGATTGAGTAAATAAGAAGCCAACAAGAGGTCAAAATCAATTTGCGGCAAGTTCACGCCCAGCCGCTCTGCAGCCACCAGGTTGCGCTTGGCATCAAACACCGTCAGCTGATGATCCCCCAGCCAGTTTTGCACCTTCGGCAGCGTCAACAAGGTGACATCAGTGCTGACAAAGGTTTCTTCAGTCGTGCCAATGAAAAAGCCAATTTGCTCGGCGGTGTGATAATTGTCTTCCAGCATCTCCAGCTCAAAGGCCACTGGGTCCGCTGTCTTTGGCAACTGAGCCAAGTTGGCATCCGTGAGCACCACAAAATGTACCGGTGCTTGTTTTTCCGCCGTAGCTGCTGGCAGATGGGCCAAAGCTTGGCGCATTTCCAGCTTGGTATAGAGCGCACGCAAGGCGTCAAGGTCTGGGCCGGTGTACGCCAAATCATCCAACCCAATCGTGAGCGGCGCCGCCTGATCAATCGTGGCCAGCGTTTTGCTCATTTCAGCATTGGCCTGGTCATTCACCAGGTTTTCCTTCATTTTGCTGGGCTTGAGTTCATCAATGTTGGCGTACAGGTTCTCAATCGAGCCGAATTGATGCAGCAACTTCAGCGCAGTTTTCTCCCCAACTTTCGTGACCCCAGGATAATTATCCGAGGTGTCCCCCATCAGCCCTTTCAGATCAATGATCTGCTTGGGCTCCAGCTCAAATTTTTCTGCGACGTGCGCTGGGGTGTAGGCTTCAAGGTCGCCGACCCCTTTTTTGGTCACCTGCACGGTAGTTGATGAGGTAGCCAGTTGGGTCAAGTCGCGATCGCCGGTCACAATGTTGGTTTGCCAGCCGCGTGCGTCTGCCGCTTTGGCCAGTGTACCGATGACATCATCGGCTTCATAGTCCTGCAGCGCGTAATGCTTGATGCCATGGTCGTCGAGTAACTCATGGATATAAGGCAACTGTTCAAGAAATTCGCTTGGCGCCGCATCGCGCTGCGCTTTGTAGTCGCTGAACATCTTGGTGCGGAACGTACCCCCACTTTTATCGAACGCCACCAGAATGTGGTCCGGCTTGAATTGATCGACCACATTATCGAGCATGCTGTTGAACGTCATGATGGCATTGGTATGTAGCCCATCTTTGGTGGTGAAACGATCCATCTGGGTATACATCGCATAAAAAGCGCGAAACGCCAGCGAACTCCCATCAATCAGCAGTAATTTTTCTTGTGCCATGGTTAGCCTCCTAAATTGGCTCTTCTGACACCCAGTATAACAAACTTCAGGCTGCGAAGCCGAGCGCTTTTAGGGGGACGGCTAGCCTAGCTTGAGGCATTACCGCAGGTTTTAGGCGGTAATGCCTCAAGCGTAGCTAGACACTCCCCCGTTGCTCGGCGGAGCGCAACTTCAGGCAGGCAGCGGAGCGGGACCGAACTTAGCTGGATGGATAGCCTAGCTCAAAGCATTACCGCCGCTTTTTGGCGGTGAGGCTTTGGGCGTAGCTAGCCACTCCAGCGTTGGCCCTGCGGAGCCAACTAGAGGCTCCTGTTCAGGTTGTATGCTTTCACTGGAATCAAAAACCTGGCCCCTCTCATCGAGGAAGCCAGGTAAGTGTGATTTAGTCGCGGCTGGAGCTGCCTCCGAACAAGCGGAGCACCACCAGGAAGATGTTCAGGAAGTCGAGGTACAAAGCCAAGGCCCCTTGAATCGCCAGCGTGTTGGTATTCACCACATAGCCGCCTTCTTGGTTGGCAGACATGTAAATCGTCTTGAGCTTTTGGGTATCAAACGCCGTCAACACGATGAAAATGACCAAAATCGCGTAGCTTAGAATCAGTTGCAAGCCTGAGGACTGCATGAAGAAGTTAATCACTGACAGCAGGATCACCCCGATCAAAGCGGAGGTGGCAATCACGCCGGCACGACTCAAATCTTGCTTCGTAATGCGGCCCACCACCGACATGGTGAGGAAAATTACCGCGGTGGTCAAAAATGAAATCGCCACGATTGAACTTTGATACTGGATCAAAATCACGGTAAAGGTCGTCCCATAGCAGGCGGAGATGAGATAAAACATCAGCCCGGCGTAACCGGCGTTGGCCTGTGCCCGGCGGCTATTGACCCCCATGGACAAGAACAGCGGCAAAAACAGCAAGATGTAAAACATAAAGGTGTGATTCGCCACAAAGTTGGCATATTGATTATAAAAAACAGTGCCGAGCAAGTAAGAAATCGCAGCGGTCAGCAGCAACCCGGAGCCCATCACACTGTAAACTCGATTGAAGAACCCGACCAAGCCGGTGTCATTCACGACGCGTCGTTCTTGCATGAGATCATTCCTTTCATGAATCTTTGCTTTTCAGTATACCAAAGATAACAAATCTCTGGCTAAGACTTTAGGCGGATATTAGAGTTTTGCCTCAAAAGCACGCTCATATTTCTGCACGTCCCCGGCGCCCATGAAAACAATCGCCGCGTTTTTGTGCTTCAGCAGCGACGTCATATCGTCTTCGTGCAGCACTTCACCGCCGTTTTTCAGTTTCGCCACCACATCCTCGGCGCTAACCGAACCCGATGTTTCGCGGGCGGAGCTGAAGATTGGGGTCACATAAACCGCATCGGCTTGACTCAGCACTTGGGCAAAATCGTCCAGGTAAGCAATCGTGCGCGAATAAGTGTGCGGCTGGAACACCGCTACCAATTCGCGATCTGGGAACTTCTGGCGGGCCGCATCCAGGGTTGCCTTGATTTCATTTGGATGGTGCGCGTAATCATCAATGATGACGGTGCCGTTGAGGTCGGTTTCCGAGAAGCGGCGCTTAACGCCAGAGAAACTCGCCAGTTCACGGGCAATATAGTCAGGATTCAAGCCTTCCGCATCGCTCACTGCCACCACGGCTAAGGCATTCAGCACACTGTGTTCACCGAACAGCGGCACGAAGAAATGGCCCAAGAGCTGGTCTTTGTGATAAGCATCAAAGCTGGAACCTTCCGGGGTGCGCTTGATGTTTTTCGCTTGGTAATCATCCTGGTCGGATTCGCCGTAGTAGTAAACCGGCACCTTGACATCCAGCTTGCGCAGCCAAGGATCATCGCCCCAGGCAAAAATGGCCTTTTTGACCTGCTTGCCTTCGGTTTCAAAGGCGTCATACACGTCTTCGATGCCGGTGTAATAATCGGGGTGATCGAAGTCGATATTGGTCATAATCAGATAATCCGGGCTGTAAGCTAGGAAGTGACGGCGATATTCGTCGGCTTCAAACACGAAGAATTTGGAATCTGGCGTGCCTTTGCCGGTGCCGTCACCAATCAAATAACTGGTTTTGTCGATGCCACTTAAAGTGTGCGCCAGCAAACCGGTGGTGCTGGTTTTGCCATGTGCACCGGCGACCCCAATGCTGGTGTAATGACTCAGCAGTTCGCCGAGGTATTCATGATAACGGTAGAACTTGAGGCCCAGCGCCTTAGCGGCTTTCACTTCGGGATGTTCATCCGTGAAGCTATTACCACAGATAATCGTGTAGCCGGGCTTGATATTCGCCGCATCAAACGGCAAGGTCTCGATGCCCGCGGCTTCCAGCCCTTTTTGGGTAAAAGTGTACTGCGTAATATCTGAGCCTAGGACTTGGTGACCCAAATCATGCAAAATCAGCGCCAGCGCGCTCATGCCTGAACCTTTGATACCAATAAAGTAGTCAATTTCCTCTGTCATCATGTAGCCTCTTTCATTTAAGCCCTACCGCGGCTGCGGCTGGGGCAAATCTTCTTTGTTAAGATAAACATCCCGCGGTTTGGAACCATTGGCGGGTGAAACATAGTGTCGCATCTCCAGCTCATCGATCAACTTCGCGGCGCGGTTGTAGCCAATGGCAAACTTACGCTGTAACTGTGATGTGGACACGGTTTGCTCGCTGGCCACGTAACTCAGCACTTGCGGGAACAACTCGTCTTGCGCCTCAATCGCCTGGGCCTTAGCCACCAGACGGCTGGGGTCAAACAGATATTGCGGCGGCTGCTGGCTGCGGACAAAATCCGTGATCGCATCCAGCTCCCGGTCGATAAACGTGCCTTGCAGGCGAATGGGCTGGCTGGCCCCGTTGCCCAAGAACAACATGTCGCCTCGGCCGAGCAAGGTTTCGGCCCCGGCATGGTCGATGATGGTCCGCGAGTCGACCTGGCTGGCCACCATAAACGCGATCCGCGTCGGAATGTTGTTCTTGATGGTACCGGTAATCACATCCACACTCGGCCGCTGGGTGGCCACAATCAAATGGATCCCTGCCGCCCGGGCCTTGGCGGTGATGCGCGCGATGTAATCTTGCACTTCACTCGCCGCTACCATCATGAGATCGGCCAATTCATCGATAATGATGACAATGCTTGGCATGACCGCGGCGTCATCGCCGTGCGCGCGGGCCTTATCATTGAATTGCGCCAAGCTGCGGACATTGGCTGCTGCCATTTTTTCGTAGCGGGCTTCCATTTCGCCTACCGCCCACTTCAAGGCGGCGGAGGCGGCTTTAGAATCTGAAACCACTGGGGCGACCAAATGCGGTAGCCCATTATAAACCGCGAGCTCCACGGCTTTCGGGTCGATCAGTAGCAGTCGTACTTGCCGCGGCGTTGCTTTGTAGAGCAACGAGGTAATCAGACTGTTGATGAAAACCGACTTCCCAGCCCCGGTGGCCCCAGCAATTAAGCCATGCGGCATTTTCGCGAGGTTGGTCACCACGGGTTTACCGAACAGGTCCACCCCTAAAGCGATAGTGAGCGGTGAGGTCGCGGTTTGGAACGCCGGCGCGGCAAGCACCTCTTTGAGCATCACCGGGCGTGGCTTGCGGTTAGGAATTTCAATCCCGACCGTGCTCTTGCCAGGTATCGGCGCTTCAATGCGAATGTCCTTAGCGGCTAACGCCAGCTTCAAATCATCGGTGAGATTGGTGATTTTGTTCACCTTCACCCCTGGCGCCAGCTTGATCTGAAACTGGGTGACAGTTGGCCCGACGGTGCTGGCGACCACCTGGGCCTCCACGTTGAATGAAGCCAAGGCCGCATTCAGCGTTTCGGTTTGCTGGGCGACCCAGGTCTGCTGCTCACTGGTGTCTTGGCGCACCGGGTCACTCAACAAGCTAAGCGGTGGCAGCTGGTAAGCCGCCGTCGATGATGCCACTGGCGTCGCTGCTGCCGTTTCGGCCGCCACTGGCGCTACCGGTGCGGCCTGGCGCCGGACCGGCTGTGACGGCAGCGGTTTAGCGTCTATCACCTGGTCGGCTGGTGGGTTTTCCTTGGCAGCTTTAGCGGCCGCTTTCTTCATCTTCAGGTAATCACGCACTGAGGCACGCACCGCAAAAGGATTAGGTCTAGTGCCGTGGTGCCGCGGCTGGGCCGCCTGCTCCGGCTTGGCTTTTGCCACCAGTTCCGTCACGGTAGCTGGGCGCTGGTCTTCGGTACTTTCTGCCGCAGCATTGGCACTGATTTGCGCATCGAGGTCGGCTTGCGCGGCATCGCTGGCAGTGGTCAACTGCGGTACTGGCGAGCTTGAAGCTGCTTCAGACGTTGATTGCGGCGTAATTGCTTCTGACTCATCGTCAGTTAGATCAGTAGCCACTGATGACACCGTTGGCTTAGCTGCTCCGGTGCTCATTTCAGTGGCAGCGGCCGGTTCAGGCTGAGCAGGCAAGGCATCAACGACCGGAGTTTCAGGCGCATTGAGCGTCGGTTCAGCCTGAGGCAGTGTTTGATCAGTGGCCCAAGGCGTTTGATCATCTGGTGTTGCCAGGACGTAAAGCTGGGCGGGATCCACGGCGAGTTGGACACGAATTTGTTCATAGTCAACCTGATGCTGGCGCCGGGTCGCCACGCTCGCCGGCGTCTGCAAAGCGTCAAAGGGATCGACTTGATACGCAGGTGCGACTGCCGCTGGCGCAGTGGGCCGATGTGCCGGCTTGGCTGCTTGGTATTCTGAATGCGGGTGGTGGCTGCGGTTAAAAGCAGGCCCATCATAATGCGGCATAGTCCGCTTCCTCTCTTTTTCATGCTGTTTTCATTTTAGCATAGGCCCGCCCGAATGCTTAGCCCCACCAGCAAAAACCGCAATTTTTAGCCAAAAAAAGACTCGATTGCTCGAGTCGAAGTGGTTAGGAAGCAGCAACCACTGCTTCTGCTTGTTTGAAATCAAATTCGCTGCCAGCGGCAAGGTCGTCTGGCATGATCAAAATGCCGCGGGCCGCTGGTGCCCCAGGAATGGCGAGTTCTCGCGCCGCGCACAGCATGCCAAAACTTGGCACGCCAAGCAATTCCCCCGGCCAGATGATTTTACCATCGGGCATCATGGCGCCAGGCAAAGCCGCCACCACCGTTTGGCCCAAAGCCGCGTTCGGCGCGCCGCAGACGATTTGCTCCTGATGGGTGCCGAAGTCCACTTGGGTCACATGCAAGTGATCAGACTTGGGATGCGGCTGAAAATCAATGATTTTACCAATCACGAATTTCGGCGTCTCTGCTAATGGCAGTGCACCGGTAAGACCGGCCGCTACGATGGCCTGGTTCAATTCCTTGATTTGGTCAACGGTTAAGTGGACCTGACCTTGACCTTCAACCGGCGTGAAGCGCGCCACGTCGAAAAAGTTGAAGCCAATGGCCTCGCCTTGGGCATCATAAATGCCGGTGATGCCGTTAGCTTGTTTGGTGGTTTCCTCAGCCGTATCTTGAGCCAATACCACAATCAGAGTATCGCCCAGTGCTGGTTTGTTATACGTGGTGATCAAAAAATTGCCTCCCTGCAACATTTTAGGCTGGCAATCCCGTGATGAAGTCTTCGACCTGCTGCTTGGTCTTGCGGTCTTTGTTCACAAACCGTCCGATTTCCTTGCCGTTTTCAAAGGCAATGAAACTTGGGATTCCCATGACGCCCATTTCTTGCGCGACCTTAATATTATCATCGCGGTCCACTTTGATAAAGGTATAGTCTGGATAATCTGCTTCAATCTCAGGCATAGCCGGTTTGATAAAGGCGCAATCTGGGCACCAGCCGGCGGTGAAGAACAACATTTGCTTGCCGTCAGCCTTAGCTGCGGTCAAGATTTCTGCGTCTGAACTAAACTCTTTCATGTTTGCCTCCTACTAACTTTTAATAAGGAAATTATACGGCGTTACCAGCCAATTTGCAATGCCCTTCTGCTCAGTTTCCGCTATACTGAAGAAAACAAGAAGGAGCCTTGCCTTATGAAAAAATCGCATCAAGCCCTAGCATTTGTGGCGACGGCCACTTTGGTTGGCCTCGGCGCACAGGCGCTTAATCACCTGTACTGGCACCGCCTGCTACCAAATCGGCTGTTTAACCAAATCAAACCGGTCATCGTCGAGCCCGCCCAAATCACCGGCGGCTGGATGACGATGGCCCCGGAAGCCGCGCTGGTCGCAGGCAAAATCGTCGCCAGTTACCGCGGGGGTGTCACCACCGACCATGACATCTATCGCTTCCAGGTCAGTGAATCGGGCACCATTCTCAGCCTCAACCGCGCTGAGCGTTAAGCCTGGGGAAACCGGGCGACCAGTTCGTAGATGCGCCCGCCTTGGCTACTGAACTTGTGCTCATACTCGGTTTCAATGTTATCCGTGACCCGCGGATCGTGATGCAGATCAAGCGCCACCAAGTCAAACACCATACCATAATTGTTCATGCTGACCAGTGAGAACTCGAACAGGCCTTGATTATCGGTTTTGAATTGCAAAATCCCGTTCGGTGCCATAATGGCTTGATACTGCTGCAAAAAGTGGCGATAAGTCAGGCGCCGTTTTTCGTGCCGCGACTTGGGCCAGGGATCGGAGAAATTCAAGAACAACCCGGCCACTTCGGCGGGCGCAAAATAGTCCGTTAAATCTGCCCCATCCCCTAACACCAGGTGCAGATTTGGCAACTGCAAGGCGACCTGTTTGCGCAGGATGTACGCAATCGCCACTTCCTGAATTTCTAAAGCAATATAGTTGCGGTCAGGATGGGCTTTGGCCATTTCGATAATAAACTGACCCTTGCCAGAGCCCACTTCTAGATAAAGTGGCTGCTGCTGGCTGAACTTGGCCTGCCATTTACCGGCCATGTCAACCGGCCGCACACTGATCAGGTCCGGATTGGCGGCAATCAGCGGCGCTGCCCAAGGTTTGTTTCTTAATCGCATAAAATCGTTAATCTCCTTTAATCTTGCCTCGACATGAAGCGGACCCGAGCATTTGGCTCGGGTCCGTTCGTCTATTCCATCAGTTGTTGCAACTGGCGCAGGGCCTGGTTCATTTCGGTGTAGCGCTGCTGGCCAAGCTGCTGATTAACCTCATGCAGCAAGTGCAGTTCGCCGTACCAGGTGATGCGGGCCAGTAAATCGTCGGTCAGTTCGCAGCCATAAGCGGCGAGCCATTGGGACCACTCCCCGCGCGGCACATAATTAATCAGCACCACACTGAGATCAAAAGCGATATCGCCAAGGCTCGCTTGGTCCCAGTCGACCAGGTAAAGCTGCTGGGAGTCGGATAAGAGCCAGTTTTTGTGGTTGAGGTCACCGTGGCACACCCGCAGGTCACTCGCGACTGGCGGCAAGTGATGCAAAGCTGCAATTGTGGTTTGCACCAGTGGATGCTGGCGCAACTCCGGGGCCAAATTGGCCAAATAGTGATCCACCAGCTGCTTTGGCGTTTGCGGGCGGCCGCCGACTTTGCGGAGCATCCGCCGCAGCAGCACCGAATTATGCACCTTAGCCAGTAATTTGGCCACTATCGCCGAATTCATTTGGGCACGACTGAGCGTTTGCCCATTAACCCAATCTTGAGCAGTGAGAATATCACCGGTAGCCATGCGTTTGGTCCAAATCAGTTTCGGGGTAATGCCCTCAACCGATAAGGCCGCCAAAAAGGGGGACGCATTGCGTTTTAAAAAGAATTTCTCATGGGCATAAACGCCCATGAAGGCGCCGCCGGTCGTACCACCGATGGGCTCAAGCGACCATCCTGGTTCCAAATCAAACAATGCCCGCCGCCTCCTTGGGCCCTGCTCCCTGTAGCAAAGGCCAAAATTTCCCCAAAATCGGGGACCGAATCATCAGATACCTCATCTTACCCAAGGCCCTACACTGGCGTCAAGCCCTTACCGGCTGGCCAGCGCTTTTTAGTGGCGCTGCAATCGCCATGGCACGTACCAGTAAGTAAAACCGCCCGCAAACACCGCACCGCAAGCCAAAACCAGGCCAGCAATCAGCCATCGGCCCATCAGCGCCGGTCCCACTGCAAGCAGCACTGCCAAAATGCCGAGCAGCACCCCAGTCAGATGCTGGAACGCCCGCGGCCGCTGCGTCGCAGGCACTGGATATAGCTGCGCGAAGACATTTTCATCGTAAGCCCCAGCCAGCGGCAGCAACTGAAAGCCGACCAAGTAAACAAACAAAATGCCAACCAAACCAGCCAGCCACCAAATCTTCAGCAACATCAGCACCGCCGCGCCCACAATTGCCAGCCGCACGTAAAGGCCCAGATACGTGGTTTGCCGCAAAAAGCCTCGCCAGTACAGATACGCCCAGGTGTGGCGATGGTTGGGGCGAATGAGCTTGGCAATCCCATCCAGCCACCGCCGGCGCCGCACGCCACCACTCAGCCCGGGCACATCGGTAAACAAATTGTAGAAGCGATACAACCGATCCATCCGTTTGCCTTCATTGGCAATCAAGGTCAGCCAGTCCAGCCGCTCCGGCGCAAAGTGCTCGCCAATGCGCCAGCGCAAAGTCAAATCCAGCGCCAAAGCCACCACCATCGCCAAGGCCGGATGCCAATACAGCGACCCCGTCACACTGACGAAGGCCACCGCCAGCAAGCTCACGCGTCTTAGCCAGATTGGGCAAGCCCCTTGGTAAGATCTGATCAGTGCCACCCACAAATCGCTGTCCTTGAAGATGATTAAAGCCGCGGCCAACGTGAGCCCGCCACTGAGCGGGTCAATCTTCAGTACCGCCAGTAGCGGCACGCTCGCCAGCGCCCCTAATGCCAGCACCACACTTGGCAGCAGGAGGCTATACCGGCGCGCCTTAAACAGAAATTTGGCAAAAGCCGAGGTCTGAGGCAACAAGAACGTGCCATCAGCCGGCGCGACCAGCGTGGCTAGCTGGCCGAAGCTCAAGAGCGCCGTTAAAATCAGCGCCAGCAGCGGCCGCAGCCACCAAGCCGGTACCAGGGTTTTCACCAGCTGGCTATAGCCGTACAGCAATGCACCCACCAGAATCACCAGCACCAGCACAAAATGGTCATTGAAGACAAGCTGCAGATATTTAAATTGTTGTTTTTGATGTTGCCGCAAGCGCGTGCGCCACAATGTGCCCATGCTTATGCCTCCCTCGTCATGGCCATGTAAATGGCATCAAGGTCAGCATCAGCCAAGTTGAATTGCGTTTGCAAGCTCGTCAAATCGCCGGTGGCCCGGACTTGACCATTGTTCAACAGGACAAACTGATCTGCATACTGCTGAGCCGTCGCCAAAATATGGGTCGACATCAACACCGCAGCCCCCGCCTGCTTTTTTAGCGCCACCAGGTCCAGCAAATCATGCACAGCCAGCGGATCCAGCCCAGTAAATGGTTCATCAATGATATAAAGCCGGGCATTGGTCATAAACGCGGCCACAATCATCACCTTTTGCTTCATCCCTTTAGAGAAGTTGGCGGGGAACCAATCGAGCTTATTGGCTAAGCGGAACTGTTCGAGCATTTCATTGACCCGCGGCCAGGTGGTTTTAGCATCGAGGTCGTAGGCCATCATGGTCAGCTCTAGGTGCTCTTTCAGGGTCAATTCCGGGTAGAGCACCGGGGTTTCAGGCACATAAGCAATCGCCTGGCGGTAAGCTTCAGGCGCCTCGGCCAAGGTTTGGCCATCGATTTTGATGGCCCCTTGCATCGGCGTGAGCAGCCCGATAATGTGCTTGATGGTGGTGGACTTGCCTGCCCCATTGAGCCCAATCAGGCCGACAATTTGGCCATCCGGTACTTCAAAACTCAAATTCTTGATCACCGGCAAATTGCCATAACCACCGGTCACGTTCTCCAAAGCCAATGTCATAAGCCTGTCCTCTTTCCGCTACTTTTTACTTGATTTTATGATAGCATGGAAATAACCGAAACGTTTACGAAAGAGGGAAAACACCATGGCTGAAGACTGTATTTTTTGCAAAATCATCGCAGGAGACATTCCCAGCGTCACTGTCTATGAGGATGACGTGGTCAAAGCGTTCCTTGATATCTCTCAAGTGACCCCGGGCCACACGCTGCTAGTGCCTAAGGTGCACGTACCAGACATTTTTGCTTATGATGCCGACCTGGCCGCCGCGGTGTTCTCCCGCGTGCCTAAAATCGCCAAGGCCATCAAGGCCAGCGACCCGCGGATTGTCGGCATGAATATCATGAACAACAATGGGACTGTGGCTTATCAAAGCGTCTTCCATTCCCATATTCACCTGCTGCCGCGCTACTCTGGCCAAGATGATTTTTCGATTCATTTTGGCGATCACACCGACCAATACGACACAAAGCAGCTGCAGGCCATCGCCGCTGCCATTCACGAAAGGATTGAAGCTTGATGAAATTCAAAACTGGTTTTCTGCTCGGCGCGATCGCCGGCGTTGCATACGGCTTGTTGACCGCCAAAAAAACTGGCCCCCAGCGCTTGCAAAGCATGGTCACCTACTCGGATGATTTGACCCATGCTACCACTGACGTCCAACATGCCGTCACCCGCTTTGGCCATGCGCTAAGCGACTTGAAACAGGAGATCCAAACCACCCTGGCGCCGAACTTAAAAGACATCACCGATAGTGCCACGGATTTTGCCTTCCAAACCGAGGCCCACACCAAAGCGATGCAGGCGCATTTGGACACGATTGCTGAGGCCATGGATGACATCAATGCGGCTGCGGCTGACCCCAAACCCGTTGAACCAGTACAAAACTGAAATTATGAAGGTTCTGTGAAATCCCTTCGAGCCTTTAAGCATTGTGGTATATTAGACAAAGTGTTGCACCAAAATTACAAATCGAAAGTGGGCTGTACAGTATGAAAAAGTGGATCGCCGGCATCGCTGGTATTTTACTGGCTGTGTCATTAGCCGGTTGCTCAAGTGGTAGCGAAACGGTTGCTAACATGAAAGGCACCAAGATCACCAAGGACGAATTTTACAACGAAATGAAGACTTCCAGCACCGGTGGTGAAGCTACCTTGCGGAACATGATCGTTGAAAAGGCGCTCGAACAGCAATACGGCAAGAAAGTTTCCGATGCTGCCGTCAACAAGCAATACAACAGCGTCAAGAAACAGTACACGGATGCCGGCCAAGACTTTGCCGCCGCATTGAGCCAAAACAGTTTGACGGAAAAGTCCTTCAAGGCCCAAATCAAGACCTCCCTGCTCTCTGAAGCCGCCCTCAAGGCGCAAAAGAAGCCAACCGAAGCGCAACTGAAGAAGCAGTGGAAGAAGTATGAACCAAAAATCACGGTTCAGCACATCTTGGTGGCTAAGGAAGATACCGCTAAAGAAGTGATCGCGGCCCTGCAAAAGGACAACACCGAAGCTAATTTCAAGAAGTTAGCCAAGCAGTACTCAACCGATACCGCGACGGCTTCCACTGCTGGTAAGCTGGCCGCCTTTGACAACACCGACACGCAGCTCGACTCCACCTTCAAGGCAGCCGCCTTCAAGCTGAAGAAAGCCGGCGACTTCACCACCACCGCCGTTAAAACGAGCTATGGCTACCACATCATCCGCGCCATCAAAGTGCCGGCTAAAGGCAAGATGAGCGATCATAAGAAGGACCTCACCGACCAGCTCTACAAGACCTGGGAAAGTGATGAAACCATCATGACCGGCGTCATCAAGAAAGTGCTGACCAAAGCCGACGTCAACATCAAGGACTCCGATCTTAAGAACGTCCTGTCTGTCTACCTTGGCTCCAGCTCAAGCTCCAAGTAATCACTCAAGCAATTCCAGCACGGCCACTTTGGCCGTGCTTTTTTTGTCCTCAGATTCAAAAAAGCTGAGCAGCATGGCTCAGCTTTGGCGGTTATTTGAATATGGTAATTGGGTTACCGCTCCGCACTGGGATCAGGATAAGTCTGGCCATTGGTTGGCCGGTAGAAGCGGCGGTTATCCATCCCGAATAACCGCTCGGTGAAGGTGCCGGGATCAACATGCTGATACGCCGTTGACAGCATATTGATGCTAGCATCCAGCTCATCGAGATCATGCAGAATCTGGGCTTCGAGCAGTTCTGGCCGGACTGGTGAGCCATACTCTAGCAAGCCGTGATGGGACAAAATCATATGCCGTAGCATGATCATATCTTCCGCATGGATGTCGATTTTCAGACTTTGAGCGGCTTCGACGATAGCTTCATCCACTAGGACAATATGGCCAATCATATTACCTTCCATGGTGTACTCGGTCGATACCGGCCCAGTAAGCTCCATAGTTTTGCCTAAATCATGCAAAATCGCGCCGGCATACAGCAGCGACTTGTTGACCTGGCTGTATTGGCCGGCCACGCTTTTGGCCAGGCGCAAAATGCTCAACGTGTGAAACGCCAAGCCGCCAGCAAAGGCATGGTGATTAGACTTGGCCGCCGGATACGTCAGAAACTGCTGCTTGTGATCAGCCAGCAGCCGCCGCACAATGCGATTCCAGTTGGCATTGGTGATTTGGAAGATAAAGTCATTCAGCTCTTCTCCCATATCAGCCTGGCTTTCTGGGGCATGTTCGACAAAGTTGGCGGGATCATTGCCTTCTTCCTGCGTTGCCAGACGCAAGGTATAGATTTTCAGTTGCGGCTTGCCTTGGTACAGCTCGCGCTTCCCCGACAGCAGCACCACCACGCCTGGCTGGTATTGGGCAATGTCGTCTTCTGACGCGTCCCAAAACTTGGCGGTGATGTGGCCTGAAGGATCTTGGAATGTGAATGCGATGAACTTCTTGCCGTTTTTGGCGACGCGGACTTCAGCGCCTTTGACCAGCACCGGCAACTTCAGCTCGGCGCCATTGGCATAGTCGAAAATTTGTTTTGCCATTGTTTACCCTTCCATCTGTGTGTCTGTTGCCTTTAGTGTACCAGTCTCGGCGCCAAAGCAAAAGAAGCGCCACCCTGGACGCTTCTTGCTTGCTGCTTATTTCTCGGCTGGCGTGTCTGCGCCTTCGCCTTGATAGATTTCGCTAATCGGTTGGGCAATGATGCGGTTGATGTCATCCATCACCGTAGACAAGCCTTGTTCTTTAGCCATCAAGTCCTTGATGGCGTCGATGTTTTGCATCTTTTCGGACAGGTCTTGAAGCGGCTTCACATCATCCTGGCTGATTTCCTGGCCTTGCATTTGCTTTTGTTGCAGCGTCATTTGCAGGTTTTGGAATTGCTGGAACAAGGCAAAGCCAACTGGATCAAGCTTGAGCATGTCGTAACTCTTTTTCAAGTCTTGGAATTGTTGGCTTTGCTTCAGATCAGCAGCCAGTTGATTAGCGGTATCGTATACGTTTGCCATGAGGCACCTCTTTCAATTTTTATGAACCGGCGCAAGCGCCTTCGTCTTTCCATTGTACCTGCCCAAGATGGTTTGGGCAATTGTCATTCACCGCAGAGTTGATCATACGGTCGGGCCGGGTGCTTCCGCCGGTAAGGGCTGGAACGTGGTGGCCAGCGCTTTGAGCCTCTGCGAGTCTCAAAGTCGCGGCTTGTTCTAAGCCGGAAACCCGCCGGCTAAGAACAATTTCACCACTGAGCCCTTGCCGGCTCCAGCACCCGGCCCTATGTTACGGTTTTCAGCTCATTTGACCGTGCGCTGGTAGCTGGTTAGAACCCACTAGCTGGCCAAGGAATCGAAGAACGGTCACAGGCTAGTTAAACATCCCTTTGAGGCCGCTGAACCAATTCGAGACTGTGTCTTTGGCCTGCTCAACGCCGTTTTGGATGCCGCTTTGGATGTTGGACCAGACGTCGCCGCCGTCGCTGGTGGCTGGGGTCTGGAGGGTGGCGCGGGCTTTAGCGTCGGTGGTGTTGAATTTCGTTTGCGGCGTGTTCGGCAAGATATTACTCATTTCGAGTTTGAACAACTTGGAAGCGCCTTGTCCTTGCTGGAGGTAGTGGCTGGCATTGGTATTGGCAAAGCCAGTCCAGGTGGCAACCACGATATCTGGCGTGTAACCAATCGCCCAAGAGTCCTCAGCACCTTTGCCGTTGCCCCAGCTGGCCGGAGTTTCCACCGTGCCGGTTTTCCCGGCAATGGTGTAGCCATATGGTTTCGCGTAAATCCCAGTACCTTCGTTGTAAACGCCGATCATCATGCTGGTCATTTCGGTGGCGACTGACTTTTTCATAATGCGCTTGCTGGTGGGCTCGTTGTCCACCACGGTGCGGCCGGTGGCATCCACAATTTTACGGATGAAATGCGTTTCCGGGAGCGTGCCGCCACTGGCGAAGGCGGCATAGGCCCGCGCCAGTTGCAACGGTGAATAGCCGGTGGAGATGCCGCCAAGGACCGAGCCCAGTTGGACCTTATCTTTATCGGCTAGCGTTAAGCCAAAGCGAGACAGGCTGGCCACCCCTTTGCTCAGGCCAATTTTGTCCATTAACCACACTGCCGGCGCGTTGGTTGAAAGCGCGAGCGCTTGATACATCGGCATCTGGCCGCGGTAAATGCCATCTTCGTTGGTTGGCGTGTAGTGATCTTTACCGTAGCTGAGTTTTTTATCGGTGAGTTCACTGTCATACGAGTAGCCATTCTCCAGCGCCGGTGTGTAGGCCATCAGTGGCTTTAGCGTCGAGCCAGGCTGGCGCTGCAGCTGCGTGGCGTAGTTGAAGCCTAAGTACACATGCGGCCCCCGCGAACCGACCACGGCCAGCACCCCGCCGGTATTGGGATCCACCGCCACTGAAGCGGCCTGCGCCTTGGTGCCGTCTGCGGCATTGCTTGGGAACACATAGCCAGCGTCAAAGGCGGCCTGCATCTTGGTTTGGTAGGTGGTATCTAAGGTCGTGTAGATGCGGTAGCCTTTGTTGACGATGTCGTCTTGACTGATGCCGTCTTCCTTGTAGGCCTCGGTGATGACCGCATCGACAAAATAAGGATATTTTTGCTGATTATCGGCGGTATAAGTATCTTTCAACGTGAGGCCAGTATTCTTCGCCGCGTTGACTTGCGCTGCGGTCAGTTTGCCGGTTTCTTGCTCCAAACTGAGCACCAAATTACGCCGGGAAATGGCGTTATCCATGTGATCGATTGGATTATAAAAACTTGGACTGCGGAGCATCGCGGCGAGCGTCGCCCCTTCGCCGGCGGTCAAAGCCGAGGCGGATTTGCCAAAGTAACGCTTGGAGGCGTCCTCCACCCCCCAGACCCCATTGCCGAAATAGGCGTTGTTGAGGTACATCGTCAAGATGTCTTTTTTAGAGTAAACTCGAGTCAGCTGCACGGCGAGGAAGATTTCCTGCCCTTTGCGTAAGAAGGTTTGTTTTTGCGACAGCAAGGTGTTTTTCGCCAGCTGCTGGGTAATGGTGGAACCGCCGCCGGTGATTTGACCGCGGTTGATGACAAGGTGCACCAGTGCCCGCAAAATACCCTTAATGTCAAAGCCCCAGTTGGAATAAAAGCTGCGGTCTTCCGTGGCAATCACGGCGTTTTGGACGTTGACAGAAATGTGATCGAGATCAACGTAGGTCCCTTTTTGCCCATAGAACGTGCCCGCCACTTGATTTTTGTTGTCGTAATAAGTGGTTTTGGTCAGCATCGTGCTTTTGATTTCTTGCACATTCGCCGTCTTGGCCTTGTAAGTAAACCAGGTAGACAGCAGTAAGGTAGCCAGCAAGCCGAGAAAAATGACCCAGCGGATCACCTGAAAGCGGCGGAAGAACCACTTAATCGCCTGCCAGGCTTTGCTCATCGCCGTTTTAAAGGCGGAGTCGCTATTTTTCATGATGCTGCCCCCTTTCTCAAAAAAATGACGCAACTGCGTCATAGCTGTGATTATTTTAGCATATCCTGCCTCGCGCTCTGTCCGCCTTCCGTCCGATTTTAGAATTTCTATAAGGAGCTGTCATGCCAGAATTCGAGTTTCATCTGCTTGCGTCCGCGCAGCCCAGTGTACGTGCACTACTCACCGCCCTTCAGCTGCCCAAAAAGTGGCAAGCCCATCTTCGCCTGACTGAAGGGGTGCTGATTGCCGGCCAGTATCGGCCCTTCAATCAGCCGGTCATGGCTGGGGAGCCGGTCACCTTGCAGTTTGACGCGCCAGCGCCGCTGTATCAGCCTGAACTGGGCAAACTGGCCATCGCGTATGAAGATGCCAGCGTCATTGTGGTGGACAAACCTGCCGGCATGAAGCCCCATCCCAATCAACCCGATGAAACCGGGACTTTAATGAATCTGGTGGCCGGGTACTTAGCGCCAAAGCCGGCGTACATCACTCATCGGTTGGACATGGCCACCAGCGGCTTAATGCTGATTGCCAAAGATCCACTCAGCCAGGCCATCTTGAATCAGCAATTGGCCACTAAAACCATGGCCCGCCGCTACCAAGCCCTCGTGCCGCGCGGCATTGCCGCCAGTGGCGACATCGCCTTGCCGATTGGCTTAGACCCCAACGACAAGCGCAAACGCATGGTGCGGGCAGACGGCTTGCCTGCGTTCACGCATTTTGAGCGGCTTGAGGAAACTGCCAGCAGCAGCCGGGTCCTGCTGACGCTGGGCACCGGCCGCACCCACCAGCTGCGCGTACACTTAGCCGCCATTGGCTATCCCATTATCGGCGACCCGCTGTACGCCCCAGCATCCACAGCGGAGCGGCTGATGCTCCATGCGACCAGCCTAACGTGGCGGCAGCCCCTCACCGGACAGCCGCTGACGGCCACTGCTATGGCGCCCTTTTAACTGCAACAGCGCCTGAGACGTCACTATAGTAAAGAGGACCACCACTATTCCAGGATAGTACGAGCCAAAATGCGACGCCCTAGCCGTATAAGCCCAACGGCCTGCAAAACCTAAGTTCAGGTTTCACAGGCCGTTGGGCTTATACTCTGGGCTAAAACCGCATTTTGTCTCAGTCTCTTCTTGTTTAATCGACAAACGCGCGATGATAAGCGGCATTGAACCACTCGGCGCTTTCAACGTCAGGGCTGATCACCACGATCGTGTCATGGCCAGCAATGGTGCCAACGACTTGGGGAAAACTGATGCCGTCAATGATGGCGGCCATCAGATTACCATTCGAAGGCAGCGTCTTGATGACGTTCATGAATTGGACTTGCGTGATCGACAACCCTACCTCTTGCACGGAATTACTAAGGCGCTCCAGTTGGGAAGCAGAATCGCCGCGAAAAACCGTGTACCGCAGATTGCCGGTCGCGTCTTGCGCCTTCACCACCCGCATTTCGCGAATGTCACGGGAAATCGTCGCTTGCGTCGCGTCGATCCCAGCGCGTTTCAATTCAGCCAGCAGCTCCTCTTGAGTGCCAATCGGCTTTTGGTTAATGATTTTGGCCATTAAACTTTGCCGCTCTGTCTTATTCATCTTCGCTGCCTCCTTGGTTACATTTCGGCTGGGGCACCAACGCCGAGCAGATGCAAGGCATCTGTCAGCACGGTCGACACTGCTTGGACCATGGCCAACCGCGCCGGTAATTCGGCGTCGTCAACCAAGACTTTGACGTTGGCGTAATATTGATTGAACGCCTTGGCGAGCTTCAAAGCGTACTTGGCAATCACGGAAGGTTCGTAAGCCTTGAGCGCCCGGGCAATCACCGCTGGATAATCGGCCAAAGCTTTCAGCACCGGCCAAGCCGCGGGATCCGTCAACGCCACTTCAGCGGCCGGGTCCTGACTGCTCTTCTTTAAGATGCTGTTGGCTCGCGCATTGGTGTACTGAACGTAAGGCCCGGTTTCGCCTTCAAAGCGCACGACTTCTTCCAAGTTGAAGTCGAAGTTGTCCAACCGTTCATTCTTCAGATCATGGAAAATCACCGCGCCGACGCCGACTTCATGGGCGACCTGGTCAGCATTGGCCAGATCCGGATGCTTCTCGGCAATCTGAGCTTTGGCTAAGCCCACGGCGTCTTTCAGCACCTGCTCCAGCAAAATGATATTGCCTTTCCGGGTGGACAACTTCTTGCCGCCAGAGGTAATCAACCCAAACGGAATATGGTGAATATTGTCGGCCCAATCATCGCCCATTTCCTTCAGCACCGCTTTGAGCTGTTGGAAGTGTTCGCGTTGTTCATTCCCGACCACATACAAGCTTTGGACAAAATTGTAATTGTCATGCCGGTAAATCGCCGCCGCCAAATCCCGGGTCATGTACAAGGTGGCGCCGTCGGATTTGCGAATCAACGCTGGGTTCAAGTCGTACTTACTCAAGTCGACAATTTCGGCGCCTTGGCTTTCCTTGAGCAGCCCCTTGGCTTCAAGTTCATCAGTCACCGCGTCCATCTTATCGTTGTAGAACGCTTCGCCTTTGTAAGAATCAAATTCGATACCGAGTTCGGCATAGATGCGATTGAATTCTTTCAGCGATTCTTCACGGAACCAAGACCACAGCTTGTAGACTTCTTGGTCACCATCTTCCAGCTGCTTGAACACTTGCCGCGCTTCGTCATCCAATTCGGGATGCTTTTCCGCTTCCTCGTGGAACTGGACGTAGTATTGCACAAGGTAGTGAATCGGGTCCTTCTTCACATCGGCTTCAGAGCCCCACTTGCGGTAGGCCACAATCAGCTTCCCAAATTGCGTGCCCCAATCGCCGAGGTGATTGATTTTAATTGGGCTGTAGCCGGTTTTTTTCAGGATGTTGGCTAAGGCATTCCCAATCACAGTGGACCGCAGATGGCCCATGCTCATAGGCTTGGCGATGTTCGGGCTGGACATGTCGATGGGCACATTGCCGGTGCCCAGGGTTTGTTCGCCGTAATGGGCTGGGTCGGCCGCGATGGTGGTCAAAATGCTGTTAGCAAAGCTGATTTTATCGAGGAAGAAGTTGACATAGCCGCCCACGACTTCAACTTTTTCAAACGGCGTCGCGTCGATTTGAGCCACCAGATCTGTCGCAATCATTTTAGGCGCCTTGCGGAATACTTTGGCTAAGGCAAAGGTTGGGAAGGCATAGTCTCCCATGGCGTTGGTTTTAGGCGTTTCCACCAAGTTCGAAATTTCTGCCGGTGTGAGTTGATCGCCAATGGCTTGATGCAAGGCGTCAACGACTTGTTGTTTAAAATCCATGTTCATTCATCCTTTCTACAAAAAAACTCGTCACTTTCAAAACCACTTTGAAAGAGACGAGTTTCCCCGCGGTACCACTCTTGTTGACAATAATGTCCACTCAATTGATTCAATTAGGCTCAAAAGCGCGCAGGCCCCTACCGCTAACTGCTCACACTGCCCGCAGTCTCACTGAAAACGTCTGGGTGCCGTCCTCTTTCTCCATGCCGATAAAAAAGCTGGTACGCCTCCGCACCAGCCTTGCAGCGGTTGACGAGAATCGAACTCGCGACGTCAGCTTGGGAAGCTGAAGTTTTACCACTAAACTACAACCGCAACAACACGATTCAGTATACCGGCGCCACTAGAATTTTGCAAGCGCGGGCCGCAAAAAAACCGTGAAAGTCGGGATTGATTATGAAAATGAGAGATTGAAAAGTGCATTGCGATAGACTCTAACCATGTTATAATGAAATCAAGATGAGAGGATGCGATTTTATGGCGAAGGCCACGCGCCGTTATTTCTTTGCGGCCCGCAACGAGAAAAATGCCCATGGTTACACGATTCAATTCGTTAATATTCCCCAGCTCACGGCGCAAGGCGTTACTTATCAAGAAACGGTCTACTACGCCTACCGCGTCTTAGCCTCCTTTCTTCAGTCCTTACCGAAAAATGCCGCCGCCTTGAAGGCCTATACGCTCAATACCATCCCCGACACCGATGATCCCAATGTGTTCTATTCGTTGGTCAGTGTGACTGAGGATTTCGATCCGCATCAAATGATGATGCATTTTACCTTGCCGCAAGCGCCACCCGATGAAATCAAACGCATGGCCGGCCAGCTAGCCCACTTAACTGGCACGGAGCCGACGCCATGATCGGCCGCCTGACGCTAGGCCTGTTTCTTGGTGGCATCGTGGTCGCAGCAGGCGGGTTGATTGCCTGGCTGGTGGTGATGCTCCGCGGCCATGAGCCAAAATGGTCCAAACGGCTGACGCTAACGGCAGCTGGCATCGCGATTGCGGCACTATTTTTGAATTCATTGACCTAGTCGACGCTGTGTCGGCTATTTTTATGGCAAGAGGTCGCCTGTAGTTGCGCTCAGCTCGCCACCGCTCGAGCTTCGCAGCCTGTCATGACATAGCCATTTCTCGCTTTTTGTGGTTAAATAAGCAGAGATTATCTGTCTGAGTCAATCGAAAAGGAGCGCTAATCTTGGTAAATTTGCAAACGCAGCTTGGTCATTATCACTTCGCCAACGTCTTCATGAATGCCAGCGGGGTTCATTGTATGACCACCCAGGAACTTGATGAAGTCGCTGCCAGTGGCGCTGGCACCCTAGTGACCAAAACCGGCACTTTGGAAGCACGCGCGGGCAATCCTGAACCACGGTTTGCGCCGCTGCAATTAGGCACCATCAATTCGATGGGCCTCCCTAATCAAGGCATCGATTATTATCTCGACTATGCCATCGCCTTTCAGGCCAAGCATCCCGAACAACCCATTTTTCTGTCCGTCGCCGGCATGAAGCCTGAAGACTTCCCGGTGCTGGCCCAAAAAATTGAGGATTCCGCCTTTACCGGCCTGACTGAATTCAACCTGAGCTGCCCTAATGTGCCTGGTAAGCCCCAGATTGCTTACGACTTTGACACCACACGCAACATTTTGCAGGCAATCTTCGCGATTTTCACGAAACCGGCCGGCGTTAAGCTACCGCCTTACTTTGACCTCGCCCAGTTCGACGAAGTGGCTGCCATTTTGAATGATTTTCCGCTTCAGTTCATCAACTCTATCAACAGCCTCGGTAATGGCCTCTTCATCGACCCTGCTACCGACACCGTTTTGATCAAGCCTAAAGGCGGGTTTGGCGGCATAGGGGGTCAGTACGCCAAGCCAATTGCGCTGGCCAACGTCCGCGCCTTCCGCCAGCGCCTGCGCCCAGAAATTGCCATCATTGGCACCGGTGGCGTGACTACCGGCCGTGATGCATATGAGCTCATTTTGTGCGGGGCCAGCCTCGTTTCGGTTGGCAGCATTTTGGCCACTGAAGGCATCGGCGTCTTCGACCGCCTCAGCCAAGAATTGACTGCCGAAATGGCGGCCAAAGGCAAAAATACGATTGCGGATTTCCAGGGCCAGCTCAAAACGCTGTAACTTCAAAACCAAATCCAGCCGCTTCATCGGGGGTGTGACACACCCCTTTTTATGTGCAATCAGGGTCTGCATTGGCGTAAGCTTGAGGCAATGCTTAAAGCTGATTCAAAGAAAGGGGTACTGCTATGACTGTACAAGAAACCCTCCTGGCGCGGCTAGCGGCCAGTCAAGCCGAAATCATCGCGATTCGGCGCCACTTGCATGAGCATCCAGAAGTTTCATTCAAAGAAAAGACGACCGCAGCTTATATTCGCAATTTTTACCTCAAACTCGGACTCACGCCGGTACCATACGGCGAAGGCTACGGCCTCGCCGTTGACATCGACTCTGGGCACTCAGGCCCGCACATCGCCTTGTGTGCGGACTTTGACGCCTTGGCGGTGCAGGAGGATAATGACCTGCCTTTCGCCTCGCAAAACCCTGGCGTCATGCACGCTTGCGGTCACGATGGCCACACCGCGTATCTACTGATTTTAGCCCGGGAGCTGAACGCGTTGAAAACCCAGCTCAAAGGCAGCATTCGCATCATTCACCAGCCCGCTGAGGAAGTGTCCCCAGGTGGCGCCAAAGGCATGATTGAAGCTGGCGTGTTGAACGACATCGATCAGGTGCTGGGGCTGCATGTGATGTCCAGTATGCCCACCGGTTCGATTGGCTACCATGCCGGCGAAACGCAAACCGGCCGGTCTAACTTCACGCTCACCTTCACCGGTAAAGGCGGCCACGCCTCGATGCCGCAACTGGCGAATGATGCCATTGTCGCCGGTAGCTATTTTGTCACCGCGCTGCAAACCGTGGTTTCACGGCGCATCGATCCCTTCGATACCGCCAGTGTCACCATTGGCTCATTCGATGGGGTTGGTAGCTACAATGCGATTAAGCAAAGTGTCACCTTGAAAGGCGATGTCCGGGTAATGAAAGAAACCACCCGCAAAACGGTCCGTGCCGCCATTGAACAAATCATCGGCGGCATTGAAGCGATGTTCGGGGTCAAGGCAAACTTGGATTATGACGATAATTATCCGGTTTTAGTCAACGATGCGACCCTGACCGCCAGCACTGTGGCGGCGCTCAAAGCCGCGGCCCTGCCAGAAGTCAGCGACATTTTCGACTGCGGCCCGCAAGATCCTTCTGAGGATTTTGCGTACTACGCCCAGGAGAAACCGAGCCTCTTCTTCTATATCGGCTGTGCGGTACCTGATGGCAAAGCGCATCCGCATCACAGCCCTGATTTTCTGCTCAATGAGGATAGTCTGATTATCGCAGCCAAAGCGGCTGGCGTGGCAGCACTAGCCGCACTCGACATCAAGTAAACACAAAATTGCCGCACCACCCGTTGCAGGTGATGCGGCAATTTTTGCATGCTTCCGAAACAGCATTTAATTAATGGCAATGGATTAATCGTCCCCAAAAATACGTTTGCGAATGCGGCGACCGGTTGGGGTCACGGCCAGCCCGCCTTCCGCGGTTTCCTTGAAGGCGCTGGGCATTTGCTGGCCGACTTGATTCATCGCCCCAATGACCTCGTCAGGGGGAATGACGGTCCGCACGCCGGCCAGCGCCATGTCGGCGGAGGTCAAAGCTTGAGCGGCCCCCATCGCATTGCGCTTCACACACGGCACTTCCACCAAACCCGCCACCGGATCGCACACTAGGCCCATTAAGTTGGCAATGGTGATGGCAACCGCTTGCGCCGCCATATCCGCTGTGCCGCCTTGCGCGCAGACCAAAGCCGCTGCGGCCATTGCCGCGGCTGATCCGACTTCCGCCTGACAGCCGCCTTCTGCCCCAGCAATCCCGGCATTATTGGCAATCACTAAGCCAAAAGCACCAGCCGTAAACAGGTAATCAATTTGCTGATTACGAGTCAATTTTAGCGGCTCGCGTACGGCCATCAAGGTGCCGGCTACCACGCCAGCGCTGCCGGCGGTTGGGGTCGCGCAGATCAGCCCCATTTTGGCGTTTACTTCATTCACCGCGACGGCATTGCGCACCGCCGCCAGCGCCACTGGCCCCAGCAAACTGCGACCACTAGTCAAATAAGCATCCAGCCGCTTGGCATCGCCGCCGGTCAGACCGGTGACCGACTTCACCCCGGCAATGCCTTCAGCGATGGAATCGGCCATGACATCCAGATTGCGCCCCATCAGTTCACGAATTTGCTCCGGAGTGCGCCCACTGGTTTCACTTTCGGTTTGAATCATCAACGCGGCCACACTGTCGAAATGCTCGGCTTGCGCCACCAGTTCTTTGACTGTATAAAACATGCGCGCCCTCCTACTCGAAATATGTGACGTTATCGACATGCGGCAGCTGCCGCAACTGATCGGCTAATTCTGGCTTGCGGTCGTCGACTTCGATGATCATGATGGCTTTTTCACCTTTGGCCTCACGCGTCACGGTCATGGTGCCGATGTTGACATGGGCGCTACTGAAAATGTCGGTCACCGCGGCAATCATCCCCGGGACATCTTGATGCACGGTAATGAACGTCGGTGTTCCCATGCTCAGCGACAGCTTAAAGCCATTGATTTCTGAGATTTGAATGTTCCCACCACCGATGGAAACCCCCGTCACCGTCATCGAACGCTCGCCTTTGCTCAAAGAGATGCGGGCGGTATTGGGATGATCGACTTTATCATTTTTCGGGATAAAAGTGACGTGGATGCCCTGCTCATGGGCAATCTTCAGTGAATCCGGCAACCGCGCATCATCCGGCGCCATGCCCAGCAAGCCGCCCACCAGCGCAATATCCGTGCCGTGACCGCGATAAGTTTTGGCAAACGATTCATACAGGTAAATATCCACCCGCTCCGGCGTTTCGCCAAAAATATTGCGCACCACCTTGCCAATGCGGGCGGCGCCAGCGGTATGGGAGCTGCTTGGCCCCACCATCACGGGACCGATGATATCAAAGACGCTGGTAAAACGAAGCTGTTTGGCCATGGCCGAACCTCCTACTGACAATTAATTGACACCTTTAACTTTATCGAACCACAATTTCCCACTAGCCGTCAACTAAAGCCTTGTGGACTGGGCATAAAACAGGCCGGACTACGCCAATTCATAGTCCGGCCGCTAGTTTATTTTTTGAAGTAATAACGTCCTGTTTCAAGCGCACTGGTTGGCATCAAAAGCTTGCCATATTCGGACAACACATCGCTGGATAAGTTGACCTTGTCGCCAAACTCGACCGCCACCGCAGTTTGGTCGCGAATTTCACTTGGCGCCACCTTGTTGGCATAGAAGGTCAGCACTAGGTAGTAGCGATCTTGATAGGTATATAAGTTGCTCGCCGCGCCTTCAAGCCGCAGTGCTTGGGCCAAGCTGATGAAGTCTTCAAACGACGCCAGGCGAATGACCACTTCGGTCTGATCAGCCGCTTTTGCATCGATAAAGCCGCCTTCATCAACCGCCTCATCGTCGTCATCGTCTAATTCATTCAGCTGCTGGCGAATGAAGTCAGGCACATTGGCACTGTCTTCGTCTGCATCGGCGCCATCCGCGTCATCGTTATTCTCATCTTTGCTACGTGAAATCAAAAGTTCAAGGCCAGATTGGCTAGGCATTACTTGAAACGTCACGGCGGCGTCTTCAGCAAAGCTGTGGTCCTGATCGACCTCGTCTAAAATGCTGTAAAAGAAGGATTCGATTTGTTTGTGATTCCCGAGCAGGTCAAGCACGGTGATTCCGCGCTCGGCCAAATCTTCGTTGCCGAGCAATACGCGGATCGTATTATCGTTAATGCGTTCCATTTCCATGATGACTGCACCTCACTTTGCTGCAACACTGGTTTAACCCACAGTATAGCAGATTTTATCATCGCCACGGCATTCTACGCCATAATCTTAGAGAATGCAACACAACTAGGCTGCGTAGTGGCGCCGGACTTGGCCGGGCAGGTCAGCTTCCGCAGGCATGGGCTGGAACGTGGTGGCCAGCGCTTCGAGCCTCGCTCCGCGAGTCTTGAAGTCGCGGCTTGTTCTAAGCCAACAAGTTGGCTAAGAACAATTTCACCCCTGAGCCCCTGCCCGCTCCAGCTGTCCTGCCCTACATGAGATCTTTAAGGCGATATCCTGAAGCCTTTTAAGTTCATCACCATTAGGCGAGCTCCTAGCTTAGCATGCGCTGGCGATAATAGTTGCCAGACCTTCTACTTAATCACCAGCGATGAAGTGGAAAGCGTAACACCCAAAAAGGAAACCGGCCCTCGGCGAGCATGGGGCGATGCTTGCCGAGGACCGGTTTCCCAGGGGTCATTCGTCTGCTCAAAACCCTGCGAGCAGTTGCGCCTGTTGTAGTTCCAAGGCGCGCACGGTGCGAGGCAGGAAGCGGCGAATTTCATCTTCGTTGTAACCAACTTGTAGCCGCTTATCATCCATGATAATTGGCCGGCGCAACAGCCCAGGGTATTGCACAATCAAATTGATTAAATGAGAGACCGAAAGCTCATCAATCTTGATTCCTAACTCCTGAAAAATCTTGGAGCGAGTGGAAATAATCTCTTCCGTCCCGTCTTCAGTCATACTCAGGAGATGTTTAACTTCCATGCCATTCAAAGGCGCTGAAAAGATATTACGTTCCTCAAATGGTATGTTATTCTCTTGCAACCAGGCCCGGGCTTTACGGCATGAGGTGCAGCTTGGTGACACGTATAAGATGATCATAATTGCCAGCTCCTTCTTTAGTGCCCGTCTTCTGTTCTCTACATGTACTAGTATAACGAAAAGAAGTAGCCTAAAACAATCATGTTTAAAAAATAAATTTTCGCTTTCGTGCTCATTCTTATTGTGACATAAGGAACAATAAGTGATACTAGCGAAGAATCGAGTAACCAAGCGTTTTCTTAAGCCATTACCGATACAAAATCGATACAATAACCATAATTATTTTAATCGATTACCCGACGAGGTCACTGCCATTGAGTTCATTTACCTCACTGGCAAGCAGCACATCCATATCAGGCGCTGCGGCTTGCGCCTGGGCTTTCAGCGTTGCCAGCGACAGTTCTTGTGGCAAATGTGTCAGCAGCAAATGCTTGACCTGCGCTGCCTTAGCCAATTCACCGGCTTGAGGCGCGGTTAAATGCCACAGCGGCGCTGGATGATCCGCCAAAAAGTTCGTATCGGCCAGCAGGAGGTCTGCGCCTTGCGCGAAGTCCGCCAGCCGCGGGAAGGCCCGGGTATCGCTGGTATTGACCCACACTTGACCGGTGGCTTTTTCCTCAATCCGGACCGCAAACGCCGGCACCGGGTGCTCGGTTTCAAGGAAGGTCAAGCGCAGCGGGCCCAGGTCGAGCGGCGCTTCTGCGGAATAGCCCACCCCTTGAGTAAACGGCCCAAAAGTTAATGCCGCAAAATTCAGCGGATCTTTAGTATGACCGTAAATCGGGAGCGGTGAAACCTTCTTATCGCCGCTATGCAACTGACGATAATATTGTAAGACACCGACATCCGCCGTGTGGTCGTGATGGTAATGCGTCAGCAGCACCGCATCCAACTGATTGGGATCCATTATCTTTTCCAACGCCAACAACGCGCCAGACCCACAATCCAGCAGCAGCTGATAATCGCCACTGGTAATCAAGTAACTGCTCGTCCCCACCCCGTGGTCGGGATAACCGCCTAAATAACCAAGAATTGTTAATTTCAAGCTCTTCATTCCTTTCATTCAAGTAAGCGCTATACTAAGAAGATGGAGGTGGCCATTTCATGACCCAAACAATGCAACTCGTTCTCGGTAGTCAAACCTACATGCAACAATTCGCCAAACAAGCAGCTACGCCGACGCGGCTGCTCAAAGATGTCGAAAAAGACCGTGATTTTGCCCTGCTGGACCTCAAAGGCGCGATTCCCTTTGTTTCGCCGGTGCGTGGCACCGTTCTCGCCCATTATGGCACAGTTCCGGCGTATGGGTACATTGCCCTGATGTACTTCAAACTTGGCAAAGATGAGGCTGGCGTCTTCGTGAGCCAAATGACTGAATTCACTGACCAGGCCGACCGGCTTGAAGGCTGCGACGCCATGGTGCTCATGGAAACGGACAACCCGCATCTGGAGTATCTCCTGCTATCCGCTTGGAATCGCAAACTTGACGTCTACACCGCGCAAAATACGCCGCTGTACGCGCCAGTGCGGACTTTCGCGCAGCGGGCGCAAGCAGGTTTTGGCTACCACCGGGCCATTTATACCATCGTTGATCCGGATCACCCGACCAAAGCGCTGACGGCTGAAGCAGCAGGCGCTGACTAGCTGCGCCGCACCAGCCGCGCGGTGAGCGCCCCAAAACCGGCGTAAACCAAGGCATAAATCAAGACAATCATGACCACCAAACTATAGCCTGGATTATCCAGATACAGGCTAAAGAAATGAATAATCAGCCAAGCGTTGAATGTGCCCACCACCAGCGGCAAGCCAAAAATCAACGTGGTTTGCCAGTTGATAATCTGGTGCATCGCCCGCGTTGGCATCCCCAGCGCGCGGATAATCTGCCGGCTTTGCCGCTCTTGAAAGGCAATGATCAACTGCTTCATCAACAAAATGCTGGCCGTGGCAATCATAAAAATGAGCCCCAGCAGGATGACGACGAACAAACCTAACCCAAATAGCATATTCATCTGCGCCAGCAGCGGCCCTTTCAGCCGCAGCGCACTGCGCGAATAACTGCCTGCATGTTCGGTTTGGCTGAGCTGCAGGCTTTTTTCGCCGGTCAGGGCCTTGGAACTGCCACTGAGAAAATCATACCGGCTGGCATTAGCGGCCTTTTTCACGAAGGCCTCAACCTGCTTGCCAGACTTGAGCTGATAGCCGGTCATTGGATCGCGCGGCGCCGCCAGCGCCTGATAATCATGATCGGTGACAATCAACGCCCGGTCAAAGTAGCCATCGACCCCCAGCGGGAACTGGTTGCTAACGGATTGCAGTTGAAACTTCTGGCCGGTGCGCGGCAGCGTAATCGACCACTGGCGTCTTTGATTGAGCCACGTATGCTGATACAGGGAGCGCCCATACACGGCCATCACCGCCTGGCCCGGTTTGAGGGTCAGCTTGGCCAGGCCTTTTTGCACCTTGGCAATGCGCTGATAGTCCTTTAAGGCAATGACATTATAGAAGGTTTCGTCACCATCCCCAGGCTGGCCGTGTTGCGTGTGCAGCCGGCCAGCGGCCAGTTTCGTCGGCAACACCACGGTTTGTTTGATCCAATCAGGGTTAAGGTCATGGTACGTTGTTTTTAGGCCATAGGGACTGGCCACCAGATCCATGCTGATGCTCTGATTGACCCCAGCCTGACCAAATTGGTAAAAAATCGCCCCGCTCCCCAGCACTGTAATCGTCCCAGTGGCCAGCAGCGTCGTCAAAAACAGCGAATGCACATTGCGCTGGAGCCGCTCGTTCAGATTGGTCAGCGTCAGCAAGCGCACCGCATGATGCCGGAAAAACGGCAACCGCACCAGCCGACTGGTCAGCGTTGGTAGGGAATAACGGAACACCAAATACAGCCCCACCAGCCCCACTGCCAGCACGGCCCATAACACGACGTAACCATGACCAAAGCGGCTCTGCGACACGGCATACGCCAGATGGACGAGGTTGTAGGCACCTAGGTAGCTGCCAATCAGGAGCACCCAGCCCACCGTGGCCCACACCATGCGCCAGCCAGTGACCCGGGTCGGCAGGCCTTGCGCTGGCAGTTGGTAGCGCCGGCCAATCGGAATGTGCGCCACATAAATGCCATTAATCACGCCAATCACCGCGTAGACCACCGTGAACACCGCCACTAACTCTAGCATCGCATGCGGCTGCCACAACAGGCCCACGGTCATCGGGAGCGCCATTAACCGCAGCAGCATCATCGCTAGAAACTTGGACAAAAGCAGCCCCAACGCAAAGCCAATCACCAACGTCTGCGCGCCCAGCAGCAGCGACTCGTAAAACAGGGTCAAGCCAATGCGGCCGGCTGGCATGCCCAGGAGGCGATAAACCGAAATCGAGCGGGCCCGCCGCTCAATGAGCAACGTATTCATATAGAGTAAAAAGATAATGGTGAACAGCAAGGCCACGACTAATAGCACCAGCAGCACGGACGGCGCCGCCGCACTGACTTCCGTATACCGATCGGCCGCCGCAAAAAGCGCGTCGTCTTCAATCAACGCCAATACGGCATACAAAAGCGCGACCATCACCGCGGACATGGCCACGTAAAGCCGATTAATGGTGGCGTACCGGTGAAAATCAGAACGTATCAGACGGCCCACGGCGCTTGCCTCCCCCATTGATGGTCGCTTCCATGTCGATAATGCTGTCGAAGAACTGTTGACGCGGTCCGCGCCGAGTGACTTCGGCAAAGTAGCTGCCATCGCGAATGAAAATAATCCGATTACAGAAGCTAGCAGTGAAAGCGTCATGGGTCACCATCATAATGGTGACATCTTCTTCCAGATTGAGTTTCGTCAGATACTGCAGCAGCTCGGTGGCCGCCATCGAATCCAAACTCCCAGTGGGTTCATCGGCCAAAATCAACGCCGGATTGCTAATCATGGCGCGCGCTGCCGCCACCCGCTGGCGCTGCCCCAAGCTCAGCTGCTCCGGATAGCGCGTCAGCATCGACTCTAGCCCCAGCAAGTGGGCAAAGCGCGCTAGGCGTGTGTCCAAATCGTCAGGCACCGGCGGCACAAAAGTCAGCGGCAAGGTGATGTTATCCGCCACCGTTAAATCCGGAATCAGATTGAACTCCTGGAAAATAAAACCAAGTTGCTCACGGCGATACCGCGCGGATTCCGATTCAGAAAATTGGCTCAGGCTCTGCCCAGCCACGATGACTTCCCCGCTGGTGGGCGTATCAATCGTGGCAATGGTATTGAGCAGGGTGGATTTGCCGGCGCCGCTCGGACCCATAATGCCCACAAATTCACCGGCGTCGATATGAAAACTCAAATCATTCAATGCTGTGACTCGATTTAACCGATGCCCGTAAATTTTTGTCAGGTGCGCTACGTCAACCACTCGCATGCCAAAAACCTCCTGTTTCAAGTTGGTTTTATCATAACAGATTTTATTGGCCGTGGCTGTGACCTTGCGATACTGTAAGACCCCCTTAAACTCGGTCCCAGGTCGCTTGTACCACCACGGCGAAACCGCTACTATACAACTATAAGGAACGGAGATGGAAACCTTGTTCAAGATTATGATTGTCGAAGACGACCGCACCATTGCCACCCTCATCGCCCAGGCCCTCAATAAGTGGCAATTTCAAGCCAGTGTGATTGAGGATTTTAGCCGCGTGGCCGACCAGTTTGCCGCAGATCAACCTGATCTTGTGCTACTGGACATCAATTTACCCGTTCGCGATGGCTACTACTGGGTGCAAAAAATCCGCGATGTCAGCCAAGTCCCGGTGATTTTTATTTCCAGCCGCAACACCAACATGGACATGGTGATGGCGATGAACTTAGGGGCTGATGATTTCGTCGAAAAGCCTTTTGCGATGGAGGTGCTGATCGCCAAAATCAATGCCCTGCTGCGCCGGACCTACCACTATCAAGACAACGGCAGCGAAGCCTTAGAGCACGCCGGCCTCACCTTGGATCTCAAAACCGGTATGGCACAAGTAGCCGGCCAAGAAATCAACTTGTCCAAAAACGAATACAAGCTGCTGCAGATTCTGATGCGCGCGCATGGCGAAATCGTCAGTCGTTCGCACCTGCTGAAGGACTTGTGGCAAGACGAGCGCTTCGTGGATGACAATACCTTAACTGTCAACATCAACCGCCTGCGCAAAAAAATTGCCGAAGCCGGCCTGCCAGATTATATCCAAACCAAGGTCGGCCAAGGCTACATTGTGCCTTAAAGGAGAGCAATATGACGTTTTGGGAGTATTTGCGCGATCGCCGCGCCGCCATGGTCTTTTTTTGCCTCGGCCTGGCACTATTTGATTTCGGGCTGTGGCTGGATCCGCGCCACCTGGTACACCCAGGGACGCTGGTTTACATCAGTCTGCTGGTGGCGTTGTTTGGCGCTGTCGTGTTGGTGTGGCAATATCGGCGCACCAAAGCCTGGGTCAATCAATTCAAGTCCCGCGCTGAGGCTGGTGAAGACGCCTTGACTTGGCGCCTGCCTGAGGCCCACCATTATGATCAGCAAGCCATTGTGGCCGCCTATAACCACGTCTTGCGCGAGCATCAAAAGACCCAATCGCAGCTGATTGCCCAACAACAAGATCAAAAGGCCTTCATTGATTCCTGGGTCCATGAGATCAAGGTGCCGCTGGCGGCGACCACCCTACTACGGGATAGTCTCGATGGCAAAGCCCCCGAGCAGCCGCTTGATGAGATGGCCCTGCAGCTGGACAAAATCAACTTTTACGTTGAGCAGGTCCTGTACTATTCGCGCCTGGACAGTTTTTCCAAGGATTACCTCCTCCGAGAATATGACCTGACCAAAATCGTCGATTCCGTGGTCGTTGATCAGCGCAACAGCTTCATCGCTGGCCAGCTCCGGTTTCAGCTGCAAGGCGGGCCGTTGACGGTAGTGACCGATGAAAAATGGCTGCGGTTTATTTTGACCCAGATTATCACCAATGCCATCAAATACACCAAACCGGGCGGCACCATCACCGCCGCCTTAGCCGACACGCCTACCGAGGCCACGCTCACGTTGAGCGACACCGGCATCGGCATTCCCGTCGATGAGCAGCATCGCGTGTTTGAAAAAGGCT
Organism: Lacticaseibacillus suilingensis; assembly: GCF_016861845.1. Taxonomy (GTDB): domain Bacteria; phylum Bacillota; class Bacilli; order Lactobacillales; family Lactobacillaceae; genus Lacticaseibacillus; species Lacticaseibacillus suilingensis. The sequence continues at coordinate 180,702 of NZ_BOLV01000002.1, forward strand.
TCACCGGCACCAACGGCCGCAATGCCAACCAAAAATCCACTGGCCTTGGCCTGTATCTGGCCGCCCAGCTCAGCCAAAAACTCGGCCATCACCTCACCTTAACCAGCACGGTTGACCAAGGCACCAGCGTGGTGGTGCACTTCCCCCATTTGTCCTATTACGGTGAGTCAGGCAACACGCTGACTAAACCGACTGTTGAAGAATAAAACGCACAAAAGGGGCGCTAGCTGTTCACATCGCAGCTAGCGCCCCTTTGCTTCCTCTAGCGGACCAAGTTGGCCCAAATTTTCACTTCGCCGCTCGCCAGACTGGCTGGCACATCAATGATGCGCTGGTTGGCACTGCCGCGAAACTGTAGCGTCAGATCTTTTTCGGCTTCCAAGAACCGGCCATCAACCAGAATGTCGAGCAGGTTGAGTAATTCCAGTTTGTCCGGTGATTCCTGCATCAGCTCATCCCATTTGTAGCCGGTCCAGCTCCAGATATCCTTGGTGTGGCCGAATTCACGCCGCACGCGCCGGCACAGCTGGAGGCAAGTTTGCGTATTCAAAAACGGTTCCCCGCCCAGCAGGGTGAGCCCTTGCACATAGGACTGACTAAGATCTTCGATAATCCGGTCTTCCAGCTCCTGGGTGTATGGCGTGCCATAGTGGAAGTTCTGGGCCACTTTGTTGTAGCAGCCGGGACAATTGAACTTACAACCAGACACGTAAATACTGCAGCGGACGCCTTCACCGTCAACAAAGGTGAACGGCTTGTAGTCAGCGACATAGCCTTGCGACAAATCAGAAGCCAGCCACTCCATCGGCTTAGGGTTATTCGGTAGGGTCTTTTTTGGCAACTTGCTCACTCCATTTCACGCTCCATCGTACCATATCTGGTAGTTCAAAGCATCAAAAAAGCGGCCACTGCCTGTATCTTGTGGTCGCCTGATTGTTACAACCCTTTCGCGCCAATATCATCACGCACCGCCAGTGGTCCCTGCAGCGGCGCCATGCGGGCATACGCCTCGCGCTGCGCGGCTGCTAAATCAGCCCCACTGCCAATCACGGTGAAAATCCGGCCGCCGTGGCTCACTAACGCATCACCTTGCTTGGCCACCCCTGCCGGAATCCAGTAGCCGCACTGGTCAGCGGTTGGTACCACCAGCGGCAAGGCTGGTCCGCTTTGCGGATAAGCGGGATTCACTGCCACCACCCCGCAATAGGTTTGGCCATTGAGGGTCAAAGCCGGCGCCTGCCCGGCAAGCAAGTCTAGGGTCAGCTGGTAGAAATCATTGGTCACCTGCGGCAAAAGCACCTGGGTTTCCGGATCCCCAAAACGCAGGTTGTACTCCAGAATTTTCGGCCCATGCGAGGTGAACATCAGCCCCACATACAACACCCCAGTGCTAGTCAGGCCGTCTGCGACCATCCCGGCCAAAGTTTGATCCACCAGTGCCGCCGCTTGGGCTTGCTGCGCAGTCGAGAACTGCGGGGCGGGACTAATGGCGCCCATGCCCCCAGTGTTCGGGCCAGTGTCGCCGGCAAAACGGCGCTTGTGATCCTGGGCCAACGGAAACAGCACGCGCTTGGTCCCATTGAACATCGCCAGCACCGATGCTTCCTGACCGCTTAAATATTCTTCGAGCAGCACTGGCGCTTGGGCATTTGCGGCGTAAAGTGAAGCCAGGGTGGCCTGCACAGTTTCAGGATTAGTGGCAATGGTGACGCCTTTGCCGGCAGCGAGCCCGTCTACCTTAATCACCAGCGGCAAGCTCATCATCGCCGCGGTGGCAATCGCCTCGCGCTGACTGTGGGCAACTTTCACCGCCGCCGTGGGCAAATGGTGCGCCGCCATGAAGGCTTTGGCAAACTGCTTGCTGCTTTCCAGTTGGGCCACTTTTTGCGTGGGTCCAAACACGGGCCGGCCAGCCGCCTGGAAAGCATCAACCAACCCAGCGGCAAGCGGCTGTTCAGGGCCGACAAACGTCAAATCCACGCCGGCGGCGAAAGCAACCAGCGCTGCCGTCTGCTCTTCCGTAATCGCCACTGGCGTTAACCCCAGTAGCGGCATCCCCGCGTTACCCGGCGCCACATACACCGCAGTGACTTGCCGCGAGGACAAAAAGGCTTGTCCCAGCGCACTTTCCCTGGCGCCACTGCCAATAATTAAGACTTTTGCCATGATGCGCCTCCTCTGTCCTAGTGGCGGAAGTGCCGCACGCCGGTGGTGACCATCGCAATGCCGTACTTGTCAGCCATGGCAATTGAATCTTGATCGCGAATCGAGCCGCCAGGCTGAATGATCGCCTTGATATCATGTTGCGCAGCATATTCCACACAGTCATCCATTGGGAAGAAGGCATCGGAAGCCATCACGGCACCGGCAAAATTAGCGTTCTGCTGCGCTTGCTTCAGCGCGATTTCCACCGAGCCGATGCGGTTCATTTGACCCGCGCCAATGCCTAAGGTTTGGCCTTGCTTGGCAATCACAATGGCATTGCTCTTCACGTGTTTAACCACTTGCTGAGCAAACAGCATCGCCTCGATTTGCTCAGTGGTCGGCTTTGTCTGAGTGACCACCGTCAAATCAGCTGCCGTTTCAATCGCCGTGTCGGTGGTTTGGCGCAGCACCCCACCCAGCACCGCCACGGTTTCGACGCGCGGCTCAGTCTGGGCCGGGGCTAAGGTGACCGTCAGAAGCCGCAGATTTTTCTTCTTGGCGAGCACCGCATACGCATCATCATCAAAGCTCGGGGCCATGATGATTTCCAAAAATAGCTTGTGCATTTTTTCGGCAGTTGCCAGATCCACTGGGCGATTCAGCGCAATGATGCCGCCAAAAATCGACATTGGATCAGCCGCATAGGCCTTATCCCACGCTTCCTCAATGGTGGCGCCTTGGCCAATGCCGCAGGGGTTCATGTGCTTCACTGCCACGACGGTAGGCTGCTGGTATTCATTCACCATGGCCAGCGTTGCATCGGCATCGCGAATATTGTTGAAAGACAAGGCCTTACCATGGAGCTGCTGGGCGTGGGCCAATGATTCCGCTGGCGCATCCGGCGCCACGTAAAATGCGGCATCCTGGTGGCTATTTTCGCCATAACGCAGACTTTGCTGCTTGGTGAAGGTTGGCGTGAAGGTGGCAGGGAAAGGCTCTGGATCAAGATAAGCGGCGATTTGGGCGTCATAAGCCGCGGTGGTTTGGAACACTTTGGCCGCCAGGCGCGCCCGCAGCGCCGCATCGTCTTCATCTAAGCCGGTCAGCACCTGAGCATAATCGGCAGGGTCCACCACGGCCCACACCGCCGCGGCGTTTTTCGCCGCTGCGCGCAAGGCACTGGGTCCGCCGATGTCGATTTGCTCGATAGCTTCGGCCCGGGTGGTGTTAGGTTTGGCAATGGTGGCCGCGAAAGGATACAAGTTCACCACCACGACGTCAATCGGAGTGATGTCATGGTCTGCTAAAGCTGCCATGTGCGACGCCACGTCACGCTTGGCTAAGATGCCAGCATGGATTTTGGGATGCAGGGTCTTGACTCGCCCATCCAGCATTTCCGGAAAGCCGGTCACCGTCTCCACCCCAGTCACCGGCAAGCCAGCCGCCTCCAAGGCGCGCTTGGTGCCACCTGTCGACACCAGTTCAAAATCGCGGGCGATTAGCCCTTGCGCTAATGCCACCAAGCCAGTTTTATCGAACACACTAAGCAATGCACGTTTCACGTTAAATCGCTCCTTCTTTGATGAGAGTGTCAATGGTTTGCGGTAGCAGGCGGTGCTCCACCTCATGAATCGCAGTTTCAACTTGGGCCAGCGGCTCACCAGGCGCAATGCGCACCGGCTCCTGGGCAATAATCTGCCCGGAGTCAATGCCCGCATCGACGTAATGCACCGTGACGCCGGTGACTCTTACCCCATAGGCATAGGCATCTTCAATGCCAGTGCGGCCAGGAAAACTCGGCAGCAACGCTGGATGTAAGTTGATGATGCGATTGGGAAAAGCCGCTAGCAACGTCTTGCCAATAATGCGCATGTAGCCCGCCAGTACCAGCAAATCGGCTGGCGGCAGTTGCGCAATCACCGCTTGTTCAACGGCCGCTTTCGAGGTGTGACCGTATTCAGCCATGATGACCGGAATCTGCCAGCGTGCCGCTCGCGCCAGCACCGCGGCCTGGGGCTGGTCACACACCACCGCCACAATCTCGGCCAACTGGGAATGGGCAAAATGCGCGGCTAAAGCCTCAAAGTTGGTGCCACTACCAGAGGCAAAAACAATCAACCGTTTCATAATGCCTCCCATTCCACGGCACTGGTGGTGCGAGGCACCACTTGGCCGATGATTTTGGCGTGCGGCACGGCTTGCAGCACCGCCGCGCGGTGTTCAGGGGCCACTGCCAGCACCATGCCAATGCCAAGGTTGAAGGTTTGCCGCATGACGGCAGTCGTTAACGCGCCGGCCTGTTGAATGCGGGTGAAGAGCTCCGGCCATGGCCAAGGGGTCAGCCGCGCCGCTAAATCGTCAGGCAGCATCCGCGGCACATTATCCGTAAACCCGCCGCCGGTGATATGCGCGGCGCCGTGAATCAAGTTCTCCTCAATCAGCGGCCAGACGGTATCGACGTAAATACGGGTCGGCGTCAGAAGCGCCGTGCGCATCTCTGTCCCATCACTCAGCGGCATGGTGCCAAGGTTGGTTTCCGCCAAGAGCTTGCGTACCAGCGAAAAGCCGTTGCTGTGGACCCCGCTGCTCGGCAGGCCAATCAACACATCCCCCGCCGCCACGTGCTTAGGCAAGAGCCGCTGGCGGCTGGCCAGCCCCACTGCAAACCCAGCCAAGTCGTAATGATGCTGGGGATACATGCCAGGCATTTCTGCGGTTTCACCGCCAATCAGCGCCATGTGAGCGAGGGTGCAGCCATAGGCGATCCCTTTGATCACCGTTTCGGCGCGGTCGACTTGCAACTCATCGGTAGCCATGTAATCGAGGAAAAACAGCGGCTTGGCGCCATCAGCAATCAAGTCATTAGCCACCATGGCCACCAAGTCGATGCCAATGGTGTCATGTTGATCACACTGCAGCGCCAGCAGCAATTTGGTGCCGACGCCATCCGTGGCAGCGACCAGCACAGGCTCCGCCACTTGTGGTAAGGCGTAAGCCGCCGCAAAACTGCCAAGCCCAGTGAGCACATTGGCATTCTGAGTCGCCGCCACCACTGTTTTGATGTTGGTCACCAAGGCGTTGCCCGCCTCAATATCGACGCCGGCGGCTTTATAATCCATGGCCATTACGCATTCACCTCACTGAGATCCATTGACAAACACGCCAGCTCGTCATGCAAATTGGCCGCGTAATCATCCAGCGGGGTTGGGTACTGGCCGGTGAAGTACGCCACGCACAAACCGCGATGCGGCGCTGTCGTTTGCAGACCCACGCTATCTTCTAAGCCCTGCACCGATAAAAAGCCCAAACTGTCCACGCCGAGAATGCGTTTCATCTCCGCCACACTGTGGTTAGCGGCGAATAATTCTTTGGTGGTCTGAATATCGATGCCATAAAAGCATGGGAAGCGCAGCGGCGGGCTGGCAATGCGCAGGTGCACACTTTTCGCGCCAGCCTCCTTCAACAACTGCACGATTTGCTTCGCCGTGGTGCCCCGGACAATGGAATCATCCACCAGCACCACGCGCTTACCGGCCACGGTGGCTTTAAGCACGCTGAGTTTCATCCGGACACTGCGCTCCCGCAGCGCCTGAGTGGGCTGAATGAACGTACGGGCCACATACTGACTTTTGACCAGCCCCAGTTCATAAGGAATACCGCTGGCTTGCGCGTAACCCAAGGCCGCCGAAAGCGAAGAATTCGGCACCCCGACCACAATATCAGCTTCAGCCGGCTGCTCCTTGGCCAGCTGCCGCCCCATGGCCACGCGGGCCTGGTGCACATTGACCCCGTGAATTTCGGAATCCGGCCGGGCGAAATAAACAAACTCCATGGAGCACACCGCCAGCTGGGTCTTGTCCGTGTAGGCCTGACTGTTTAGCCCTTGGTCGGTGATGCTGATGAGTTCCCCTGGCGCGATGTCTTTGATCAGCTCTGCCCCCACTGCCGTCAGCGCCGCCGTTTCACTGCACACCACGTACCCGCCGCTAGGCAACTGCCCCACCACCAGCGGCCGAAAACCCTGCGGATCGCAGGCCGCGTACAAGCCCTGTTCAGTGAGCAAGGCAAAGGCAAAGCCGCCATGCACCTGGGTCAAAGCCTCTTTCAGCTGCTCCACAAAGGTCGGCTTAGGGCTGCGCCGCAGCAGGTGCATCAAGACTTCGGTGTCGCTGGTGGATTGAAAAATCGCGCCACTGGCCTCAAGTTTGGCCCGCAAACTCATGGCGTTGGTCAGGTTGCCATTATGAGCCAAGGCGACCGCCCCATCGGCAAACCGAAACAGCAGCGGTTGGATGTTTTCCAAAATCCGCCCCCCAGCCGTGGAATACCGCACATGCCCCAGCGCGGCTGGACCGCGCAAGGCCTGCAGGTCCTCGGGATGGGCAAAGACCTGTGACACCAACCCAAAGCCATAGTGGCGCCGCAGTCCAGCCGGCGTGCGGCCGACAATGCCGGCCCCTTCCTGCCCGCGATGTTGCAAGGTGTGCAAACCCAAATGGGTCAGCTCGACGGCATGGGGATCCCCCCAGACGCCAAACACACCACATTCCTCATTGAGACTCTTTATTTGAGCTGCCATGCCAGGGCCTCCTTGTTAAGTTGCTTCAGACTCGCGACATTGGCGGCCATCGCTTGCCCCGCTGACTGCACCGTCAATTCGCCTGGCTGGGTGCGACCAAGGCGCGTGGCTAAAGGCCCGGCCAAAGCTTCAAAAGCGGCAATCTTGGCCGGCGGTACGCTGACGATAAAGCGGCTCTGGCTTTCACTGAACCACAGCGCCGGTGCCCAGTCAGCGACCACATCTGCGCCAATATTGCGGCCAAAACTCATTTCTGCTAAGGCCGTCAGCAGGCCCCCATCGCTCACATCATGTGCGGCCGACACGACGTGCTCGCGAATGGCTTGCAACACCAAGGCTTGGTTTTCTTGCTCCTGCGCCAGGTCCAGCGGCCGCAAACGCCCGCTCACATCCCCTTGCGTCATTTGCTGAAGCAGCCTGCCATTAAACTCGGCCTGAGTTTGGCCAATCACATAAACGGCCTCGCCGGCGGCTTTGAAGCTCGGACTCATGATGGCAGTTAAATCTTCAATCAAACCCACCATGCCAATCATCGGTGACGGCGCAATCGCTTCGCCGTCGGTTTCGTTGTACAGCGACACATTGCCTGAGATCACCGGCGTGTTCAGCGCCTTGGTCGCCGCGACAATGCCTTTGGCGGATTCCGCCAAACTGTAGAACTGCTCCGGTTTGGTCGGGTCGCCGTAATTCAGGCAATCGGTAATGCCCAGCGGCTCCGCGCCAGTGGCGACCAGATTACGCGCTGCTTCCGCCACGGTGATGGCCCCACCGATTTCGGGGTCCAAGGCTAAGTAGCGACCATTGGAATCAGTGGTCAACGCCAGCGCCCGGTGCGTGCCCCGCACGCGAATCACGGCAGCGTCCCCACCAGGCCCGACGATGGTGTTGGTTTGCACCTGGGCATCATAGCGGCGGAAAATCGCGGTTTTATCGGCGACGTTAGGATCTTGTAGCACCGCTTCAAGCGTTTTTTTCAGATCAATCGCGCCAGGGTCAAAATCAGCCGCGGGCTGGGCCAACCGAGCCGGCTTAATGCCGACTTGGTGATACACCGGCGCATCATCCGTCAGCAGGCTGACCGGCACATCACAAACCACTTGGCCATGCTGCAACAACTTGTATTGGTGGTCGTCGCTGACGCGGCCAATCACCACCGCGTCCAGGTCGTATTGTTTGAACACCTTGATGATCTCGGCTTCATGCCCGGTGCGCACACACAGCATCATGCGCTCTTGCGACTCCGAAAGCATAATTTCAAACGGGGTCATGTTCGGCTCGCGCTGCGGAATGAGATCCAAGTCCAGCGTCATGCCGCTGTTGGCTTTGCCGGCCATTTCCACGGTGGATGACACCAACCCGGCGGCGCCCATGTCCTGCATCCCCACCAAAGCCGCTTGATGGTCGCGGGTCACTTCAAGGCAGGCATCGACCAACAGTTTTTCCATGAAGGGATCACCGACTTGAACCGCCGAGCGATTCGCATCTTCTGCCGTCGAAAAATCACCAGAGGCAAAACTGGCGCCGTTGATGCCATCGCGGCCAGTTTTGGCGCCGACGTAAATCAGCGCATTGCCTGCCCCTGCGGCCTTGCCGCGTTGAATGGCGCTTTCGTCCATCACGCCGACGCACATCGCATTGACCAGCGGATTATTCTGGTAAGTCGACGCAAAGCGGGTTTCGCCACCCACCGTGGGAATGCCGATCGCATTGCCATAGTCACCAATGCCGGCGACCACCTGATCGATCAGCTGCTTGGTGTGGGCGTCTTGGGGATAGCCAAAGGCCAAGGCATCCAAAATCGCCACCGGCTTGGCCCCAATCGAAAAAATATCGCGAATGATCCCGCCAACCCCAGTCGCAGCGCCTTGGTACGGTTCCACCGCGCTGGGATGGTTATGGCTTTCGGCCTTGAACACCACGGCCTTGCCTTCCCCGATGGCAATCACGCCGGCGCCTTCGCCTGGCCCCATCAGTACGCGGTCGTTTTTGGTCCAAAAGGTTTTCAGCACCGGCTTGCTGTACTTATAAGCACAGTGCTCACTCCACATACCACTGGCGAGGCCAATTTCCGTGTAATTCGGCAAGCGCCCGAGTTTCTCCGCAAAGCGGTCATATTCTGATTCCGTCAAGCCCCATTCCAGATACGGCTTGGCCGTTTTGATGACCGTTGGGGTGGGTTCAGTTTGCATGGATGGCGGCTCCTTTCGTGGCTTGAATCAAGGATTGAAAGACGCCCAACCCGTCGACGCTGCCTAACAAGGCTTCAGCGGCCCGCTCCGGGTGCGGCATCATGCCCAGCACATTGCCTGCTTCATTGGTCAACCCCGCAATGTCATTCAAGCTGCCGTTGGGATTGTGCAGATAGCGAAACACCACTTGGCCATTGGCTTCCAGTTGGGCCAAGGTCGCCGGGTCCGCATAGTAATTACCTTCCCCATGTGCGATAGGCAGCGTAATCTGCTGATCTTGGGCATACGCTTGCGAAAAGGCGGTGTGAGGGTTCACCACCAGCAGCGGCTCTGGTTCACAAATGAATTGCAGACTCGTGTTCCATTGCAAGGTCCCTGGCAACAGTCCGGCTTCCGTCAAAATCTGGAACCCATTGCAGATGCCAAGCACATACCCGCCTGCCGCGGCGAACGCCTTGAGCGCTGTCATCACCGGGGCAAACTTGGCGATGGCACCGGAGCGCAGGTAATCGCCGTAAGAAAAGCCGCCTGGCACCAGGACCACATCATAGCCGGTGAGGTCCGTGACTTGATAGGACACTTTCACCGCGGTTTGCCCCAGCACCGTTCCGACGGCATGCAGCAAATCGTCATCACAGTTCGAACCCGGAAAGCTCAGCACTGCCGCCTTCATTGCGCCGCCTCCAGTGCCTTCACCGTGAAGTGGTAAGCCTCGGTGTTGACATTAGCCAGCATCTCGTCGCAAATCCGATCAACTTGCGCCTCGGCAGCGGCTTGATCTGGTGCGGTCAAGGTGAGTTCAAAGTACTTGCCCACCGAGACCGTGGCCACATTGTCATCACCAATGCGCGCCAAAGTGTTTTTGATCACTTCTGCTTTGGGATCCAGGACGGAAGGTTTGTAACTAACGTAGATTTCAGCTTTAAACATGAGCAGCTCCTCTCAGGCGATCCAAGACCGTTTGGTAGACCGGGGTCAGTGGCCCTTGCTCCTTGCGAAAGACATCTTTATCCAGCGATTCACCGGTGGCTTCATCCACTAACCGCATGTTATCTGGGGAAAGTTCATCGGCTAGCACCAAGGTACCATCAGCTAGCCACCCAAACTCCAACTTGAAGTCGACGAGCTTGATGCCAACGGCGCTAAACTGCGCCTGCAGCACCAAGTTGACTTGATCGGAAAGCGCGTGGATGGCCTCTAGCGTGGCGGGCTTGGCCCACCCTAAGGCGATAATCTGCTCGTCATTGGCAAAGGGGTCGTCTAAGGCATCAGATTTGTAGTAGCACTCGTGGACAGCAGGCTGCAGCGGCAGTAAGGGCTCAGTTTGGAACTTGCGCTGAAAACTGCCCGAGGCAAAGTTACGCACCACCGCTTCCAGCGGGACCATCTCGCACCGTTGACACAGCATCGTCTGCTGATCTGGGGTGCTCAGATAATGCGTTGGAATGCCCGCCGCCGCGACCGCTTTGAACAAAAGGGTCGAAATCTGAAGGTTTAGCGCCCCTTTGCCGCTGATTTGGACTTTCTTTTTACCATTCAAAGCGGTGGCTTGGTCCTTATACGTGACCCACAGCACCGCCGGGTCATCAGTGGCAAAGACGTCTTTGGCCTTACCGCTGTATAGCAATTCAGTTTTCTTCAAGATGTTCCTCCTCCAAAGCGACGGATGCTAAACGTTCTTCCAAGCTGCCCCCTAACACGGTCAAGTGGCCCATCTTACGGCCGGGTCGACTTTCAGCCTTGCCGTAGTCATGCAGATGCCACTCGGGATGCTGCGGCCACAATCGGCGCGCAGTGGCCAAGTCGTCACCCAGTAAATTTCGCATCACTGCTGGGGCAGTTAAGGTGATCGGTGGAATGGCCAAGCCGCAAATGCTCAGGATATGGGCCTGAAACTGAGAGAAATTCGTGGCCTCGATCGAGTAGTGGCCGGAATTATGCGGCCTGGGCGCCAGTTCGTTGACGAGGATCTCGGTGTCACTTTCAAACATTTCGACCCCTAGCACCCCACGCAAATCAAGGGCAGTCGCAATTTTAGTCGCCATTTCCACGACGCGGTGCTCCTCTAACCGGCTCAAATGCGGCGCCGGGGCCAAGGTCGTATGCAGGATATGATCCTGATGATGATTTTCCACAATTGGGAAACACCGAACGGCATCGTTGCCATCCCGAGTCACCATCACTGCCAACTCACGCGAAAAGGCCACTCGCGCCTCTAGAATGCAAGGCCCTTGCGCGACCAACGCGCGAGCGGCAGGTAAATCCTTTTCATTATTGATGTCTTGTTGACCATGCCCGTCGTAGCCGCCAGTGGTGGTTTTCAAAATCGCTGGCACCCCGATTTCGTGCACAGCGGGAATCAAAGCTTCAGCATCTGGCACCGCCGCAAAATTCGCCGTCGGTACGCCGGTGGTTTTAAGAAACGTCTTTTCCGTGATACGGTCGCGGGTAATCGCTAGCAGCCGCGTCCCTTGCGGCAAGGCCGCATATCGCTCAGCAGCTTCAAGCGCGGTTAAATCCACATTCTCGAATTCATAGGTCAGCACGTCGCTGCGCTGGGCCAATTCGTCCAGCGCGGCAATATCGTCATAAGCTGCCTGTACCTGAAAATCTGCCACTTGGCCAGCTGGTGCCTGCGGGGTGGGATCCAGCACGCCCACCGTGTAGCCCATGGCTTTGGCCGCCAGCGCCATCATGCGCCCGAGCTGGCCCCCACCCACGATGCCAATCGTGGCTGGCGGTAAAATCACCTTAGTCATCGAGCCGAGCCTCGCTTTCTTGGGCCGCCAACGTTTGCGCCTGCCGAAATGCGGTCAGGCGTTTAGCCACGCTTTGATCACGCACGCTTAAAATCGCCGCCGCGGTCAGCGCCGCATTTTTCGCCCCCGCCTCGCCAATCGCCATGGTGGCCACTGGCACCCCGGCTGGCATCTGCACAATCGACAGCAACGAGTCGACGCCATTCAACGTTCGGGTTTTGATGGGGACGCCAATCACCGGCAGCGTGGTATTTGCCGCCAGCATGCCTGGCAAATGCGCCGCGCCACCGGCACCGGCAATGATGACATCAATTCCTGCCCCGCGCGCGCTTTTGGCAAACGCGCCTAAGGTGTCTGGCATGCGATGTGCTGATATCACGTGTTTTTCAAAGGAGATACCCAACTGGGATAACAACGCCGTGGCCTGCTTCATGGTCGGCCAATCCGAGGTTGATCCCATCACGACTGCGACGGTCAAGATGGTCACCTGCTTTCTTTGATTGGTTTGAGTTTATCATGGTTAATTGAGAATCTCAACGAAAATACAAATTATTTTAATTGTATTTCGATTTATTGTTCGTGTTTTAGCCAAACTGAAAGCACAAAAAAACAGGCTTTCAGCGCCGGTTTGACGCTGAACGCCTGTCAAGACAGGGTTCTGTTTACTTTTCCGGATAGCGTTGTTCAAAATTGGCCACCGCACCGATCAAGTTCGCCGCTTCCGCGTAATGGCAAATCTTAATCACCGGATGCTGCGACGCAATTTCGATGGCCTTGAACACATTGACCATGTGCCGTTCAATCCCTGGCAGGAGCTCCGGATTACGCGACACACCGCCGCCCAACAGGAACAGCTCGGGATCATAGCTGTATTGCAGATTGAAAATCACCTGCGCCAGCGATTCGTAGAAACCTTCCACTTCCTCGTGGGCCACGCGGTCGCCATTGGCCGCCCGCTGGAACATTTCCTCGCCGGTGATCTCCTCGCCGGTGCGCTTAGCATACGCTTCAGCACGATGGACCACGGTGGCTTGCTCAGACACTGAGCGGCCATTTTGCAGCATGAAGCCAAATTCGCCGCCAAGCAAGTGGGCGCCATGTTCAACTTTCCCGTCGGCAATCAAAGCCCCGCCCACGCCAGTGCCTAGCACCAGCATGGCTACGCGGTTTTTGCCCACCGCGGCTCCACTTTTCACTTCGGCTAAGGCCGCACAGTTGGCATCATTTTCAAACGCCATGGGCAAGCCAAAGCGCTGTTCCAATTCGGGTTGAATCGGGAAGTTATGAATGTAAGGCAACGCGCTGGCGCCTTCAATCACGCCTGTGGCTTGATTGACCGCCCCGGGGGAGGAAATCGCCACCCCTTTGAGGTCGTGGCCTGCTTTCATCTTGGCCACGGCTTCAGTTAAGCAATCATAAAAGCCGGCTAAATCCTTCGGCGTCGGCTCTGCGAAGCGGTCCTGCAGTTGTTCGCCGTCCCACCGGGCAAACTTGATTGAGGTGCCACCAATATCGATTACAGCTAGTTCCATCTGCTCCATCTCCCGTTACACATTTGTATATACAAATACAGTCTAGCCGTTGGTGAGAGCGCTGTCAACGAAAGCTAGCCTTCGCCTCAAAAAAACGACTCATCCTTGAGGTTACCGTCAAGGCGAGTCGTAGTCGCTGAATTAAGCTTTTTCCCCCACCCCAAACGCAAGCCGCAGCGTTTGCATTGGATTGACGCCGCTAATCGTGTAGTACGCACTGAGCTCCCGCCATTTAACGGTGTTGCTGCGCCCCGCCGCCGTGGTGTCGATCAGAATGGCCCCGCGCTGCGCTGAGGGTAGTGTGTTATTGTGAATAAAATGATCAATGTTTTGGGCCAGCACCTTAGCATAATCAACCCCATCAGCAGTTTTGACTGTGACGGCATAATTTCCCTGATGCCAGGTCAACTTGCTCAGGTCGGCTTGCTGCTGCAGATAGGCCGTGATGTCATTCGCCAACTCTACCGCAGTCCCCACCAGCGGCTGATAAGCTAACGCCGCATCCGCCTGATCAGCTGCCGCGGTGCTGGTTGGGGTATGCTTTTGTAGAATCAATGGCGCTAGCGCCGCTTTTTGCTCCGTTGTCGTGAAGCTCAGCAGATAGTCACTGACATTGCCGCTGGCCTTGACTTGAAGCGTCTCCTCATCGGAAAACGGGGTGAAATGAGGAAACTTCACGCCAGGCAGCTTCTTTTCGGTTTGCCGGGCCAAGGTCTTTAACTGAGTCGGCGAAGTGCCGGGAATCGGTTTCGACTTGGCCGCCTGGCTGGATTCGGCAGCTGGCGGCTTAGGCGTCGCGGCACTAGCCTGTTTGCCGCAGCCAGCAGCCAACAGGAGCAAAACACAAGCGGCTAGTAATGATTTTCTCCTCATATTCACACCTCTTTCTAATTGTAGTATAGCGGATGTGATAGCGCTTGCCTACGCTTGGAGAGAAAAATTTTTGTTTCAAATTACACCATTTTTGCTTGGTACCATTCGCCTAATCAGCATTAAAGGCTTGTTTTAACTGTCCATAATTCAGTTCTGCCGTGGTCGGCACAATGATATCGGCTGCGCGCAGCACCCAATCATCACCAATCCCCACCGCAAACTGGCCGGCCGCTTTGATTGCTGCCACGCCTGCCGGTGCATCCTCAAAGCCAATCACCTCATCCGCGTCCAGACCCAGCAGCGCCTGCGCCGCCTGATAAATGTCCGGCGCCGGTTTGCCCTGGTGCACCTTGGTCGGGTCCGCCACGCCGGCGAAGTAATCAGCGATGCCCAGTTGGTCTAAAATCAGTGGCGCATTTTGCGAGGAAGAAGCAACTGCCATCATGACCCCATCGGCTTGGGCCGCTGCCAGCAAGTCGGCAATGCCAGGCAGTAGCGCTTGCGGGGTCAGACGTTTCACCAAGGCTTGGTAATGGCGATTTTTTTCTGCCATCAAACTCGCTTTTTCTGCCGCACTGAATTGTTCCAACTCATGACCATACTGCAGCAGCAGGTTTAGCGAATCCAGCCGCGACCGGCCGCGCAAATCTGCATCGGCGGCGGCTGGTAAGTCAATGTTCAGCCGCTCGGCCAGCTCGCGCCACGCCAGAAGATGATACTGTGCCGTATCCGCCAACACGCCATCCAAATCAAACAGTAATCCTTTAAGCATCCGCTTCCTCCTTAACTAAATGCTGTATGACGCCGCTCACCAACACATCCAGCGGCGCCCCTGCCAGCAAACTGATCCGCACCGAGGCCCCCACCACCACTGCCAACAACCGCCCGCGGTAATTCAGCTGGAACCGATAACCCTGCCAACCTGGCGGCAAAAACGGGTCGAACCGCAATTGGTCATGGTCATACCGCATTCCCGCGAAGCCTTGGACAATGGTCAGCCAGGCCCCAGTCATTGCTGTGATATGCAGGCCATCATCGGTGTCGGCATTGTAGTTGTCCAAATCCAGGCGCGCCGTGCGCTGGTAAAGTTCAATCGCCTTCGCCGGCCGGCCCAGTTCCGCCGCCAAAATCGCATGGACTGCTGGCGACAAGGAACTTTCATGAACCGTCAGGGGTTCGTAAAAATCAAAATTGCGCTGCTTCTGAGCAAAGGTGAATTGATCATTCAAAAAATACAACCCCTGCAGCACATCCGCTTGTTTGATAAAGGGGCTCCGTAAAATGCGATCCCAGGACCAATGCTGATTGATGGGCCGCTCTGCCGCCGGAATCGTGTTCGCCGGCCGCAAATCTTTGTCGAGGAAAGTATCATGTTGCACAAAAATCCCCAGCGCCTCATCTTCTGGATAGTACATCTGGTCAATGATGGCATGCCACTGGGCTTGCTCGGCCGCCGTCACCTGCAGACGCAAGACCGCCGCCGGATCGGCTCGCGGCAGCCGCGCCAAGGTGTACGCTAACGTCCACGTCGCCATGCGATTGGTGTACCAGTTGTTATTGACATTATTTTCATATTCATTCGGCCCCGTAACGCCATGAATCATGTATTGCCCGTGGCGCTTGGAAAAATGCACCCGGTCCGCCCAAAAGCGGCTAATGCCGACCAATACCGCAATGCCCTTCTGGTTCACATAACTTTCATCCCCGGTGTAGCGCGTATATTGCGCAATGGCAAAGGCAATGGCCGCGTTGCGGTGGATTTCTTCAAACGTGATTTCCCACTCATTATGACTCTCCAGGCCATTAAAGGTCACCATCGGATACAAGGCGCCCTTTAATCCTTGCTGCTGGGCGTTGTGGTAGGCCCAAGCAATTGATCGTACCGATACTGCAATAACGCCCGCGCCGCCGCTGGTGGGGCGATGCCAAGGTACATTGGCACCACATAAGCTTCGGTATCCCAATAGGTGGCCCCGCCATACTTTTCGCCGCTAAAGCCTTTCGGGCCCACATTGAGCCGCGGATCGGCGCCATCGTAAGTCATCAAGAGCTGCGCCAGGTTGAAGCGAATGCCTTGCTGGGCAGCGACATCGCCGGTGATTTCGACATCACATTGGGCCCAACGCTGAGCCCACAGCTGGGTCTGCATGGCTAACGCTTCAGTAAAGCTTTGCTGCTGCAACTGAGCCATCAACGCTTGCGCCACAGTGGGTTGATTGCTTGGGGCCACATCGCGGCTGGTGAGCACGATGACGTCTTTTTCCAGCACCGCCTGCTGCCCCGCCGCCAAGGCCAAATGGCCAGTGGCGACCACTTCGCCGGCGCTTGCCGTCACCGCCGCCGCAATTGGCTGGCCGTTGAGGCGTAAAGCCTGCTGCAAAAGCACGGTGAACTGCGGTACGTCATAGGGATTGGGCTTCGTCACCATTTGTAGCCAGTTGGCCGCGGCGTCAGCCTGCACTGGCACCCAAAACCGCTCGTCGTAGTTACTGTCTTCATTGACCACATTGCCGTCCAGCTTAGCGGCGTAGTCGATTTGAGCCTGGCCTTGCAGCACCTGAATAGCTACTTCAATGAACGCCGCCTGCTTCATCTGGAGGGCGAGAAAGCGGCGGAAGGTAAACTGCACCTGCACATGACCCACCTCGTAGATGAAGGAACGGGTCACTAAACCCTGATGCAGATCCAGACTAAGCGCAAAATCCCGATACCGCCCCTTCGCCAAATTCACGCGCTCCCCGTCCACCGTGAACTGCAGGTCAATGAAACTCGGCGCATTGATGGCTTTACCAAAATACGGCGGGTACCCATTCTTCCACCACCCGACGCGCGTTTGATCGGGAAACCAGACGCCACCTAAATAAGTGCCGCGCAGTGTGTCACCAGAATAGCCTTCCTCAAAGTTCCCGCGCATCCCCATGTAGCCATTGCCAATCGCCGTCAAACTCTCTTGCAGCCGCTTAGTCGCCGGTGCCAAAGTATGGGTGGCAATCACCCATGGATCAAGGTCAAACAGCCTGTTCATCGCTCTACCCTCGCTTTCACGTTTCATCACAGTTGCCTTCAAAGTTGACCGATGACGAATCCGTTTGGCGCCAGGACGCCATTCTGGTAGCCTTGGCTGAGCTCGGCGGCAGCCGTTACCGCCACCGGCCTGAACGTGGTATTGAAATAACCCACGATTTGCTCTGCGCCTGACCGAGTGACGCGGATCAAGCCTGGCGCGGTCACCATCAAGTGCACCTCACCTGTACCCAAAGTTTCCGCGTGCCGCCGCCGATAACGCACCACTGCCTGCACCTTTTGCCACCAAGCACTCCCCAGCTGCGGCCAAGCCATTGGCCGGCGATTATCAGGATCTGGCCCGCCGGTCATTCCCATTTCCGTGCCGTAATACAACCCTGGCATGCCCGGCTGCAAGAACGTAAACGCCAGCGTCTGCAAGGCTAATGCTTGGTCGCCACCAGCTTGAGTAAGCAGCCGCGGCGTATCATGCGAATCCAGCAAATTCAGCATGGCTTGATTGATTGGGGTGCGATACCACATGCGCTGATCGGCTAGCTGCGCCACCAGCGCCGGCGCATCAAGCTCGCCGGTCAAAAAATGGACCAAGATGGTTTCAGTAGCAGGATAATTCATCACGCCATCAAACTGATCGCCAGTTAACCACGGCTGGCTAGAATGCCAAACCTCCCCTAGCAGCAAGCAATCAGGCTTAACGGCATGCACCGCTGCCCGCAACTGCCGCCAAAAATGATGATCCACCTCATTGGCCACATCGAGCCGCCAGGCATCGATGTCAAACTGCCTGAGCCAATAGGTTGCGACCCCGAGCAGATACGCCTGCACCTCAGGATTGGCCGTGTTCAGTTTAGGCATGCTGGCTTCAAAGGCAAAGGTGTCATAGGTCAACGGAGCGGTTTGGCTCGGCGCCAGCGTAGGGCCATGAAGATGAAACCACCCGGCAAACCGTGATTGGCGACCGTGTTTGACCACATCCTGCCACTGCGGGCTTTGCGTCCCGAGATGATTGAACACGCCATCCAGCATCACCCTCATGCCCCGCTGATGCGCTGCGTTCACCACCTGTGCGAACAAGGCCTTGTTGCCAAAAGCAGGGTCGATTGCGTAATGGTCAACCGTGTCGTATTTATGATTGGAAGGGGCAGCAAACAGCGGGCAGAAGTATAGCCCATTGACGCCGAGCGCCTCCAGATCTGGCAAGTGATCAAGCACCCCTTGCAAATCGCCGCCGAAATAATCCGTGCGCGATGGATGCGCGTCAGGGTTCCAAGCGCGCACCCCAGCGGGATCATTACTCAAATCCCCGTTGGCAAACCGGTCTGGAAAAACCTCATACCACACGATGCTCGCC
The DNA here is from genome assembly GCF_016861845.1 of Lacticaseibacillus suilingensis. Lineage (GTDB taxonomy): Bacteria > Bacillota > Bacilli > Lactobacillales > Lactobacillaceae > Lacticaseibacillus > Lacticaseibacillus suilingensis. The sequence continues at coordinate 199,154 of NZ_BOLV01000002.1, forward strand.
GCCCACGTCGGCGGACAAGCGGCATCAATGGCATGCAAATACGGCAGCCGAAAGCCATCACGCTGGCGATTAGCTGGCGTATCAGCACGCAAACCGCGGTCGGTGGCTAGCAACACCGTGCCATCAACGCCCACTACCTGGAACAGATATTGCAACCGCCGATAGGGCACTGTGATGGCAACAGTCCAGTGATCATCGGTCGCCCCAATGGCTGCGCGCACCATCGCCTGGGTTTGGTAAGCCCACACTGGAGTGCCTTCACCGTCGACCTCCGTCAGGTACGGGTCGCCATACAACAAGTTCACCTGGACGACATCGCCTTTGGCCGTGTGAAAACGTACCTCCACCTGGTTTGGCCCTAGCAAATAGCAATCCTCTGAATCTGGTCGATGTTTAAGCGCTGCTGTATTCATCGCTTTGCCTCCTTGTATGCGCTTTCAGATTACGCAATATTGGCCAAGGCGACAAGTAAAACCACTTGGAATCAAAAAACCACCGCGATTGCTCGCGGTGGTTTTGCAGAACTGGTTTACTTGTCTTCCGCGGTAAATTCGGCAACGAGCTTTTCGTTGTCTTCATTCGTCGTGGATTCAGTAACAGCACGTTCTGCCAACGTCTGCATGTATTCAGCAGACAGGTGCTTCATCTGACTGCGCACGCGCAGAACAGACGTTGCTGACATGGAGAACTCGTCGAGTCCCATGCCCATCAAGATTGGCACCATGATTGGGTCGCCAGCGGCTTCCCCACACATGCCAGCCCACTTGCCTTCTTTGTGTGCCGAGTCGATGATGTGCTTGACTAAGCGCAGAATAGAAGGGTTGTATGGCTGATACAGGTAGGAAACGCGTTCGTTACCCCGGTCAGCGGCCATCGTGTACTGGATTAAGTCGTTGGTCCCGATTGAGAAGAAGTCAGCAACCTTGGCGAACTGATCGGCCAAAACCGCTGCGGCAGGAATTTCCATCATCATCCCGGTTTGGATGTTGTCGGAAACCTTGACGCCTTCTTGAACCAACTTGTCCTTTTCTTCCAAGAAAATCTTCTTGGCCGCTTTGAACTCGTTGATGGTCCCAATCATTGGGAACATGATCCGCAGATTACCAAAGGCAGACGCCCGAATGAGCGCACGCAACTGGGTGCGGAAGATATCCTGCCGGTCCAAGCTGATGCGAATCGCACGATAACCCAAGAATGGGTTGTCTTCAGCTGGCAGTGGCAGGTATGGCAGCTTCTTGTCACCACCAATGTCCATGGTCCGCACAACGACTGGTTTTGGATTCATGGCTTCCAAGACTTGTTTGTAAGCCTGGAATTGGTCTTCTTCGCTAGGCAGCTCAGAAGAATCCATGTACAAGAACTCAGTCCGGTACAAACCGATGGCTTCAGCCCCATTAGCCAGCACGCCATCCAAATCCTTAGGCGTCCCGATGTTGGCCCCAAGTTCAAAATGCTTACCATCGGCGGTGATGGTCTTAGCTGTCTTCAGCTGAGCCCATTCTGCCTTCTGGGCGGCATAATCCTTAGCGGCTTTTTCGGAAGCGGCGATTTGATCGGCGCTTGGGTCGATGGTGACTTCACCAGTCAAGCCATTAACTGTCAAGGTCTGGCCGTTAGTGACATCTTTGGTCACTTCATCTGTCCCAACGACAGCTGGAATTTCCAAAGAACGAGCCATGATCGCGCTGTGCGCAGTCCGGCCACCAATATCGGTTACGAACGCCTTGACGAATTTCTTATTCAGCTGAGCGGTATCAGATGGGGTCAAATCGTGGGCAACCACAATGACTTCTGAATCAATCAGCGCTGGGTTCGGCAACGAACGACCAAGCAAATGCGCCAATACACGCGTGGACACGTCGCGGATATCCGCTGCGCGTTCTTGCATGTACGGGTTGTCGGTCATAGCCTCGAAGGTCGTGATAAAACCGTCGGAAACTGACTTCAACGCTGATTCAGCGTTAACGCTGTCGTCTTTGATCTGAGTTTCAATGGCACCAGTGAACTCTGGGTCAGCCAAAATCATCATGTGGGCATCGAAGACTTGCGCCTCTTCTTCCCCTAATGACTCAGCTGCTTTAGCCCGGATGGTCTCCAGTTCCGAATTACTTTGATCGAGGGCGGTGTGCAACCGGTCGATTTCCTTTTGTGCATCATCAATCGTGGACTTTGAAAATGACAAATCGGGTTGCACTAAGAGGTATGCCTTCGCCGTAGCGACGCCATCACTTGCCGCGATCCCTTTAAGTTCTTTTGTCATTAGTTGGACAGGCCTTCCTTTTTCATCGTTTCTTCGATTGCAGCGATGGCTTCTTTTTCATCAGCGCCTTCTGCGGAAATCGTAACGTCGGCACCCTGGCCAACGCCCAGGCTCATAACGCCCATGATGGACTTCAAGTTAACGCTCTTGCCCTTGTATTCAAGGTTGATATCTGAGTTGAACTTGCTTGCAGCCTGAACCAGCAAGGTGGCTGGACGGGCGTGGATCCCTGTTTCTGCTACAACATTAAATTCGCGTTTTTCCATGACTAATCTGCTCCTTCGTATTTAAACTTTTGCCGAATAGAATGAGGCATTCTATTTCTTGTAAACCTTACCATTATTCCGTTTTCACGGCAAGTGGTGGCTGTGGTTTTATTCATCCGTTGCGGATTGGTAGTGATAAATAATGATGCCCTCACGCTTAGCTGAGCCAACGATTTCTTTGCGTGCTGGGTAATTGGTCCAGGCGCTACGAAAAGCCAGGAACGTTTCTGGCGTGATCTCGATCTCATCAAGCTTGCCAGCCCGTAAATCGTCCATCATTTGCACGTAATCAGGTGCCATTCGCTTGCCCCCTCTCCGGAGACTATTTTAGACTAGAGGGGGCAGGATGACTAGTCATTCAACCTGCGTTTAACGCCAAAAATGTATGGTTTAGGCCGCGAGTGTGGTCGAGGTGGCGACGAGGCGCGGCAATGCGGCTACGGGGTCGGCTGGAGCCACCGGGCGGTCTCCAGCCTCAAATGCGAGCCAGCATCGCTGACGCTCAACGCTGTCTCCCATTTGCCCCCAGTCGGCACAGGAGCAGCCTGCTACGCAGTCTCCTCGTGTGCCGACTGTTTCGCTGCCGCACTACCGCGCCTCTCTGCCACCTCGACCACACCCGCTAGTTAACAGTAACGACTTCGCTTTTAGTTCTCCGTAGCTCTATCAATTTCTCCCCTTCATCTATGGTCGTCAGATGGCCGTTGGCACAATAGCCGTTGGCACGATAAAGGATGAAACTCGCACGGTCAGCAAGTAACTCTACTGTTATCGAGCGGGTGCGCTGGTGCGGGGCGGAGCTTGGGGCGCGAGGCTCGCTGTGAAACGATGAGGACTAGTCAGACTGCGCATTTGGCAGGCTGACCAGTCCTCATCGCGGCAAAGTTGAAGACAGCAATGAGCGAAGCGAAGCTGGCTTCAACTTTAGGCCCGAGACCGCCTTTCGGCTCGGGCCGGCCGCACCGCCAGCCTTGCGCCCCAAGCGGAGCCCACCACCAGTGCCACCCGCGTCCTCCGAACAAAAAGTAAGAAAAATTAGCACTCTATGGTCGAGAGTGCTTGCATTTTGGTTTGAAGGGTGTAAACTTAAACCAAGGTCAAAGAAGGTCAAAATTCTTGACCACTCTGCAAAGCGGCAGAGGAAGCGAAGAAGAAAGGTTGTGAACAACGGTGCTCTGTGAAAACTGCCATCAAAACCCGGCCACCATTCACCTGTATACCAGCGTCAATGGCCAGCGCCAGGAAATCAACCTATGCCAAAACTGCTATCAGCAGCTTAAACAACAAGCAGGAGGCAATATGAACCCAACGAATGCAAGTAACGATCCGTTCGGCTTCAACAGCCTTGATGACATCTTCCGCGCCATGGCTAATGGCGCCCAAGGCCAGCCAGACCAAACTCCACCCACCCAAAGCGGGCGCGGCGGCAATGGTAATGGCAACGGCCGCGGGGGCAATGGTCGCGGCGGCCAAGGCGGCAATTCCGTCTTAGGCCAATTCGGCGTGAACCTCACGGCGAAAGCGAAAAATGGCGAAATCGATCCGGTCATCGGCCGTGATGGTGAAATCGCCCGCGTCATTGAGATTTTGAACCGCCGCACGAAGAATAACCCCGTCCTTATCGGGGAAGCTGGGGTGGGTAAAACCGCCGTGGTTGAAGGGCTCGCCCTGAAGATTGCTAACGGTGAAGTCCCAACCAAACTGCAAGACCGCCAAGTCGTCCAACTCGACGTGGTTTCCCTAGTGCAAGGCACTGGGATCCGCGGCCAGTTCGAACAGCGGATGCAACAGCTGATTGATGAACTGAAAAAGAACCCGAATATCATTTTATTTATCGACGAAATTCACGAAATCGTCGGGGCGGGTAACGCTGAAGGCGGCATGGACGCCGGTAACGTGCTCAAGCCTGCCCTCGCCCGCGGCGAACTGCAGCTGGTCGGCGCAACGACTTCCAATGAATATCGGCAAATCGAAAAGGACTCTGCCCTCGCCCGGCGTCTGCAGCCAGTCACTGTGGAAGAACCGAGTCCTGAAGAAACGATTGAAATTCTCAAAGGCATCCAGCCACGCTACGAAGCGTATCACCATGTGAAATACACCGATGATGCGATTGAAGCCGCGGTGAACTTGTCCAATCGCTACATCCAGGATCGCTATTTGCCGGACAAGGCCATCGACCTGCTCGATGAGGCCGGCTCGCGCAAGAATTTGACCATCACGGTGGCTGATCCCAAAGCTATTCAGGCCAAAATCGATGAAGCCGAAAAGCAAAAGCAAGATGCTCTGAAGCAGGAAGACTACGAAAAGGCCGCCTTCTATCGCGATCAAGTGTCGAAGCTAGAGAAAATGCAGCAAACGGACACCAAGCAAGCTGCCAGCGATACGCCTTCAGTCACCGAAAAGGACATGGAACAGATCGTTGAACAGATGACGAATATCCCAGTCGGTGAGCTCAAGGAGCAAGAACAGCAGCAGCTGAAGAATTTGGTGCCAGATCTGGAAAGCCACGTCATTGGTCAAAACCAGGCCGTGGAAAAAGTGGCTCGCGCCATTCGCCGCAACCGAATCGGCTTCAACAAGACCGGCCGTCCAATCGGTTCCTTCCTGTTCGTCGGCCCGACTGGCGTGGGTAAAACCGAGCTGGCCAAGCAGCTGGCGAAAGAACTATTTGGTTCTGAGAACGCGATGATCCGTTTTGACATGTCGGAGTACATGGAAAAATTCAGCGTGTCTAAGCTCATCGGTTCGCCTCCTGGCTATGTCGGCTACGAAGAAGCCGGCCAGCTGACCGAGCAAGTACGGCGCAATCCGTACAGCTTGATTTTGCTGGATGAAATCGAAAAGGCCCACCCTGATGTGATGAACATGTTCTTGCAGATTCTGGACGACGGCCGCCTGACGGATAGTCAAGGCCGCACGGTTTCCTTCAAAGACACCATCATCATCATGACTTCCAACGCCGGCTCCACCGACGCCGAAGCCAATGTCGGGTTTGGTGCTTCGATTAACGGTACCTCTAAGTCCGTCCTTAATCAGCTGGGCAACTACTTCAAGCCCGAATTCCTTAACCGCTTCGATGATATTGTCGAATTCAAGGCTTTGGACAAGGCAGATCTGATGAAGATTGTCAGCTTGATGATTGCCGACACCAACGCCAACATCAAAGACCAAGGTTTGACGATTAAGGTCACCGAGCCGGTCAAAGAGAAGTTGGTTGAGCTGGGCTATGACCCAGCGATGGGTGCCCGCCCGTTGCGCCGTGTCATTCAGGAACAAATCGAAGACCGCGTGGCCGACTACTATCTAGATCACCCACAAGCCAAAGCGCTCGAGGCACGAATTGAAAAAGGTGATATTGCTATCACCGATAGTGCCACCGCTTAGCGCCTTTGCCGCCAGTTTCGATGCGAAACTGGCGGCTTTTTTGTTATTTTAAGGACTCGTGACGGATTAAAATGATGAGTTATAACAGAATAGTGAGAAAGTTTTGGTTTTTGGTCACCGTTCCCTTATAATGAAGACAGATAATTCGAGACTGGGGGCATACATTATGCGGTTGATCGACAACACCAATAGCTACCCGCATCTGGTGGCACAGCAACTCGCCCATACCGACACGAACTATATCAAGGTCTATTCCCTAGGGAGTACCACAGTGATTTTCACCAGGGCGCAGGGCCACGATGAGTTACTGTTCACCAATGAGCGGCGCAATATCAAAGATCCAGAAATTGCCTTTGCGTTGGATAAGCTCTCCAATGTCGCCTTTAAGGATGTCAACGTCATTCGCGGCGATAAGCTCGCCGAAGTGTCCTTGACCACGGAAGAAATCTGATTAAAGGCGAGGCGCCAGCACATGGCGCCTTTTTTGTCTGCTAGGAGGTCACCATGAGTTTTCTTTCAACGCTAAAAGCCCTCTTCAAGCGTCCTGCCCGGCGGCAACCGTCCACCCGGCCGCATGCCGAACCAGCCGCGGGGCAACCACAGCCTGAGCCCAGCCGACCCGCTGCTACCCCGCGAGTGGCCAATAGCTTACCGCCAGCCACCGGCCCAACAAGCCGCAACGTGCGTGTGGCCGTCTATTACCGCCAGAGCGGCATGCAAAAAGCGCTCTATCCAGCCCAGTATTTCCACGGTCCAACTGGCGCCAAGCTGACCTTCCCGTGGCCAGTGTTACCAGGGTATGAGCTGGTCGAAATCACCGGCTATATTGACCGCTTTCCGCCAACCAATCAGGTCATCTACCTCCTCTACGAACCGCATCTCGCCGCTCCGGTCACTGTTTATCATCGCGACGAGCAAGGCCACCTGTTGACAGCGCCCCAGCTACATATTGGCCCCCTCAATGCCAGCTTCACGGCGCACGCGCTGGCAGATTACCCGCTTGCCGCCGGCGAAACCGCGACTCAGCAAGGGCACTTCACCAAAACCGCGCAAACCTTGCGTTTTCGGTATCAACTCAGCCCTGAGCTCACGCGCGAGGCCGCCCCGGCCACCTATGTAGAACTGCTGGCCGCCAAACCAGCCTACGCAACGCCAAATGCGCCTAGTGCCTACCGCCGCACCTTACCGATGCATTCTTTCTGGCGCGTTTTCAGCATTGCGCAAAGTACCACCGGCGAGATTTGGCTCGATTTAGGCGGGAGTCTGTGGATCACCGCTGATCTCACCATGCCGCAGGACACCAATCCCTACCTGCCCGCGCCTGCCACCTTGCGCCTACCTGACCCGGCTCGGGCCGTGACGTTCACGCCGATTCACCAGGTCGCCGTCGTCGATACCTTCAGTGCGGTTTCCTTATGGACCGCGCCTTACGAAATGGTTAAACCAGACCGCCTGGCCGCTGGTAGCACCGTGCAACTGATTCGGCTGGCAGTGGTCAGCGATGGCAGCCAGTGGTATCAACTCAGCACTGGCGCTTATGTCCAAGGGATGTATCTTGATTTAACAGAGGCATAATCATTAAAGGCCATTGGTGGCGAATCCCCAGATTCCTCACCAATGGCCTTTTTGACTGGTGCATTTTCACTCCAGCTCCCTGCTCCACTCCGGCCCAAAGCAAAACCCCCACTGCCAAAGCAGTGAGGGCAACAAGCGATTAACGCGTGAATAGTGGATCCACACCGGCAACGATAGGCGCGGTGTCGTCATCATAACCAACGGCGCTCATCCCCAGCTCAACATCCGCGAGATACTTCTCGCCAGTTTGACCTAAGGCTTCGGTTAGGGCCGTCATGCCAGCTTCATCTTCATCCGGGGCATCGACGATCAAAATCAGATGCTCGGTGCCATCATAGTGCATCAGCCGCAGCCAAGCCCGCTTGACGGATGCCGCCTTGGTTAGCTTAGCTTTCAACGCCGGCCACAGGTCCTTCGGCAAATCAGTCGGGTCGCTGACAGCCACTTGCACCTCGTCCTTGTTGGCATGGTGCGCGCGCGCCTGTTTGGCCAAATCGGCCACCATCGGCCGGTCGAGGAAGATGTTATCCGCGAAAGGATTGATGGCAATGCCATTGACCGAATCGTTATTTTTAATCAGTTCAGACAGGTCATAAAAATTGATGGGCAAAATCGAGGCCCGGTCAACATTCTCATCCAAGCCGGCATTGTGCCAGTTATCGAACATCATGTTGACTTCCTGCCAGTCGGTGAACAGCGGCTGGATTTGGCGATTGTCCTGCGTGGTCATCAGCGGGAACTTCATGTCGACGTCAGCGTCCATTTGCGCCTTGCCGGCTTCGTCAGTTTTGATTTCTTGATCTGCCAGCACCACCATCAACAGCGTTGAGTGTTCAATCAGTTCTTCAAGAAAGGCACTCATGTTTTCATCGTTGTCTTCCAGCCGGTAGCTGTTCCACTTGGCCAGCAAGCCATCATTGGTGACGCCTTGAACGGCCAAATTGTGCTCGTTTTCTGTCATTTCAAACTCCTCCTCCGCTCGCAGCGGTGCTTACAGTTTCGCAGTTAATTTCACGTCAGGATACTTATCGGCAAACCAGCGCTCGGCGTACTGGTTTTCAAACAGGAACAGCGGCTGGCCTTGCATATCCTTGACCAGTAAATTCCGCGTACTGCTCATCTTTTCATCCAACTGATCAGGGTCGATCCAGCGCGCCACGCGGCTACCAATCGGGCTCATCACGACTTCCGAATTGTATTCATTTTGCATCCGGAACTTGAAGACTTCAAACTGCAGCTGCCCCACCGCCCCGAGAATGTAATCGTTGGTGGTGTAGGTGCGATAGAGTTGCACGGCGCCTTCTTGCACCAGCTGCTGCATACCCTTGTGGAAACTCTTTTGTTTCATGACGTTTTTCGGCGTCACCCGCATGAACAACTCCGGCGTAAACTGTGGCAACTTCTCGTATTCCACCGGCGTCTTGCCGGCGTAAATCGTGTCGCCGATTTGAAAATTCCCAGTGTCATACAAGCCGACGATATCGCCAGCCACTGCAGTTTGGACCTGCTCGCGGCTATCGGCCATGAATTCGGTCGAATTGTTCAGGCGCAGCTTCTTATCGGTGCGGGTCAAGGTGACATCCATGCCGCGTTCGAATTCGCCGGCGCCAATGCGGACAAAGGCAATCCGGTCGCGATGACTAGGATTCATATTGGCCTGAATCTTGAACACAAAGCCAGAAAAGTCTGGTGCCGTTGGTGACAGTTCGGTACCATCAAGCAGGCGGTGCGGACCAGGTTCTGGTGCCATGTTGACGAAATGGTCCAAGAAGGTCTGGACGCCAAAGTTCGTCAGCGCGGAGCCGAAGAATACCGGCGTCTGTTCGCCGCGCATGATTTTTTTCAAATCATACTGATTGCCGGCGTCATTGAGCAGCTCGATATCGCCCAACGTATCGCGGTAAATCGATTCATTGGTCAACGGCTCGCTGGAATCCAGCTCACCGTCTGCGTTCAGCGGCAGATACTTGTCCCCAGCTTCATTGTCACGGTATAGCTCAATGCGGTTCGCCACGCGGTCGTACAAGCCAACCAGGCCCTTACCCATGCCAATCGGCCAGTTCATTGCGTAACCCTCGATACCCAGCAAGTCTTCCAGCTCAGCAATCAAATCCAGCGGTTCGCGACCATCGCGGTCCAGCTTGTTCATGAACGTGAAAATCGGAATGCCGCGCTGTTTGACGACCTTGAACAGCTTCTTGGTCTGGGCTTCAATCCCTTTGGCCGAGTCAATGACCATCACTGCGGCGTCCACCGCCATCAAAGTGCGGTAGGTATCTTCGGAGAAGTCTTCGTGCCCGGGGGTATCCAAAATGTTGATTTGCTTGCCTTGGTAGCCAAACTGAAGCACCGAACTGGTGACCGAAATCCCGCGCTGTTTTTCGATGGCCATCCAGTCAGACTTAGCAAAATGGCCAGACTTACGCCCCTTCACCGTCCCGGCTTCGCGAATCACGCCTCCGTACAACAGCAACTGCTCGGTAATCGTCGTTTTCCCGGCATCGGGGTGAGAAATGATCGCAAACGTCCGCCGTTTGGCCACCTCATCCTTTAATTCTTGTGGTTTCATAACTTAAATTCCTTTCAAAATCCCGCCAGCGATCGACAACCGCGCACTCACATTGGCCCAACCTCGCTTCATAAAATAAGTCCCGGCAACAGTCCACCGAGACTAGGTCTTTTTAATATTATAGTGAATACATGGAACCACCGCAACTAAAGGCTGTGGAGCGAGGCCGCACTTAGCCTGACGAGTAGCCTAGCCAGCGGGTTTGCCACCGCTTTTTGGTGGCGGACCCGCTGGCTAGGCTACTCGCTCAGGCGTTGGCCTCGCGCAGCGCAACTAAAGGCGCAAAGCAGGCTGCGGAAGGTGGCTGATTTTAGCCTGATGGGTAGCCTAGTTCAGCGCCTTGAAGCCTGCTCTTGGCTTCGAGGTGATGAACGCTAGCCACGCAGGCGTTAGCCACCTGGAGCGCAACTAGGGGCTGTGGAGCGAGGCGCTCTTAACCTCACCGGAAGCCTAACTCAAGTCGTACGCTCTAGGCTTCCCCATCTTCCCGTTTCGGTCCAGCCGCTTGCGGCTGCTTTGGCAAATGCAAATGTACATTAATCAGCCGCGACTTTTCAATCTTGCCAGACGTCAACGTGCCGCCAGGAATCGGAATGGTTTCCTTTTTGTGATTGGTCGGAATGGCACCAAGTTGATTGATCATATAACCGGCGATGGTATCGACGTCAGGGGCGGTTAAATTCAGGTCAAATTCCGCATTGAAATCATTCAACGTCATCCGGCCGTTGACCAGAAAATCATCCTCATCGAGTTTGGTGTAATTCACCGTGGCCGAATCCGATTCGTCATCGATGTCCCCGACGATTTCCTCAATCAGGTCCTCAATGGTTACAATGCCGACCACGCCGCCATACTCGTCGAGCAAGATACCCATTTGCTGCTGGCGAATGCGCATTTCTGTCAGCAGATCATCAATGCTGATGGTTTCAGGCACAAATAACGGATCCGTCATAATGTCTTCCAGCCGCACCTGATCAAAGCCAACTTTGCGCGCGGCGCGGAGCAAGTTGCGCACATGCACAATGCCGACCACCTGATCCTTTTCGCCTTGGTAAACCGGAATCCGGGAGTAGATATTACCAAGGATTTCATCAATCGCTTCGGAATCAGGCTCATCAGCGTTCACCATGAAAGCATCAATGCGCGGCACCATCACTTCCCGGGCCAACTTATTGGACAAACTGATGATGCCTTCCAGCATTTCGTACTCGTCCTTGTCAATCGCCCCAGATTGCTTGCCACTTTCGATCATGGACACCATTTCTTCACGGGTGACCTGGTCGCCTTGCGCCGCAAACTTCAGCGGCGTTACCTTCATCAGTAAATTCGTGGAAGCCGACAACAACCACACGAAAGGCCGCAGCGCCACGCTCAGCCAAGAAATTGGCGTCACCGCCGCTTTTGCCACCCGTTCTGTCATTTGGAGCGCCACTTGTTTGGGATAAAGCTCCCCGAACACCAGCGAGAAATAGGACAAAATCAGGGTGACGACAATCACCGCCAGCTCATGGCCAAAACTCAAGCCCCCAAACACCGGCTCCAGGCGGGATGCTAACGTGGTCGCCGCGGAAGCCGAAGCGAAGAAGCCGGCGAAGGTAATACCGACTTGAATCGTGGCCAAAAAGTTGGTCGAGTTGTTCATGATGGTGACCAACTTGGCCGCTTTTTTATCGCCGGCCTTAGCCTGGCCTTCCATTTTCGATCGGGACAACGACACCACTGCGATTTCTGCCGCCGCAAAGCAGGCATTGATCACAGTCAAAATCACAATCAGTAATAATTGGCTCCATAAAGGACCCGCAGAATCACCACTCATCAGAACTTTCCTTTCTTAACTCGCCGGCATGGCGTTAACGTGTTTTCGGTTTTTGCAGCAGGGTTTGCTCACTTTGCCGCTGCTGCTTGTGGAAACGGTACAGCTCGGCGGCATAGGTGACGATGGTTTTGCCCACGGCGTAGGCCGGTACCGCCAAAATCGTGCCGAGAATGCCCCAGAGGTTGCCCGCCACCAGCAGCAACACAATGATCGTCAACGGATAAATATCCAGGCTGCGGCCGATGACATTCGGATAAATCAAGTTGCCGTCGGTTTGCTGGACAATCAGCACGACCACAATGACCAGCACCACTTTGCTCCAGCCTTGGGTCAGCGCCACCATCAGTGCCGGCGCGATGCCGATGTACGGTCCGAGATAGGGAATGATGGTGACCACGCCGGCAATAAAGCCCAGCAAGAACGCGTAGGGCATGCCGATAATCAGATAGCCGATAAAGGTGAAGCTCCCCACGAACAAACACTCAATCGCCTGCCCGGCGATGTAATGCGACAAGGTCGAACTCATCCGGGTGAACACGGTGCTGATTTCCGTTTGGTACTTATCGGGAAACACCCGCTGCACCGCCGGCACCAAGCGTTCGCCGTCTTTCAGCATGTAAAACAGCAAGACGGGAATGGTGATGACGCTGATCACAGTGCCAGCGACAGAGCCAATCAAGCTCGGCACCCCGCTGCTGAAGCCGCCCAGAATTTTCGGCAAAATTGTCGCCGGTTCCACCTTCAGTTTAGCAATCAGCTTGGCCACCCCAAACTGTTGGTACCAGCGATACCGGGATAACTCTGACAATTCGGTGCGCAGGTTTTTCAGCAGCGCCGGCAGCCCAGTGACTAACTGCGTGATCTGGTCAATCAAGTTCGGAATGATGGTGGCAATCAAAAGCCCAATCAGGCCGATCACAACGAGAAATACGAAGGTGATCGCCCCAGCGCGGGGAATATGCGCTTTGGTCATGAGATTAATTAAAGGATTGAACAGATAGAACAAAAACCCCGCCACCAGAAAAGGAATGAGCAAGGTGGAAAAGAACGTCGCGATCGGCGCAAACAAAAAGCTTAGGTTGGACAGGCAGATGATCAAAATCACAATAATCAGCGCCTCTAGCGACCAGTACATCAGCCGCGATTCGCGTAAGCGTTCAAACAAAGCCATCCCTCCTCACGAAATAATGACTAACTTTAGTATATCGGATTATACCACCTTTGTAATGTTTATAACCGGCTGCTTCCACTACCCTTTTCATTTTAGATGGTGATGCTATAATAAGTCATCTCAAAAACAGGAGCCACTTGCTAATGGAATTTAAAATCACCACTGATCTTGCTACGCAAACTTATCAAGATGCCTTAATGATTCGCACCACCGTCTTTGTGGACGAACAGCACGTCCCGGCCGACCGCGAAGTCGACGCAGACGAAGCCAAAGCCATTTATTTTGTCGCCTATGACAGCGGCCTACCGGTGGCCACCGCGCGCCTGCTGCCAGAACACGGCGGCTACCACGTGCAGCGCGTGGCGGTGATGAAAGCTTACCGGCACCATGGCGTTGGCCAAGTCCTGCTGGAGCAGCTCACGGACTACGCCAAAGCGCACGGCATCGAAACGATGCGCCTCGACGCGCAAGTGCAGGCGGTGGGCTTCTACAAAGCCCTCGGCTACCAGCTCACCGACCGGCCCGAATTTCTCGACGCCGGCATCCGGCACCGCGAAATGGAATTAACCCTTTAGAATCAAAAACGGTCGGCAAACGCCGACCGTTTTTGATTCTAGCTATGGTGAACATGGTGCTCAATCCGCTTTTCCGGCTGAGCCCACAGTGCCAGCAGCGCCACATCCACAATGATGGTCAAAGGCGGCCAGAGAAACGCCAGCAAAATCGCTATCACATTACCACTGATAGTCATCAGCGGTTTGTAATAGCCTTCACCCAGCAAACCAACCAGCGCCGTGTTGTGGCGATCAGCGTGAATCAGCAGCCGAATAAGCAGCCAGAAAGTCACGTCCATCAGGAGCATCACAACGCCGTAAGTCATCTCAGGCACGTAGCTGTCTATGTGCTGCGCGCCAACCCAGGACGTGGCAAACGGCATTAAGGACGCCGCAAACAAAAACGCTAGGTTGGCCCACAGGACGCGGCCGTTGATTTTTTTGATCAGCAAAAACAAATGATGATGATTGTTCCAATACACCGCCATGGTGAAAAAGGAAATCAGATAAATCAAAAAGACGCTTCGCATCCCCCACAACGCCGCGAAGCTACCCGCTTCTGGGGCGTGCAGGTCCAAGACCATAATGGTAATGATAATCGCGATTACGCCATCAGTGAACGCTTCAAGGCGACTTTTGGGCATGGCTACTCCTCCTATTTGATGGCGGCGTCGTACTCGGCTTTGGCCTGTACCCAGCGATCGTGATCCGCGGCAGTTAGCGGCCGCAGCACATGGGCCGGATTGCCCACTGCAATCACTGAATCAGGTAAATCCTTCGTCACCACACTCCCCGCGCCGACAATGGTGTTATCACCAATCGTCACGCCAGGCAGCACCGTCACATCGCCGCCAAGCCACACATTATTGCCAATCGTGATGGGCTGCGCGTATTCAACCCCTGAGTTGCGAATGTCCGCATCCAGCGGGTGCCCCGGCGTCAGCAAGCTGACCCGCGGGCCGAACAGCACATTATCCCCAATCGTGATGGGTGCCACGTCTAGCATGATGGGATCATAGTTGGCGTAGAAATTCTGGCCAATGCGGGTGTTGACGCCGTAATCCACCCGCAAATTCGGTTCAATGTAGCTGCCTGTCCCAATCGCGCCAAACAGCTGCTGAAGCAGGTCCGCCCGCTTCGCTGCCTCGGTGGTGGCCAGCGCATTGTACTGCGTCGTCAGCTGCCGGGCCAGGCGCCGTTGGGCAACGAGGTCGGCAGCATCGGCGCGGTAAAGCTCACCCGCCACCATCCGGTCATGATCAATCGAACTCATCATAGCCCTCCAGTTGATTTTCATTGATGTACAAGAGATAGTCAACGCTGGCCGCTTCACCAGCCTTAACCGGATACGATTCGATGTAATATGGATTGTCAGTTTGGCCAATATGCGCCGGAATCGGGAAGCCGGCTTTTTCAAGCACTTCTAGGCCTTTGGCGAAAGTGGTTTGCACCGGCAGTTGATTCAAAATCCCGTTGGCCGGCTTGCTGGCCTTACCCACCGTCGCGGCTGGTAACTTCACGCCTTCCAGCCCTGCTGGCACCGGCGTATCAGCTGCGGCCAAGCTGCCAATCCAGTACTGGAAATTATCGTAAGGCGAGAAAATCACCAGGTACGCCCGATTTGGCGTCGGCACCACAGCATCCAATGCCTCGAAGTACCCAGCCGCTTCGAATTCCTGCCAGCAGGTAAAAAAGGTCCCCATTTGATCCGAATCGGCGGCGGTGTACACCTTACCGATAAATTGACTCGCAGGCTGATTCAGTAATGCTGTCATTTATTTTCCTCTTTTCCAAAAAATAAAAACGCGAGGTTCCCCTCGCGCCTAACCGCAACCGCGCGGCTTCGGGTCTACACCCGGTGAGACAACTGCAAGTACCGGTTGTACCACAGATCAACATAGGCCTGTGAAAACGGACCTTTACCATGGTTAATCCAATCGACCAACACCCGCACGTTCGCTTTCAAAATGCGATCCGTGGTGGCCGGGTATTGCCATTTTCGACTGTGCGCCTCGTATTCATCTACATCAAGGAGCCGTTTTTCACCATCAGGGAAAACCTTAACATCCAAGTCGTAGTCAATATACTTCAGCGCTTCCTGATCCAACGTCACAGGACTGGCCAAGTTGCAGTAATACGACACCCCGCCTTCACGGATCATCGCAATCACATTGAACCAGTAATGTTTATGAAAATACACGATCGCCGGCTCGCGAGTCAGCCACCGTCTGCCATCGGATTCGGTCACAAGGGTGTGATCGTTACAACCAATAATTGCATCTTCGCTGGTTTTTAGAACCATCGTGTCTCGCCATGTGCGGTGCAGGCTCCCATCGTGCTTGTAGCTCTGAATGGCGATTGAGTCGCCTTCCTTAGGGATCCGCATAGTATGTCCAGCTTTCAGCAATTATCTTTTGTCACAGTCAGTATACCAGAAAGCCCGAAAGCAAGAAAGGCAGGCTGTGGAGGTGG
The DNA here is from genome assembly GCF_016861845.1 of Lacticaseibacillus suilingensis. Lineage (GTDB taxonomy): Bacteria > Bacillota > Bacilli > Lactobacillales > Lactobacillaceae > Lacticaseibacillus > Lacticaseibacillus suilingensis. The sequence continues at coordinate 215,221 of NZ_BOLV01000002.1, forward strand.
CCGCATTTAGCCGGATGGGTAGAAGTCAGGTCGGGCAGGACCGCCTCCGCAGGCAGGGGCTGGAACGTGGTGGCCAGCGCTTTGAGCCTCGCGCTGCGAGTCTCAAAGTCGCGGCTTGTTCTAAGCCAACAAGTTGGCTAAGAACAATTTCACCACTGAGCCCCTGCCTGCTCCGGCGGTCCTACTCTACGGTGGTTATTCTACGGTTCAATCCTGCAGACGCGACAATTTCTCCAGTTGTCAGCTCCATATCATTTGGAGGATTCTGGTGGTGACGTGAGCAACCACCAGTGCGAACTTCTAGCCAAATTCTACTTTTCTCGTTTTCGTTCGCGGCTAGCTGGTCGTCCTACTGTTATCGAGCGGGTTGCGGTGGTGGGTGGAGCTGGCAAATGGCTGGCAGTGAAACGATTGGCGACCGGAAGACCAGCGCGTTTTTCGCTGGGCTTCCCAGAGCCAATCGCGGCAAAGTTGAAGACGCCATTGAGCGCAGCGAAGGCGGCTTTAACTTTAGGTTCGAGACCGCTTTTCGGCTCGAACCGGCCGCACAGCCAGCCGCCCGCCAGCGGAGCCCACCACCGCAACCCGCGGCACCAAAAAACCGACACTGATAGCGCAGTGTCGGTCGCGATAATCTTAAATAGTTTCGTCAATATGCGCCGCGACTGCATCGTGGACATGGACACCGGCCGCTTCGAGTTCGGCGATTTTCTTGGCGAATTGCGGCAAGTGCTGCTTGTTGGCCACCAGCATTTCATCCAAGAGATCCTTGGCCTTTTGCCCAGAGCGGATCATCGGGTTCATGGTGAACGCCTGGAGGGCTAGGCCATAGTCGCCAGTGACGGCGGCTTCGTCGATGACCAGTTCCATGTTTTTCATCAACTGCAACCAGCCGCGTTCCGCCGGTTGAAAATGACCAAAAGTCAGCGGAATCGCGCCCGCTGCGCCCACTTGCGCTGAGACTTCCACCACATGGTCCGTTGGCAAGTCCGGCACGGCGCCGCGGTTAAGGGTGGACACCACCATGTGAGTGCGTTTGTCCGCATAAATCGAGGCGATCGCTTCGCAGGCAGCGTCGGAATAATGCGCCCCACCACGTTCGGCCAGTTGCTTCGGCTTGTAATCCAGATTTGGATCTTTGTACAAGTCAAAGAGTTCCTTTTCAATCCGCATCACCTGCTGAGCGCGGGTGCCTTCACCCTTGAATTCCTCCAGGCTGTGGTCCAGCATTTCTTGTTCCCGGTAGTAATAGCGGTGGTAGCCGCAAGGAATCATTTTCATCTGTTCCAACTGTTCGCGGAAGAATTGGACGTTGAAGATGTTCTTCGGTAGCCCGGCATCCCCTTCGTACATCTTCGCCACGATGTCCATGGTCACTTCCCGGCCAGTATTATCAAAGACCCGGTGCCAGTGAAAATGGTCAATGCCGGCAAATTTGTAGGTCAAGTCCTTGAGCTGCTTGCCAATTAATGCCGGCTCGGTCATCATCGCCATCACTGGCACATTGCACAGGCCAATCACCTTGTCCCACTTACCGTAAGTCTGAATGGCTTCGGTGATCATGCCGCTAGGATTGGTGAAATTGATCAACCACGCATCGGGGCAGCATTCCTTCATGTCTTTGACAATGTCCAAAATCACCGGCACCGTGCGGAAGGCTTTGAAAATGCCGCCAGCCCCGTTGGTTTCCTGGCCTAAAAAACCGTATGATCCAGGAATACGTTCATCCTTGATGCGCGCCTGCATCAGCCCCACCCGGAATTGGGTCGAGACAAAATCGGCGTCCTGCAACGCTTCACGGCGGTTCAAGGTGAGATGCACTTCCCAATCGAGACCGGCGGCTTTGACCATGCGTTTGGCCATATGGCCGACGATATTGAGTTTCTCTTCACCTGCCGGAATATCGACCAACCAAATTTCTTTGATTGGCAGTTGGTCTTTGCGTTTGATGTAGCCTTCAATCAATTCAGGGGTGTAGCTCGAACCCCCACCGATGGTTACCATTTTCAATGCATCACGACTCATGAGCAGGACCTCCATTTGTGAATGATTTTACTTACGCATTCACCCTACCGCGTGGGATTGATCCCACGTCAAGTCGGAGCCATCAAAAAAGCCGAATCTTTTTCGATTCGGCTTGGCCTTAACAACTCTCTCGCCGCACAATAGTTGGCGTGATCGGCATGATCGGGAGTTGCTGCTTATGCAACTGATTGTACAGATAATGAAAAGCGTTCTGGGCTTGCTGGCCCAGCTTGGGGTCAATGGTGGTGAGGCCCATGACGCGGCCAAAGGCGGAATTATCAAAGCCGAAGACCTGGCAGTCTTGCGGGACGGTTTTGCCGGCTTGGCGCAAGGTCGCGATAAAATCGGCCGCGACATAATCGGAATAGATAATCACCGCTGGTGGCCGCTGGGCATCGGCGAGCCACTGCTGCGCTGCTTTGATGCCGGCGCCGGCTTGGACTGGGCTGAACACTTGCCAGCTTTGATCAATCCTCGGATGGGCATTGGCAAAGGTCTGAATCGCCCGCAGCCGCGCCTTAGTATTTGTGCTGCTGGGAGCGCTCAACACATGACCAATGCGCGTGAAGTGCTTGGCGGCAAGATAGGTTAATATTTGCAGATAAACGGGATAATGATCGACATAAGACGAATAGATGACCGGCGAATCCAAGCGGCGCCAAGTGGCGATAGGCCCGAATTGAGCATACTGTTCGATCACCGGCCAGTCATTGAACTGCGTCATCAAATACACCGCATCCAGCAAGTGCGTTTCCAGGTTGGCCAGCACCGCCCGTTCTTCCTCGGCATTGCGGGTGACATAGACGTTAACGTGGTAGCCGTACTGTTGCGCCGATTGGGCGAATTCATTCAGAAAATCGCCCAGCGTGGGAAAGTAGCCGGCTGTCAGCAGGCCAATGGTATGGGATTTTTGCGCCCGCATTTGCCGGGCTAATGAATTCGGCACGTAGCCGAGTTGCTTAATCGCGGCCAGCACCTTGGCTTTCGCGGCAGGACTGACATGCGGATTGCCACTGATGACCCGTGAAACGGTCGACCGAGACGTCCCGGCCAGCCGCGCCACTGCTTGAATGTTGGCCATCATTCGTCCTCCTGCTCTAACCGCTGCAGCACTTGCTCAATGGCATCATTCTGGAACCCTTTGCGCAGCAACGCCAAGCGCACCCGCTGCGTCCGCTCATACCCCTCGTATTTGCGTTTGAGGCGCCACTGTTTGGTCGCTTCCCGCTCCAGCAGGCCTGCTTCGGCTTCGTCATCGCGATCAAGCGCCAAGCTTGCCAGCGCGGCAGTGGTCTGATCAGTGGTGAAGCCTTTTTGCATCAAAGCCAGGCGGATTTTATTCTGCTGATCGTTAAAGGCCCGGCGCGTGGTGCGGCGCGCGGTTTTTTGCGCCACGCGCAGCGCCACTTCGGCCCATTGCGCCGGGGTCACTTGAGCCACAGCCGCAGCCGCCAGCCGTTCATGAATGCCTTTGGTGCGCAGGCGCTGTTCGACTTGGCGCGGGCCGCGTTCGCCCATGGCCAGATTATCGCGCACCAGCGTATCGGCGTATAACTCGTCATCCAGCACATGCAAGCTCTTCAGTTGGTCAGTGGTTTGCGCAATCACGTCCTCTGGCACTTCGTCTTCGCGCAACCGCTGGCGCACTTCATGCACGGTACGCATTTGATGGCTAATATAATTCAGTGCCGTCGCCTTGGCCACCGCGGCCACTTCCTCGTTCTTGATGGCCTCAACCTGCGCCGGCTCCAGCTCCAGCCCTTTGGCTAAGCGGAATTTGATTAGCGTACTTTCGCTCACGGGGAAGGCATATTTGTCGTCTAAGAAGATGTTGTAGCGGCCGCGCCGTTTTTGGGCTGTAATTTTTGTGATCGTTTGCATGCGTTCAACCTCGTCTTGTTCACAAAATAATTAATTCGCTATGGTATACTGAGTAAAAGACTTAAATCTAATCGTAAGGGGGCGGACCGGATGTTTGAAGCTTATTTCTATGACAAACACACCCAGACGAATTACCATGTTTTTCGGCTGCTCAAGGCCCGCCAACACGAAAGCTTTACCATTAACCGGCTTAGTCTCGAAGCTAAGTTAAGCTACTCACAAGCCTACAATGCCTTCCAGGATATCATGACGGCGTTGCAGGCCAAAAACGCCCATGGCTCCGGTCCACTGAATGAAACCGAATATGCAAGACTCAGCGCCGATGTCACGGTGGATGACTATCGGTATTTTCTGCTGAGCGATTCGATGGCCTTCCGCTTCTTTGACTACGCCTTTCGCCAGAGCACCCCAGATGTCCATCAATTTTGCAGCGATTGGGGTCTCAGTATTTCTACCTTACGCCGCCGGATTGCCCCTTTCAAGCGCTACTTAACCAGCAAAGGCCTGCGCCTTAATACCAGCACCTGGGCGCTGGAAGGCGATGAGCTCAAGGCGCGGATGCTGATTCTGACGTTCTACAAGATGGCTTACCGCGGGGTTGGCTGGCCGTTTAGCGAACGTGATTTTCAAGCTGCTAACCAGCGCTACCTCTACTTAACCCAAGGCCAAGACCAGCTTTTTGGACCGCCTACCACTTCAATGAAACAAGATCTACTGCTCCTGGCTGTGCAGGCCATGCGGATTGAGCAAGGTCACATTCTGGCGGTGCCGGAACGCATCCCTGATTTATTCGCCGAGTTCCGGGCGCCAGGCACCGATTTTCCCGCTGAAGACTTACCACCCTTGTCTACGGTACAGCGCCAATGCGAACGCAACTTTTACGACTTCACCCGCTGGCACTTCATTTCGCTCAGCCACACCGTCAGTGCGCGCGATCAGGCCGTGATGCGCGTGCTGGATAAACCTGACACCTGCGCTCACCATTTTGCCCATGGCCTCATCAGCTATCTGCAGGCACAATGCCCGCCGGCCGACCGGCAAGAAGAAAGCCAGCTGGCGATGCTCAACGTCAATCTTCACCGCATGGCGGACACTTACCTGACGCTACAAGGTGATTTTGCCAAGCGGCTGGACTTTATGGATCTCGATCGCGACCTCGCCGAAAGTGGCCGCCTGCCATCTTTGATCAAAACGTACTTCGACCACCTCGACCGCAGCCAGGTTGGGGCTTTGGCGGACTACTACAACGCCATGTACCAAGTGCTGTACATTCTGCTCGCCCCGGCCTTTCCTGGGCTCAACGCCGATCATCAGCTCAAAGTGGCCGTGATTGTCGATGCCGGCACCTTCATGAGTCGAGATTTGCACAGTTTCTTGAACGCCCTCACCTTCATCGACCTGGTGTCACCGGCGCACAATGTCTTGCCCGATGTAATCATCACCAGTTTGTCCGTGCCGCAAGTGCTCAAGGACTATTACAGCCCTGAGCGGCTCAAGCAGGTCACGGTGATTCATTGGCAACCTGAAGTCGCGGATGACGACTTCTTCAACCTGCTCAGCCGCTTATCGCAAATCAAGCCCCGCATCGTTCATCAGTAAAAAAACAGACGTCGCATTTTTCCTGCGACGTCTGTTTTAGCGTGGTCTTGTCAGCACTTTAGCGATGATTAAGGCGACGACCGCCACAAATAATAGCAGTAGCACCACGACGTTTTTCAACAGATAGCCGGCGATGCCAAAGGCCAGCAGCACCAACAAAATCACCAAAAACGCATTGCCATTTAGCCACTTCATCGGCTAGCTCCGATGCACAGGATGCGCCTGGTAGCCATTGAAGTAATTGAAGGCCTCAAAAATCACCAGCCCGACAATCACCACAATGGTTAAAATGGTGTTGGAAATGTTCTTCAGGTACCACAGCCCCACCAAAATCACGACTAACGCCGCCAAATAAGCATACAGCAGCACCCGGTTTTGCGTGATTTCGAATTCCGCATCGGTGGACTGATAGTCAATCGTATGCTCCGCCGACAAGCGGCCCACTTTGTAGGTCACCTGCTCACCGCGCTTCACGTTAAGCTCCAGCGTTTGGCCTGGTTCCAATTCGTGCAGCTCACCGTTGTGGGTAATGAAGGCTTTGATTTTGCCTTGATTATTATTGTTAAAGTAGATTTTCACCGGTCATCCCCCCTGCAGGTGATTATACCCGACATGGAGAAAGCGTGCCAATTTCTGTATACTGAACGCAAAGGAAGTGCAGCATGGAAAATACGGTTCAAGTCGGTCAGCGGTTCCCGTTGACCATTAAACGCCTCGACATTAACGGCCGCGGCATTGGCTATTACAAACGCAAGATCACCTTTGTCACCGGCGCCTTGCCGCAAGAGGTCGTGGTCGCCGAAGTGACTGCGGTGCATGACCGCTATCTGGAAGCCACCACGCATCGCATCAAACAAGCCTCGCCGGATCGTGTCACCCCCAGCGAGCCCTTATTTGGTCAAATTGGCGGTGTCGAGCTCAATCACCTGGCCTACCCGGCGCAGCTGAATTTCAAACGTGATGTGGTGGCTCAAAGCCTGGCGAAATTCAAACCCAGCGGCTGGCAGCATTACGACCTGCGTCCCACCATTGGCGCCGCGCACCCGCTGCATTATCGCAACAAGGCGCAATTTCCAGTACGCCTCATTGACGGTCACGTCCGCGCGGGGCTCTATGCACCGAACTCCCACCGATTGGTTCCCCTAACCACCTTTGCCACCCAGCGGCCGCTGACGATGCAAGTCATCACCGCTTTGTGCGGCATGCTTGAGGATTTGCAGGTGCCGATTTATGATGAAGCGCACCACAGCGGCATCGTCAAAACCTTGGTGGTCCGGGAATCCGTGGCCACCGGCGAGGTGCAAGTCACCTTCGTCACTAACTCAGCTAAACTGCCGCACCACCTGCAGCTGCTGGAGCGCATCGCGAAGGAACTGCCGATGGTGGTATCCGTCTCGCAAAACCTCAACCCTGGCACCACGTCTTTGATCTGGGGCGCCAAAACCACCCTGCTAGCGGGTCAGCCTTACATCACCGAACGGCTGCTGGGCCGCGACTTTGCCGTGTCACCGCAAGCATTTTTGCAGCTGAACCCGGAGCAAACCGAAATTCTGTACCAAGAAGCCTTGAAGGCCCTTGCCTTAACCCCGCATGCCACCTTGGTGGACGCTTACGCCGGCATTGGCACCATTGGGCTGAGCCTGGCAAATCAAGCTAAAACCGTGCGCGGCATGGAAATCATACCTGAAGCAGTGACTGCGGCCAACTACAATGCTAAGCAAAATGGCATCACGAACGCGCATTACGAAGTCGGCACCGCCGAGTCGCTGTTCCCACAATGGTTGGCGCAAGGCTTCAAGCCCGACGCCTTGATTGTCGATCCACCCCGCGCCGGGCTGGAGCCGGCCTTCATTCAGGCCTTGCTCAAAGCTGCGCCCAAGCAGTTTGTCTACATTTCTTGTAACCCTTCGACGCTGGCGCGCGATTTGGTCGCCTTAACCAAGCGCTATCAGGTCGATTACATTCAATCCGTTGACATGTTCCCGCAAACCGCCCGCTGCGAAGCGGTGGTGAAGTTCACGCGCCGTTAGGAGGCCCCTTGATGAAGATCTATTTTGCCAATGCTTTATTCAGCCAAGCTGACTTTGACTTCAACGCCCAGGTGGTGGCCCAACTGCGCCAAGCCGCGCCGAGCTTGGACATTTACCTGCCGCAGGAAAACGCGGCCATCAATGACAAAAATGCCTATGCCGATGCCAAAATGATTGCCCAAGCCGACACGGAGCAGGTGCTCGCCGCCGATCTAATGATTGCCATCCTTGATGGCCCCACCATTGACGTGGGCGTCGCGTCGGAAATCGGCGTCGCCTACGCCAAGCACATTCCCATTCTAGGCCTGTACACCGACTCCCGCCGGCTTGGCGCGACCAATCAACAGAAATTGTCTGCGCTGCAAACCGTGGCCGAAAACCAATTCCACTACCTCAACCTTTACACGGTTGGCCTCATCAAACTCAACGGCGGAATTTACACGACCGTCGAGGCACTGGTCAAAGCGACGCTCGCCTATCAAGCTTAAATCGTGCTCCCATGCTAAACCCGGCAAGCATTTGATCGCCTGATTAGTCGCAGACTTGGGCCATATCAGGTTCACCCGACTGAGAAGGCATGCTATAATAAGGGTAAGCGAAAAGACACCCCTTAAGGAGTGTCTTTCCACAGCAGAGCCGTTTGAAGAACGGTGGTTGTCATCTTACAAGCAAAACGCCGCAGGACTTCGCCAAAAGTAACAGCGGCGTTTTTGCTTGCTTATTTTTTCCGACCCAAGCCGGTAGCTTCCATCAGCTTGCGCACTGCGTTGACCAATCGCGTGACCGCGAGGACCAGCAGTGCAAGCACACTGACAAAAGCCGTGATTGTCGCCAAGGCGCCAATCAAAAGCAAACCCGTACCTCCTTCCGTTTGAAATCAAGGTTATGAACCTTACGCTCATAAGCCTCACCTTCTCTCGAATGCGAAGATACCACCGCTCATTAACTTTTCTGCCAGAAACATTATACAAGGAAAGTCGCTAACTGCCTAGAGTCCTCGAAGTTGGCGGCTTTTTGCTTGAGCAACTTCCAATGATCACAGCGTTCGACATGTGGCCCGTCCTCTTTGGCTAAAATAGTTCGCCCATGACAATGGCATCCGCAATCAGACTACCGGTGGGGTCTCAAGTCGGAGGCGGCTTCACCTGGTTCCTCCTCAGCCGCAAAAGCACTCAGCGGTCTGCCAGCCAGCGCTGCCTTCAACCCGGGCAACAGATTGATGTACGCTTCGAAATCAAAGTCAGGCACCTGCCTTTGAAACGTGGCCAGCAGTCGCGCTGTGCTGCCAAGTTCCGTCTGCGACCATTCGGCATGTAAATCATAGCTGGTCAGAATATGGCGACGATTATCCACAAAGGTATCGGCAAGCAACGGTTCCCCCAGCGCCCTCAAAGCGGTGATGATTGGAGTGGTCGCCGCCTCAACCGCCGCCCGACCTTGAGACAAATTCACCGCGATTGCGTTTAAAAACCGTAATTGCACTCGACCGTTGACCGGCAGCCCACTCACCAGGTCAGCGGTGGCAATCAGCGCCAAACCGCGCTTCAAAAAGAGGGCGGCTTGCTGAGATTGATGCCCGAACAAGGCCGCATAACAAGCGTCCACGCATATTTTCAGGGCCGTCTGAGCATAGTCTGCCTGTCCCTGCTGGCCCTGCGCCTTGCGCCAAAGTTGTTCATAACTGCGCCAAGCAAACGCATCTTCAAATCTGGCCACCAAGCCGGAAATCTGCCGCAGGGTGGCCAGCGCCGGTTGACTATCCGTGAACAGATATTGCTGCACGGCTTGCAGTTCTTCATCAGTCAGTGGCCAATCTTGCCAGAGATTGAGCCGCGCCAAAGCCAGCATCAACGGGCCCGAAGCCTGCGCGCTTGGCGTTATCAACGACTGCACATCGCTCGCGGCGACCTCGAGCCGGTCCAGCACAACGAAGAGCACGCTGGCCTTAATGTCGTTTTCGCCGTTTTCAAAACGGATGGCTTGTCGCCGCGATAGCAAATCAGCGTATAGCCTGGCTTGCGTCAGTTGCCTGGCTTCACGGAGATCACGAATGAGGCCCCCTAATCTTTGTGCCACTTTTGTCACCTTCTCATTTTGTGTTTAGTGTAGCAGATACACTGAACGCATGAAAGTGAGATGGTAAAATGATCAATTGGAAATGGCTTTATCAACAGCTGCCCAAACCACTGCTGGTGGCATTATTGATTTTTAGTGCCCTAGGTGGGTTCGAAGGCGTGTTAAACGGCTATGTACTCGGCCAAGTGCCTAACTTGACTGCCGCCACCATCGCTCAACGGTTGCAATATGTCGCCTTAGCCGCTGCTTTGTATCTAAGCACGTATACTTGCTTGTATCTCAGCCTCTGTCTTCAGCAAAGCGCCATCAACATCTGGAATGTGGCTTTAAAGGGTCACCTCCTTCGGCTCAGCGGCGCGTTAAATGAACCTGCCAGCAAAGGCATCAATCGGCTAACTAACGACGCTAACCAAATCGAAACCCGCTATTTTCGCCTCATTCTTGATTGTGGTCAAAATCTGATGATGACAGTCATCAGTATCTGGTTCGTCTTAGTCGTCAACTGGCTTATGGGCCTAATTTTTGTCGCTTTTTCCGCCTTGACCATGGTGCCAATGGTGATTGCCGAGCAGCCTCTGGCCAAACTCGGCCAGCGCGCCAGCGAAGCCAACGCAGAAACGGTGGCTCAAGCGACTGATTGGTTAAGTGGACTGGCGGAACTGGGGCAATATGGCGCTGCCCACACCTTTTTTAAACGTGTAAACCGCGCCTTGCATCAAAGTGAAAAGCGCCTGCAACAACAAACGGTCGCCCAATATACGGCTCAATTTGCCACTTGGTTGCTGGTGGTACTCGCTTTGTTTGGCCCAATGCTGATTGGTTTTCTGCTGATGGCACATGGCGGCTTCGGCATCACCATTTTCAACCCTATTGACCCTGCAACTGTCTGCCGATCATGTCACTTTAGGCGTTCGCAGCGTGATCAACGATTGGAGTCAGCTGGCCAGCACCAAGCAGCTCCGCCAGCTGCCGCCTTTTCCAATCAACCCCTCCTCTGCTGCTATGCCTGAAGATGGGCGAATAGAGCTGAACCAGACCACCTTGAAATTCGATTCCCACCTGCTGCTACGGCCCACCAACCTAACCATCCCCACCGGCGCCAAAGTTTTGATTGCTGGCCCCTCAGGTATCGGCAAAAGCAGCCTGCTTAACCTCATCGCCGGCCGCCTTAATCCTTCGAGTGGCAGCATCACAGTCGGCGGCCAAACACCGCGGCCAACCAGCGTGACGTATATTACCCAAAGCGCTACATCTTTAGAGGCACCATTCGGGACAATTTGACGTTAATGCAGGCCTTCACCGATGATGAGTTGCTCACCGTACTCGACCAGGTGCAACTGACTGCAGAACTCGGCACCGCACCGCTTAAGCGCATGATTGATCCAGACACCTTATCCGGCGGTCAGAAACAGCGACTGGCGCTGGCCCGTGGTCTACTGCGCAAGCGGCCGATTCTATTGTTAGATGAAATTACCGCCGGCCTAGATGATCACAGCGCGCGTACCATCCGTCAGGTTCTGTATGCACTGCCCATCACGTTGATTGAAGTCGCCCATCATTATGACAAGGCGATGTTGACCGCCTTTCATTTTGAGGCCTTTACCCTAAATGCTGGCCACCTAGAACCCATGGCCTAACTAAAAAAGCACTGCCGCCCGCAAATGGGTGGCAGTGCTTTACGATTCAGGTTACTTTTCTTCGTCTTCCAGAATTTGCCGGAATGGAATGAGGCTTTCGGCATGATACTTCTTGACGAAAGCATCAACCGCCGCTGGATCCTGAGTTTTCTTGTCCAGTACCAACTGCTCAACTGGCAGTGGCCGCAGGTCGGAGATCTTCACATCGATCACCACTGGGCCTTTGGCGTCCTTCGCCTTGGCAAAGGCGTCCTTCAATTCGGCCAAGGTGTGCACCTCAAAGCCGGTGGCACCGAGCGCTGCCGAAGCGGTCGCGTAGTCGGCGTCAATCAGATCAACCCCGGAGTGAGGCTGCTGAGTATCGTCTTGCTCCGCTTCAATGAAGCCCAAAGACTCGTTGGTCAAAATGACATTGATGATTGGCATCTGGTACTTCACTTGGGTAAGCACGTCTTGCATCACCATGGCGAAGCCGCCGTCCCCAGAAATCGACCATACTTGGCGATTTGGATACTCGGTTTGAGCGCCAATGGCTGCTGGCAAAGCGTAGCCCATGGTGGCGTACCAGCCACTCGTGGTGAACTGCTGGCGCTGGTCCGCCTTCAGGTAGCGCATGCCGTTGATGGTGACGTTGCCGACATCCACTTGGAAAATCGCGTCGTCAGTGGCCATGTCATTGATTTGCTTGAAAACAGGCTCTACGCGCAGTGGCGTTTCGTCATCGTCTTCAAATGAGGCCATCCAGTCCACCCAGTTTTGCTTGTTCTTAAGGGCTGCCCGGTACCAGCCGGTTTCTGGCTGCTGGTCGATGGCGTTGATCAAAGCCTGAGCCGTCTTCTTGGCATCAGCTAAAATCGCGACATCCACATAGTGACGGCGACCGAACTTGGCGCCATCAATATCGACTTGGATGTACTTGGCATTCGGCTGAATGAAGTAGGCCTGGAACGGCATGTCGGAGCCGAGGAACAGCACCGCGTCCGCCTGGCCGGCCACCTCAACGCCAGGCTTGCTGGCTACGCGGCCGGCAGAGCCCATGTTCGCCTTGTAAGAATCTGGCACCACGCCTTTGCCCAAAGCAGAGGTCATGATTGGGGCGTGCAGCTTTTCAGACAAAGCAATCACTTCATCGCGGGCCCCACGTGCGCCAGTCCCGATGTAAATCAAAGGATGCTTGGCGTCAGTCAGCAACTTAGCGGCTTCGGCAATCTTCTCCGCCGGTGGTTCTGGCAAAATCGGCTTCTGGAAGTTGCCGGCGCGAGAAACATAGTTGTCCTCGATTTCTTGCCAGCCGAGGTCCTTAGGAATCGTGACCACTGCCACCCCGTTTTTGGCATAAGCTTGCGCAATCGCATCATCGATCACGGCCGGGAGCTGTTCTGCGGTCATGACGGTGCGGTTATATACGGAAACGTCCGCGAACATGGGGTTTTCGTTCATTTCTTGGAAGTAGTTGGTGTTCATGGCACTGGTTGGCACCTGACCGACCAATGCCAAAACTGGCACATGATCCCACTGGGCATCATAAAGGCCGTTCAGCAGGTGCACGGCACCAGGGCCGGCGGAGCCAAAGGTGACCCCGATTTTACCGGTGACCTTGGCTTCACCAACGGCAGCTAAGGCGCCGACTTCTTCGTGGCGCACTTGAATGTACTTGATGGTATCTTTACGGTTGTGCAGTGCATTCATGGTCGAGTCGAACGAACCGCCCGGCAGACCATAAATGTTATGCACCCCCCAACTCTCGATGACCTTTAATCCTGCGTCTGCTGCATTAATCTTTGTCATACACTCGCCTCCAGCATTTTTACTTACTTTTTAAAAGTCCTAACAACATCAGTATACCTGACTACTTACAAAAAACAAGTGGCGATTTCATTTTCCTAACTAATTCCAATGTAGCACAAGCCTTATGATGACGCCTAACAAAGCGCTCTCACGCAAAAAGCCTCGCCGCAGCGAGACTTGGTTAAGCGTTCGGATTTACTTGATATTGCCGTTCCTGCCCTTGCACGCCAGTGAGCACGAATGGGCCGGCATAGTAGGCAGAATTGCTTTGGTAATCGGCTTTGGCGTATGGCACAGCGTCGTTGAACACCGCCTCGTACTCGGTGATCGACAGCTGCCGGCGCTGATCAAGCAGTTCAGCATGGGCAGCGGGCCTCAGAGCCTGCTCGTACCCTGACACCAGCTCGGCGGAGAAGAACTCGCCCACCGCGCCAGAGCCGTAGGAGAAGAGCCCCAGCCGACTGCCAGCTGGCAAGTGATCCAGCTCGAGCAGCGACAACAGCCCCAGATACAGCGAGCCGGTATAGATATTGCCAATCCGCCGGCTGTATTGAATGCTCTGATCAAAATGCTTCAGCAGCGCCGCCTGCTTGGTCGCATCGACACTCGGCAGCACTTGCCGCAGGGCTTTGAGCCCCATTTTCGTGTAAGGCAAGTGGAAGGTCAGCGCAGTGAAATCGTTAAGCGTCAGGCTGGTTTCGGCTTGGTACTGCTGCCAAACCAGGTCAAAAAAGTGCAGGTATTGCTCGGTGGAGTACTTCCCGCGCGCCAAAGCCTGGTCCGTGTAAACCGGCCGCCAGAAATCGCCGATATCTTCGGCATGCACCACAGAATCGTCATTTATTACTAGTATCCGGGGATTGGCCTTAACCAGCATCGCCACCGCCCCAGCACCTTGGGTCACTTCGCCGGCTGTGGCCAGCCCGTAGCGCGCTACGTCTGAAGCAATCACTAACGCCTGTTTCGTCGGATGTGCAGCAACATAATCGCGCGCCATCATCAACCCAGCGGTGCCGCCATAGCAGGCTTCCTTGATTTCCATCGCCCGTACATGCGCCGGCAGGTCGAGCAGGCGAATAATTTGCAGCGCACCGGCCTTGCTGGCATCCACGCCGCTTTCGGTGCCCAGTACCACTAAGCCTAACTGCTCGCGGTCAATCGCGCCAAGCAGACTTTGGGCGGCGGCGGCACCCATGGTCACCGCATCCTGGCTGCTTGGGGCGACAGCTTGCTGGTCTTGACCGATGCCGATGGTGAACTTGTCAGGTGCCACGCCGCGCACCGTGGCCAGTTCCCGTAAGTCGATAAAAAAGTCCGGCGTGTACATGCCGATTTGGTCGATGCCAATTTTCACTGGTTTTTCCCCGCTTTCGTTCTTAGCTGTGTCAGTAGCCGCTTGGCCACGGCCAATTCTTTGCGTTCGCCTTGGAGGGCCGCCGCCACCAGCGTGATTTCCTCGCCTTGGGCGCCAGCAGCCATCGCCAACGCGTTGGCCTGCAGCGCCATGTGGCCGGCCTGAATGCCCGGTCCAGCCAGGGCTCGCAGCGCCGCCAAGTTTTGCACTAGGCCCAACGCCGCCAAAGCTTCTTGCAGCGTGGCCACCGTCTGGAACCCACCCAGCCGCAGTGCGACCGGTGCCAGCGGCAAGGCGCTAATGGCGCCGCCTACCACGCCAACCGGTAGCGGCAGGCTAATTTTACCCTTGAGCTGGCCTTCAACCAACGTCCAGGTGCTAAGCGGCCGCTCATGACTGTAGGCGCTCACCGCCGCAGCCACAGCGCGGGTGTCATTGCCCGTCGCCAGCACCGCCGCTTCAATGCCGTTCATGATGCCTTTGTTGTGTGTCGCGGCCCGTTCTGGATCCACGTGCGCCAGGTCGCTTAACGCCGCGATCCGCTGGGCAATCACTGCGCCAGCCTCGTGCTTGGTTGCTAAGGTCGCCGGGTCCAGCGTCACCGTCGCTGTGGTGAGCTGGGCACTGGCATTGGTCAATATCGCCACCAAGGCTGGTTGATCCAACCACGCGCCAGCCGCGGCCGCCACCGCCTCAGCAATGGTGTTGCTGATATTGGCCCCCATCGCCTGACTCGGATCAATCAGCAAGCGTAGTTTCAAAAACCGCTCCACCACCGTAGTTGTGACCTGCTTTAGGCCCCCGCCGCGCTTCACAATTGACGGGTGCGCCGCCTGCGCCACCTGAAAAAGCTCGGCTTCGTGCGCTTTGAGCACACCCTGGGCCGCGGTTAAATCTGAGAGGTCAGCGAAGACCACTTCTGCCACCACCCGATGCGGCGCGGCCGTGGCCTGGACGCCGCCATTTAAGCCGGCAAGGCGGGCGCCGTTACTAGCAGCGGCGACCACTGACGGTTCCTCTGTAGCCATGGCGACTTGGTGCAAAGTCCCGTTCACCGGCAGATTGCGCACCAGCCCCAGTGGCAAGGTAAACTGGCCAATTTGATTTTCACTCAGATGACTGGCCACGTCAGCTGGCAGCGCCGTGGCTTGCTTTAGCAGCGCGGCGTCTTCAGCGCTCAAGCTGCCTTCCGCCACCAGCTGTTGCAGCCGCTCTGCCGTGGTCAATTCATAGAACTTGGTCATGGCCGGCTCACCTGCATGGCCACACCGATGCCGCCGCCAACGCACAGCGCCGCAATCCCGGTTTGAGCATCACGCGCGCGCAAGGCGTACAGCAAGGTCGTGAGCACCCGGGCCCCAGACGCCCCAAGCGGATGGCCTAACGCAATCGCCCCGCCGTTGACATTCAGTTTGCTTTGATCCAGTTCGAGTTCCTTGGCGACAGCAATGCTTTGGGCGGCAAAGGCTTCGTTGATTTCAATCAGGTCAATCCCGCTCATTGCGGTCGCCGTGCGCTTCAGCAGCTTTTCAATCACGCGTTTCGGTGCGTACCCCATGAAATTCGGATCAATGCCACCTTCGTTGTAGCCATCAATCACGGCCAGATACGGCAAGCCTTGGGCATCCGCCAGATCCTTGCGCATCAAAATCAGCGCCGCAGCGCCATCATTGATGCCACTCGCATTACCAGCCGTCACGGTACCTTCAGGTTTAAAAGCCGGCCTCAGCTTACCAAGTTTGGTCAAGTCGGTATCTGGCCGCGGGCCTTCATCCGCCGCCACCACGAGGTCACCTTTACGCGTGGTCACCGTCACCGGCGTGATTTCAGCATCAAAAGCGCCGGCTTGCTGCGCTGCCACGGCTTTTTGATGTGAGGCCAAGGCAAAGCGGTCCTGCTGCTCGCGGGTGACACTAAACTGCTCCGCCACGTTCTCGGCGGTGACGCCCATCGGCAGGCCCGTGAAAGCATCAGAAAGGCCGTCTCGGGCCAGGCCGTCAACGAAGGTCACATCCCCGAACTTATGGCCAAAGCGCTGCTGCGGCGCATAAAATGGCGCCTGGCTCATGTTTTCGGTGCCACCAACCAACACGGCATCGGCGTCCCCCAGCAAAATGGCACTTTGCCCTAGGCGCACCGCCTTCAGTCCTGAGCCACACACTTCGTTAATAGTCATCGCGGTGCTATCCGTGGTCAGGCCCGCCTTGAGGGCGATTTGCCGCGCCACGTTCTGCCCTGAATTGGCTTGCAACACATTACCAAAAATCGCCTGGTCGAGCCGCTCCGGGGCAATCCCGGCGCGCTGAATGGCCGCTTTGGCAGCGATGGCACCCAGCTCCACTGCCGACACACCTGCCAGCGCCCCCCCGAATTTGCCGATGGGGGTGCGGGCGGCACTGAGAATGACAACTTCAGTCATAGGTTCCCTCCTGTTAAAGACCGCGCCACGCGCTGTCTAATCTTGGCAATTATTATACCGTGTTGGCGGCGCGCCGACCCTTGCCCTTAAGAAATCTTACAATTTACCGCCTATCATGTATGATAGAGCTAGAAAGAAGGTGGCCGTATGCGCGTGATTGATCTACTTGCCTTAATGCAAGACTACAACCGCAATACCAAAGTCCAGCTCCGCACCGCTGCCGGCAACGCCACCGTGGCCAAAATTCGACCGGCCGAGCAGCAAGAACAGCCTCAACTGATTCTGGTGCCAGGCCCAGGCAAAGCGCTCAAACTCTGGGAGTTTGCCGTGCTCTTGGACCAAAAAGACCGCCGGCTGCGTTATCTCTATATTCAAGATGACGCCGCCTTGCGGCCTGTGTTTGGCTTTCAAGAAGTCGCCGGGGTGCTGGTGGTTAACTGAACCCTTGCGCCATCTGCTTGAGATACGCGTGGCTCGCCAGCATTTCGCGGCAGTCTGATTGATCGCTTAAATTGATTTCGTAAATACTGCTGGCGCGCGGATTCAGTACTGGTAGCACCCGCGCCCAATCAATCCGGCCTTGGCCCAGGGATAAGCTGTCATGGGTCTGACCCATGGAGTCTACGAGATGGTAGTGTCTGACCAGCGGCGCCAAGTGCTTCAAACTCGCCACCAAGGCGTCATTGTCGCCATGCAAATAAATGAAGGCATGACTGATATCATACGCCAGCGGCAAGCCTAGCGCCAGCAATTGCGCTTCCATCGCCGCATCCCCGAAGGCACAGATCGGGCTGATGCTATTTTCAAACACCACATGCCCCGCCGCCTCGGCATTCAGTTCACACATTCGGCCCAGCACCACCGCCTGCGCCTGGGCCAAGTTCGGCCAATCGCCGATGAAATCATAGCCTTTTTGATTATAACCGCCATGCACCAGCGTCAGCCCATCGACCTGCTTACTCAACGTGATGAGCCGCCTGGCCGTGGTCATTACAAAGGCATACTGCGCTGGGTGCAGCGCCTGGTTCACGCACAGTTCATTGCGCTTATCCTGATACCGCATTGGGTGATGGAACACGATGCGCGCCCCACTGGCTTGCACCCGCGCCACTTGCGCTTCTAGATTGGCCCACCCGGCGGCGGTGAAATCCTCAGGCGTCAGGAAAAATTCAACAACTTGCGGCTGATGTTGCAACCGGTCCGTCACCTGCTGCGCCGCCGTGCTGGCTTTTAAGCCTAAAATCGGTGAGAACACACCCATACTTCCTTTCGCTTAGCTCGGCAGCCGCCGCATCAGCCGTTTCAAGCGCGGCCGGTCAATTAACGTCACGCCTAGCTGCTCCGCCAGCTCCTTAGCCGCATCGGTGAATTCCGAATTCGTTAGCACCATCGCCTCATCCAGCTTGTAGAACGCCTGGCCGCTCCAGGCCTCTTGCACTGCCTTGTTACCCACTTGGCCGGTATAGCGTTTGCATTGGAACCCGACTTGCTTTTGCTTTTTGACGCCAATAATGTCGATGCCTTGATCGCCTGAGCCCTTGGTGGTTTGCAAATGCTTGAAGCCATTGCGCTTGAGCAGGTAGACGCAAAATTGCTCGAATTCCTCGCCTGCCATGGCATCTACATTCTCCAGCTGCAGGTCTCGGAAGCGAAAATGCCGCCGATAAATCAAGCCGGCATTGATCACTACCCAGGCCACAATGGCGGCAAAAGCCACCAAGTCGAACTGCTGCTGCCAAGTATGCAAGTAGCCCCGCGCGAAGAAGGCATAGACCAGTGCCAGCGCAAACAGCGCGGTGAGCCACCAGTACAGCTGCTTCATGAACGCCTGCAGTTTTTCCTTCAGTGCTTTCAACCAATCACCTTTTCCTCTTATTCCTACTTATCCTACCAAACCCGCACCGCGCAAAACACCGCGTACGCCGGATTTTCATTGAATCTTAGGCTTCGGTTCGGTACGATTGAAGCGGATACGGAAGGAAGCGCTCACAGTGAAAATTACCTCAAAAGTCTTTTACCGCATTAATGACGAAAAAATCATGCAGTATTCGCTGCAAAATGATCACGGCATGACCCTGAACTTCATTACCTTCGGCGCCCGGGTACAGCAAGTGCGCCTGCCGAATCGGGCCGGGATGAATCCGAACTTGACCATTGGCTTCATCACCTTTCAAGATTACGCTGAAGATAGCGAATTGTTCGGCGCCACCATTGGCCCGATTGCTGGTGAAAATGGCGACCAGCCACTGAATTCCGGCCGCACCGGCTGGCAAAACTGGAACTGGGATGCCGCAACTGAAGAAGCTGAGGACCATGTGAGCGTCAAATTCTCCCTCCAGCTCGCTGACGGCCAAGACGGGCTGCCCGGCAGCCGCACCGTGGCCTTGGTGCACACCTTGGACAATCGCAACCGCTGGACCATTGATTGGCACATCGAAACCGACACCAAAGTGCAGCTCCGGCCCAAACTTAACGTGGCCTATGCCTTAACAGGCGACCCGGCCCAAAGCGTGATGGACCAGCGCCTGCGCCTTGACGCCGAGCCAGTGCCGTTGCCGACCAAAACCCTCAGCACCGAAGCGACTATGGCGACCCTGACAGCGAATGACTGGGCCTTGAGTCTTAACACCGAAGGCCCTGGCCTGGTGGTAGACACCTTCGCCCATCTCAATGAGCAGAATTATTTCAATGGCATCACCGGCGCCCCGCACACCGCAGTTGCCATTCGCCCGGTCACACCGCTGTTCACTTTGATGCCAGGCGCCCCGTTTGAACGCCGCACCACCGTGACCTTGCACGCCTTGGCGTAGGAGGATAGCGGATGAGTGTGATGATGCAAGCGGGATTGGCGTTGGTGGCCGTGGTGGCATTGACCGCGATTGTGTGGCAGGTAGTGCCGAAAGGACGGCTCAGGGCTGGACTGGGGTTGATTTCGGCAGTGATGGTGCTGGTGCTGGTTGCAGTACTACTTAAAAGCCTGCTCAAATAGTGGGAAAATGCAAAGGCTGAGCTGATCATATTTGATCAGCCCAGCTTTTATGATTCAGCGGAATTTAGTACAGAAGATAACGCGGATTGTTATCGCTGTTCCAGCTGAATCCGTTCTGCGCATTTAGCGCATTTTCCTTGGTATTATAGTTGTCCAATGTCGTACTCGAGAGGCCTAACTCACCACGCGCCAGATTGGAAACGCGCTGCAGCTCGGCGGTTGACGGAACTTGGTAGGATGCAGTGTTGATATAAGCCCCAATTTCACTGAGATGATCCTGAGTAACGTTTTCGAAAGCCACGCGATATTGATTTACGAGCGTGACAAGTTCGTCAAAGCTCAAGTTCGTGCGCAAGTTATCAGCTAACGAGTTCATCAACTCTCCATAGTTATTGAACGTCTGAGCAGACAAAGCTTGGCTTACAATGGCAGAAATAACCTCTTGCTGTCGCTTTTGCCGACCATAATCACCAGCCGGGTCCTGATGGCGCATCCGCGCGTAGGCCAGAGCCTGCTTACCATTCAGATGCGCGGGTCCCTTGGTGAACGAACCTTGCGAATACGGATCCGACCAGGAAAAGGCGACGTTAACATTCACTCCGCCGACTGCATCGACAATTTTCTCCAAGCCACCCATGTTGACCAAGGCATAATAATTAATCGGCACATTGAACATCGTGGTGACTGAATCCACAGCCCCTTTGACGTCGTTATAGGTGTATTGCGCATTGATCTTGGTTGCCCCCGTATATGACGAACTTTGAACGTGACTCAGCGTATCCCGGGGGATGCTAATCATCGTCGTTCGATTCGCCTTGGGATTCACGGTGACCAAGATCATGGTGTCAGTGCGGCCTTTTTCGCTTCGGCCCAATGCACCAGTATCTGTGCCTAGCAGCAACACACTGAAAGGCTTCTTCTCTGCTAAGTTGACGACCTTTTTCTTCACGACTTTATTGTCGTAAGTTTTATGTACAGCTACTTTGGTTTGTGAAAAGATTCTGACGCCGTAGCTCCCAGCCAGCAGCACGATTGTCATGACCAGCAATGAAAAAATCCGCAGGAGCGGATGTCGCTTTGAGTGACGATGCTTACTCATTTCGATGCCTCCACCTTCATCCTATTAATCAGAGTTTACCTGCAAATGTGTAAAAAGCGAATAGGCTTCTAATTCTAGGTAAAAAGTGTCATTAGATTAATGAGCAACGGCCACAGAAAAAGACGGGTCTAGAATTTTTGGTGTTGGTAGTAATCAACACTGGAGATGCTAGACCCTTTTTAGATAACAAAAAGACACCTG